>NZ_CEYXRG010000009.1:110222-164557 GCF_982940295.1 Leisingera sp.
ACGGTAAAGCTGACCTGCACCGCCGCATTACCGTCGCTGTCGGTGGCGTCCATGGTCACCGTGGTCTCGCCCACCGGGAAGTCGTAGGTGCCGGTCAGCACGGTGCCGTCCACCGCGTAGGTGATGGCAACTGTGTTATCCGCATTGTCCGCGCTGGATCCCAGACTGGTCACGTCGAGAGAGGCGCTGGCTTCACCCGCAGCGGCCTGGACCGTCTGGTTTTCCGGCGCGGTCAGCACCGGGGCCTCAGCGTCGCTGACGGTGACGGTGAAGCTTACCTCGGTGCCGGCATTGCCTGCCGCGTCGGAGGCGTTCATGGTCACTGTGGTGTCTCCAATGGGGAAGTCATAGGCACCGGTCAGGGTGGTGCCGTCCACGGCGTAGGTGATCGAGGGCGTCACACCCGAGTTGTCCGCCACGGAGCCGAGCGCGGTCACATCAATCGAAGCGGTGGCAGCGCCTGCATCCGCGCTGGCGGTCTGACTGCCGGGCGCGGTGAGGACCGGCGCCTCGGCGTCGCTGACGGTGACGGTGAAACTGACTTCGGCGGCGGCGTTGCCAGCCGCATCGGAGACGTTCATGGTGACGGTGGTGTCTCCAATGGGGAAGTCAAAGGCACCGGTCAGGGTGGTGCTATCCACCGCATAGGTGATTGAGGGCGTCACGCCCGAGTTGTCCGCCACGGAGCCGAGCGCGGTCACGTCAATCGACGCGGTTGCGGCGCCTGCGTCTGTGCTGGCGGTCTGGTTGGCGGGGGCAGTGAGCGCCGGGGCCTCAGCGTCGCTGACGGTGACGGTGAAGCTTACCTCGGTGCCGTCATTGCCTGCCGCGTCGGAGGCGTTCATCGTGACGGTGGTGTCTCCAATGGGGAAGTCATAGTCACCGGTCAGGGTGGTGCCGTCCACGGCGTAGGTGATCGAGGGCGTCGCGCCCGAGTTGTCCGCCACGGAGCCGAGCGCGGTCACGTCAATCGACGCGGTTGCGGCGCCTGCGTCCGTGCTGGCGGTCTGACTGCCGGGTGCGGTCAGCACCGGGGCCTCAGCGTCGCTGACTGTGACTGTAAAGCTCACCTCGGTGGCGGCGTTGCCTGCGGCGTCGGAGGCGTTCATTGTCACCGTGGCTTCCCCGATTGGAAAGTCGTAGGCGCCGGTGAGCGTGGTGCCATCCACCGCATAGGTGATCGTGGGGGTCCCGCCAGCGTTGTCCGCAACCGACCCTAGCGCGGTCACATCGAGCGAGGCGACCGCCGCGCCCGCATCCGCGTTGGCGGTCTGGTTGGCGGGGGCGGTGAGCACCGGGGCCTCGGCATCCGTGACGGTTACGGTGAAGCTCACCTCGGTGGCAGCATTGCCCGCGGCGTCGGAGGCGTTCATCGTGACCGTGGTGACGCCGATCGGGAAGTCAAAAGCGCCGGTGAGGGTGGTCCCGCCTGCGGCGTAGGTGATTGATACGGAAGTGTCGGTGTCGTCACTGCCGGAGCCGAGCGACGTCACGTCAAGCGAGGCCGTAGCCGTGCCGGTGTCGGTATTCGCGGATTGATCGGCCGGCGCGGTCAGGACCGGGGCGGTGGTGTCGGTCAGTGGTGTCGTGGTGTGGCCGTTGGTGCTGAATTCGTGATTGCCCACAGAAAGGCCGTCTGCGTCCTCCGCGAGGGTGAAGGAGAAACCCATGTAGGTGTCGTCTGCAAAGGTCCCGTCGGCGCCATTCTGAACCAGATTGGAAATATGCGATACGTTTGCCCCAATACAGCCGGCGATGGCACTTTCGGTTATTGCGGGGGCACCGTTATCAATTGAGCCTGCGCTGAAATACGCCCCGCCCGCAACGTAACTTAAATTTACGGAGACATACCCGTTTTCGAGATTGGCATCAATATATGAATCAATAGCGCATCCATTACTGCCTGTGTAGTAATTGTTGTAGCCAGCATCTGCGTTCGTGAACGCGAATCCGAAGGACGGCACGAGGCTTAGCAATGTCAAGCTGCCAATGCGTGCAAAATAATCAAGTTTCAATTTAACGCTCCAAAACCACGGTTTTCCGCAACTCCACTCCTTAGCCCGGGGAAGGCTACTCAATTGTTAACAAGGTAAGCATGCAGAGCATCTTTCCGCGGTAAAAATGTCGTAAAAAATCAATACCATGGTGCGAACTCCTGGCCCTGGTTCGCGGTTCGCTCATCGGGTTACGCCGCGTTAATTGCGTCATTTGGCTGTAATGAGGTTCAGGTGGGGCGGTCCCGAAAACGGCAACTTGGGTTGGATTGCAAGCAACCGCAGCTCAAGGATCCAGGCCGCGCGTTCCGCCCAAGAGGGTGACATGGCGTAACAATACTCCGCCGCTTCACGTCCTATGCTGGTTTTGAACGCCTGACCAAAGGGTTGAAAACATGACGGCAAACAGTCGTCCGATGACCTATGTGGGCCTGGACGTCTCCCTCAGAAATCGAAAAGGTGAGGTGTGATTGAGCAAAGCGGCCATCCGGGCAGTCATAGCGAATTCATACTTCGGCCCGCATTCTGTGAATTTGAGCTTTCATTGTTGCTGCGTGATTCATGAATGGCCGGATCTCCCGCTGTGCCGCGAAACGAGAATTTGCGCGCGTGCAGAAAACCGGCAATGTGCGCGCATGCAGAAGAAACTCGAGAGATCCGGTACGGGCTCACTGCCGCCGCATGGCGGCAGTGAGCCCAATTAGTCCCTAAGTTAAGGCACTTAGGACAATCGGATTAATTACATCCGGTTTGGTCATCGCTGCCATGTGACCACCGTGCTCAATCTGCTTGAAGTGCCATTCAGGAATATGCTCTTCCATCAGCTCGACTATCTCACGAATGGACCGGACCGTATCACTTGCTGATATAACAGTCGTATCGTTGGGCAAATCCCTCTGCCATTCAGAAAATGACTTTACCTCATTCATCACCGCATCCCATTCATGGAAGTTTGGAACTAAAGCGCGTGCGAATTTGGCTTTTCGATCATCAGGCATAGCATCCCAACTTCCAGCGCCGGTCCAATAATCCGCAAACACTTCAGCGGCGGTTTCCCATGCCCCGGATTTCCCATTGGACTTGATCGTATCCCGCAAAATGACCGCTTCTTGGTAAGCTTCGGACCGTCCTGATTTTTCCAGAAGATAGAATGGATTAGGCTCGATGAGGACCAAACGGTGAACTTTGTTCTTGAACATAGCAGCAGCCATCATCGCAACACTGCCGCCGAATGAGTGTCCAACGATCGAAACCTTGACAGCTCCTTTCGGCAAAAGGGGTTCGATTAACCTAGCGTGGTCCGCCAGTCGTTGTGTGCCATCAACTTCCCATGACCGGGTATCGCCATAGCCAAACAGGTTGATTGCAATGACATGGAAATCGTTAGCAAGCGTCTCCATCAGGCGCCGCCATTGTTTTGCACCTGCAACACTTGAGTGAATAAGGATTACCTTTTCGCCACTTCCCAATTCGATGAAGTCCGTCTCTTCTAGCTTCATTGTCAGCCTCCAAATGGCTTAATCAACTAGATGTAACATAAGACTGGTAAATTCAGAACAAGCCCAGGATCCGGCAAACCCTCATCAGCAGCTTCGTCCGGCCGCCTGGTCACGCGATGCCAGCTTCACGCTGCGCCCTCGACGTGCGGCAGTTTTCGGTCGCGGCAGCACGGCGAAAATTGCGGCCTGATCTGGCTACAGGCATGGATTTGCAAAGGGTGCATTCTGCGCTCCGCTGCCCCCGGCGCATACCGCAGCATCACATGAGGCAGCTTAGCCCTGCCGCGGGTCCGCTTCCGGGAAGAGATCCAGATGTTTCGCACGCGCAGCATCGTTGGCCCAGGGTCTTCGGTCTACGGCCGCTTTGGGCTGCCTGCCGTCTTTCACGCCTAGTGCGGCGAATGCCCTGTCAGAGCCCACTTTACCGATCTAGCATTTGCAGCAATTTGCAGTTGCAGCGAATTTGCGCGAGTTATGCCAACCCAAAGCCGGTTTTGAGGGAACGCAGAAAGTGTTGCACGGCGGCCTGCAAAACCCGACCTTGCTCCACTTCGGAGCACGATTGAAACTGAGATCAGGCGACTAAGAATCGAGAGCCTTTAACAGAAGCGTCAGCGCGGGCCTTCTAAGAAGTCGGAAATGTACACAGAATATGCATCGGCCAGAGGTGTTCCGCTGGGCAAATCGTTGGGTGCGGGCAGCACCGTTCAGGCAGGGGCGCCGCCGGTAGGTCGGCAGGCTCCACTCTTCGGGAACCTAGAACACGCGCCGGCCAGATCGAAGCTGACGAAGCGTTCTCAGATCCGTGCCGTTAACTCTCTGCGCTCAAAAACACAGCCCGCCGGTGAACTCTTTCACTGTGAAGCAATGTCAGGAGACAAAAACAGCGTTCTCCAACAGTCGGAAAAATGTCTTTCGTAGTTGTGAGCGTGCCCTGGCCCGCGGGGGCGCGGTGGTGCTGCAAAAAGCTCCTCTAGTGCGCTCTGCCAGGGTTTAATTCCTGCGCCGTCAACCAATGCGGCTCCATGGGGCAAGTGATCCGTAAGTCCATCGACGTTGCTGACAAGCAGCCTGCGTCCCGCTGCCAGGGTTTCAATTGCAACCAGCCCGTAGGCCTCCCATCGCGAAGGCATCATAACCGCGTCAAGACCGGCCATGGCTGCCACCGGATTGGAAGAAAAGCCTTTGAAACGTATGCGGGGATCACCGGCGGCGAGGTCACGGAGCCGCTTCTCCTCCGCCCCTTGCCCGAAGATATGAAGGGCAAGGTTGGGGTCGCTGAGTTCGCGGAAAGCCTTGATCAGGATATCGAACCCCTTTTGCGGTTCCAGCCGTCCAATGGCGCCGATTGTTTTCACCGCGACCTCTGGCGGTGCCAGTTCCCGAAAAGCAGACAGATCAACGCAGGAGGGAATGACATGCAGAGCGTCCGGCCGCACGAAACCTTCATCCCTCAGCCACTTACCCTGCGCGGCACTGACGGCAACGACATCGTGGAACAGGGCATATGAAAGCTTGAGGAGAGCACCGAACCGCCGTTTCCGCCTGACATTCAGAGCTGTGAAGCATTTGGTGTAACTGTGCTCGACATGAACAAGCCGTGCAGCGGGGTTCAAGACACGCAAGGCAGCCAGCAAGGGTAGAAGGCGCCAGCTGATCGCAAGATGCGAAACGATCACATCCGCTTCCACCCGCCCTATGCAAAGCCTGTTCCGTTTCACCTCCAGCAAACTGTGATCAGTCTCGCGCGTAAGATCAGGCGTTGTCATCATGTGGCCGACGACGCGCATCACACCGCCTGCAGTGGTGTCATCAACCAGGTGGGTTACGCGGATAACGGTCATGACATTGCCTCCGTCCGGTGTGCCCGTGCGGCCAGGTCCATTGTTTTCTGCAAAGCCTTCGGCCCGGTCACGGCAAGCAGCGCAGTCGCCGCCAAGGTTGCGCCGGACTTCAACGGCTCCTCCCAAAGCGGCCGCAGGGAACAGGCGAGCCACGCCCTGGCAAGACGTACTGCGCGGCGGCTGTCCAGATCGCTGATGGCGCGACGGTTGAGGTAGCGGAGCTGATATGCCCGCGCCGCTTCTGTTTCTTCCGCAAAAAACTTGGGGTTGAACTGAGAAAGCTTGCGAACCATCCGCTCCCATGCGGCAAGCTGGCGGTCTGTCGCCGCCGAAAGCCCGCCTGAATTGATCCGGTAGCGTGTGAGCAGGCCCGGGATCCCCTCAAACGCCCAGTTGGTCGTCAATGCGATCCGCAGCCAGCATTCGATGTCCTCGGATTGGCGGAAAGTCTCGTCGAAATACCAGTCGCGCTCGGATTCAGACCGGGGCCGGAAGGCAATTTCGTCAAACACTGCCCGCCGGATCACGGCCGCAGAACCGTTTCCGACCGGGTTGCGCTTGAAAATGTGTTTGGCATCAATGTTTTGCAGCCGCGGCCGCTGCGCCTGGCCCGTAAGGGCGCCATCTTCCGAGATGAAAGCAGATCCCGCATAGCTTACGCCTACATGGGGCTTGGCCTCCAGATGGCTGATATGGCGGGCCAGCTTTCCCGGCTCCCACATGTCGTCTGCGTCGCAAAACGCCACCACATCGCCCTGTGCGCCAGCAATACCCGCGTTCCGCGCTCCAGCAAGGCCGCGGTTTTTCTGGTGAACCACGCGAAACCGCGGGTCGCTGCAGAAGCCCGCAGCAATCGCGGCGGTTGTGTCTGTGGAGCCGTCATTGACCACAATGACCTCAAACTCCGTACAGGTTTGCCTCTGCAAGGAAAGAAGAGTGTCAGCGAGCGTTTTCTCGGCATTGAAAGCAGGAACGACAATCGATGTGAAGGCCATGGTTGTGAACCTCGAAAAAGTTAACGGGAAAACAGGTTCCGGCGCAGCGGCCGGGGCAGGAACGGCGCCAGAAGAGAGCCGGCCAATGTCAGGCCGCCCCTGCGGAACGGGGAGAAAAATCCGCGCGGGCTTTTGAGAATGCCGGACACAGCTTGTTTCAGCGCATAAGCCGGAGCCCCATTCAGACGAAGCGCCCGGCGGGCAAGGTAGCGGTGGTGAATAGCATGAGAGGCGGCGCTCGGAACCACGCCAAATCCGGCGGCGGTTGCTATTGCCTGTTCACGGCCTGCCCGCATTGCCTCAAGATCCGTCGACAATCCGCCAACGGAAGTGCGGTAGTAGGTATGCAGGCTGTCAATTCCGGTCACCCGCGCGCCGCCGCCAACCAGGCGGATCAGCCACTCCAGGTCTTCGTTGTGGACCATTGCCTCGTCAAAGCCGCCGGTCGCCGCAAAGACCCTGCGCCGCACGGCAAAGTTCGACATAGTGCAGACCGGGTTTTCCCCCAGCAGCATGGCGATGGTCAGATCCTGCACGGGAACTGTTGAAAACACGCGGGCATCTGCCGGGTTGGCGCGGAAGAAACCGATCCGTCCATAGGCACCATCGACGGACCCCTGCCGGAAGCCCGCACGGAGCTGCGACAGCTTATCCGGGTGCCAGATGTCGTCCGCATCGCAGAACGCGATCACATCACCGCCGGCGTGCTCCATAGCGCCGTGGTTGCGGGCTGCACTGGGGCCTTTCCCGGTGTTTTGCACCAGCTGGATCCGGGCATCGGCGTCGGCAGCGGCCCGCACCAGGGCTCGGGTCTCATCCGTGGACCCGTCATCAATCACGATCGCTTCCCAGTCGGTGCAGGTTTGTGCCTGGAGCCCGGCCAGAGTTTCCCGGATCGTGGCGGCAGCGTTGAAGCTGGGAATGACTGCGGAGAAATACGGCATGGTTCAAACCTCTGCGGTGCGGTGGCGGAAGGCCCTGGAAAGGGTTGGCAGCGATGCGCCCGTCATCATCAGCGCGGCGACGACGGCATAGCCTGTGGCGACCGCTGTCAGACCATGGGGCGCAAGCAGGCAGGTGTTCAGTATCAGCGCCCCGGTGGTAGCAAGCGTGACCCGGAATTCCTGGCCTGGATTGCCGTTTGCCCGCAGCCAGCCCGCGGTTGCGGACCACAGCGTGGTCGGGATCGCAACCAGGCACAGGATCGACACAACACCCTCGATGCCTGCCCAACCCTCTCCGAACAGGACCGGGACGTAGAGCGGGGCCAAAAGCGACTGCGCGATGACAGCAGGTGCGATGATCCCGATTGCCAGCAGCACGCTCTGGCGCAGCGCTTGCAGCTTGTCCGCGCTGGCACAGAGATGCGGGAACAGAACAGTGGAGAAAGCCACGGTGAAGGAGTTGGACAGGCTGAGACCGGCATTGAAGGCCATGAAATAAAGGCCAAGCGTCTCTGCCCCCATCAGGGCGCCCACGATAACCTTGTCGGCCTGCAGGCGCAGCGCCTTGACCAGTTCGACGCCCAGAACCGCCCATCCATAGGCTAGGAACGGGCGCAGCGGCGCATAGCCTTGGGACGGATCGGGGCTCCACGGATGCAGGCGGCGCATGGCGACCAGCCAGAACGGCGCTGTCAGCAGGCGCGGCAGCACCAGCGCAAGGGCGGACGGCCAAAGCAGCGCCAGCACCACCGACATCAGGTTTGATGCCACGATCTGCGTGCCCGAAATGGCGGCAGTCTGGCGCAGCTTTCCTGCCCGCATGGCGAGGCCGGCCTGCACCAGTCCGGCGGGCATGAACAGGTATTCGCCTGCCAGAAGAAGCACCAGAGCCAGCAGCATGACGCTGCCGCCGCTGGCATAAAGCACAAGCCCTGCCAGCGACTGAAGCAAAAACAATCCGACGCACCATGCCCAGAAAATGCGGTGCGCGGTGGCACAGGTCTGCTGCAGCTGAGCCTGCGGGGCCGCGATGATCTTTTGAATGACGCCGTTTTCCGTCAGCGACTTGACAATATCGGCCGCCGCCAGGGCAGCCGCGGCAATGCCGATCTGATCCAGGTCGAGCGTGCGCGCCACCGCGACAACCACCAGAAGCCGCGAAACCTTGGCTGCCGCCTCAGACGCGCCGTAGGCAAAGAGGTTCTTTGCGAAGGAGGGAAATTGCAGGGTGCGGGGCATAGGGACCTGTCCGTAAGGCTGTTGGATCAAGTCATACCGGGCGTGAGAACCCGCTGTCCCTTGCCCCCCAGGACAGGGCAACGGTGCAACAGAACTGTCGCATATCCGAACGGATAGCGCCGCGATATCAACGGGCTCTCGACCGCTGAGGCCGAATTCCGTATCACCGGTACAACCCGCAGTGATCGCTTGAGCAGTAGAATGATGAAGCCCCTCAAAAATGGAACGGCAATTCTGGCGGTTTTGTCTTTGAGCGGCTGCGCGCAGATAGATCCGCCAGACAACCTGGAGCCGATTGCCTCTGGCGACGGGTATCAGGCGCAATACCGTGAACCGGAGGTGTCCCGCAGCGAAGCCGGTTTCCTGCAGTCTCAGACAATGAACGAGTCCAGGTGCCGACCCGCCGCCGGCGGAACCGGCGGCAAGTGGGCCGGAACGGCGCAGGCTGCGCTCGCAGGTGAGAGGTTCACCCGCAATGATCTGGTCAATGTGCGCATCGGCGATGATGAGACCTTCAATGGTGACTACGTCATCTCCAGGGATGGCTCGCTGAAACTGCCTTTCCTGTCACCGATCCGCGCCCAGGGCCGAACGGCCATCCAGATCGAGGATGATATTGCCGCGAAACTGATCGCCGAAGACTTCTATTCTGACCGCCCGCGGTTGTCGGTCCGGGCAGCTGATTTTGCCTCGGTCACAGTGGGCGTTTCGGGTGCCGTTTTCGAGCCTAAAGCCGTGGAAATCGGCGGTGTGCCAGGTGACGAAGTGGATTCCCGCAGGCAGGGCGCACTGGGGGCCTCGACCGAAGCCCGCAACCTGTCTGCCGCATTGCGTGCGGCAGGCGGTGTACGCCCGGATGCGGACATTTCGGCAGTCGAGGTGCGGCGCGGCAGCAGCCTCTACCTGCTGGACATGCGCGGAGTGTTCGAAGGCCAGAACGCCGTCGACATCATGCTGCTGACAGGCGATCAGGTGCATGTGCCCAGCCGCGGATGCTTCCAGGAAGACCTGATGCGGCCCAGCCCCATCAGTCCTCCGGGGGTGACACTGTTCTTGTCGAACCTCACCCAGCCGGCAGCAGGCAACGCGCTCTCTGCTATTGGCCGCGAGGTGCGCGAGTTTCCCTACGGCACGCGGTACCTGCAGGCGGTGGTGGACACCAACTGTGTAGGCGGAGCACGCGCCACCAGCGCGCACCGCTCCTCGGTTCTGTTCTCCCGCAATCCGGTCACCCAAGTGTCTGTCGTCATCGAGCGGAGGATCGAAGACCTGCTGCGCCGCGCTGACCGGGACGATTATGACCCCTTCCTCCTGCCCGGAGACGCCATTGCCTGCTATGACAGCACAATCACCAATCTGGGAGAGGTCGGCCGCCTCATCGGCGCCTTCAGCTACTAAGCCAGATTGAGCACCGGCTTGGTGGAGGCCCAGGCCTTCCTCAAGGGGGGCAACGCGTCTTCTGCCGCTTGGTAGTCCTGGCTGAGTGACGCTTTCTCGAGACAGATCAGCGCACTGCGCAGCTCCGGAAGCCCAAAGGTCGCGGCGCTGCCGGCAATCCGGTGGGCTTCGACTGCGGTTTCGTTCGCAGCCAAATCCTGCCCGTTCTCTAGGGCTTTGAGGAAGGCTTCCATTTCAGCTGCAAAGCGGTTCAGGAGAGGTTTTAGCGCCTCGGCACCAACCGTTTCTTCCAGTTCAATTAGCTGCTGCGACCGCAGCGCAGCACCTTCCGGTGCTGGCGGAGGCGGAGAAGGATGGTCTGCAATCAATTGCAACAGGCCTTCACGCGTCAATGGTTTGGTCAGCACATCATTCATGCCGTCCTTCAGAAAGGCTTCCTGCTCCTCAGCCATCGCGTTTGCTGTCACGGCAATAATCGGCGCGCGCGCTGACGCGCCGCCACCGCTCCGGATCGCCCGCGCGGCGCTGCGCCCGTCCATGACCGGCATGCTGATATCCATTAGGATCAGGTCAAAGCCAGTTTCTTCTGCCATCTCGACCGCTTCCCGGCCGTTGTGCGCTTCGGTCACAAAATGCCCCTGTGCTGTCAGCATCTCCCGGGCGACATGGCGATTGATCTCGTTGTCTTCCACCAGCAGGACATTTGCTCGCTTCCTGGCGGGCGCATCAAACCGGGCCTCTCCCTTCGGCTCAGGTTCCGCAATGGCCTGAACAGGGAAGCTGACATTGAAGACACTGCCTTCTCCCGGAGTGCTTTCGACAGTGATCCGGCCACCCAGCGCTTTCACAAACCGCTGGGCAATCCCCAGACCCAGCCCGGTTCCCCCGACTTCCCGGTCATAGGAGCTGTCTCCGGTCGCGAAATCATCGAAGATATGCGGCAGTAGGCCCGGATCGATACCTATACCTGTATCCCGCACCGAAATACACAGGATGGTCTTTCCCTCGGCAGCGGCACTGGCCTGCGCGGTGATGGAGATCCGCCCATCTTTTGTGAACTTGACTGCATTGCCGACGATGTTCATCAGAATGTGCTGAATGCGGTCCCGATCCGCGTGGACCCAGTTGAGCGGCGCCCCTGTCCAGCCCCACTCCAAAGTGCTGCCGTTGCCCGCCGCTGCACCGCTTAGGCTGTCCACGATGTCCTTCAGCAGAGTGCTGATATTCATGTCCACCGTGTGCAGCCGCAGCTTGCCCGCGTCGAATTTAGTAATGTCCAGAACATCCGAAATATGGCTCATCAGCAGTTTGCCGGACGTCTGCATATTTCGGATGTAGCGGGATTGCCGCGCGCTGAGCCGTGTTTCCTCCAGCAGTGTCAGGTTGCCCAAGAGCCCATTCAGCGGCGTACGGATCTCATGGCTCATGGTGGCCAGGAAATCGGTTTTGGCTTTCTCGCCGGCCATCGCACGGTCGCGGGCCAGAACAAGCTCAGCCTCTGCCTGCACCTGACTGGAAATATCACGCAGGAACGCGATGAAGATTTCCCCGTCCTTGGTGTCCGCCGCCTGGATGGCAAGCTCCACGGGGAAAACTTCGCCGTTTGCCCGCTTCGCTTCAAGCTTGAAGCGCCCGCTACCTACAACACGCTTTTCGCCTGTTTCGCGCAGGCGGGCCATACCGGCCTGATGCGCAGCCCGGTGATGTTCCGGAACAATCAGTTCGCCCAGATCGCAACCCACTGCATCTTTCGCGGAATAGCCGAAAATCTGTTCGGCAGCGGCGTTGAAATCCGTGATGCGCCCTGACGTATCCGCCACGACCACCGCGTCAAGAGACGTGCTTGTCACAATGTTCATGCGCTCACTGGCTTCGATGACTTGTGTCCTGCGCCGCACGTTCTGAGCGTTCAGCACCGCCAAGTAACAGGCAAGCACAGCGAGCGCTGCCACCAGCGCGGCAATGGCAATCGCTAAATGCATCAGGGTGCCCGAAAAGGCCTCGCGCCGGAAGTCGGACTCCACAGCGAAATAGTTGAGGCCGGATACGGACAGCCGCCGCACATCCGGGCGCACAGCCCCGGTTTTCTGTTTCAGCGCAGGCAATAGGGCCGGGAGGGCACCTTCTTCGCTGTCAATCACAGGGACGGCGCGGTCAAGGAAGGCTGCAACTGTCGCCAGATTGGCCGCGAACTTCGGCACTGCGCGCAATTCGCTGTAGATGGATGCCTGCTGCAGCGTGCGTATTCGGCTGAAAAAGACGTCGAACTTCTGCCGGAGGCTGCGAATATCCGGGCTATTTCCCTGCAGCGCCTGCGCCAGTTCAAGTTCGAACTGGAGAAACTCCACCTCGGTCTGAGAAAGGTTCCATTGAATGTTGTCGGAACTGGCAGAGTTCAGCCGCGTGATGTCGCGGGACACATTCAACGCCAGAAAGGCAATGGCTGCCACGCCTAAAATGGCGGGCAGCACAAGGGCAGACAACCGTAACCACATCTTTCTGCGTTGTGTGCCGCCCATTGCCATAATCCTCAAATGCAGGCAGCCACGCCAAAAGCGCCGGGTTCAGCGCTCGCTACTCGATCACTTCGATGCGGTCGAGCTGCCAGATACTGCGGGAATAAACCACCTCTGATTGATATTCGGATTTGCTGTCGTAAGGGTAAACAATCCATAGCGGCCCCTTGTCACGCACCGACATTTCCTCGCCGTTAAGCTTGAAGGCAATGATCGGTCCCCCTTCGACAGCATCCGCCAGCGGGATGTCCACCGAATAGTCGTTGATGGCGGTGGCCCGCAGCGTGGTTCCGGTGATGCCCAGATGGTCAACCAGATGATTCAGCGGCACACCTTCAAAATGCTGCACGCCCTGCGTCCAGATTGTCGACGTTTCAAACTCAACGGCACCCAGTCTTTCCAGCATGGCCAGATCGAATTGCGCTGCTTCCCCTGCGTTTTCCGCTTTCGGCGCGCCAGATACTGTTAGCACTACTTCTCCGGCTGGCTGGTCCAGATTTCCCGCTGCCAGCGGCTGCGCGGCGAACACGGAAATTGCAACTATCTTGAGCGCTTTAAAAAGCATTGCGCGACCTCCTTCGCTGGTTAACCCAGATATGACACGGCGCGGCGCGGGCGCCAAAAGGTTAGACGGATACCCGCCTACCCTTTCGAATAGGTCCCGCATTCATGCCGCCTGCGGAACCGGGGCAACACGCCCGGCAAGAAAGCCGGAAAATTCGTGGGCCAGTTCCGGCCGGTCCAGAGCAAAGGCCGCCGTCGCCTGCACAAATCCTTGCACGCTGCCGCAGTCGAACCGTTCGCCGTCAAACCGGAACCCGGTTACACCTGCTGAGGGAAGGTCCGCGTTGATGGCGTCCGTCAGTTGCAGCTCTCCGCCTGCGCCCGGGCAAATGGCCCCGAGAGCCTCAAAAATCGAAGGCTCCAGAATATAGCGGCCAACAACGGCATGTGTTGATGGTGCCTGCGCTGGATCCGGCTTTTCCACCATCCCGCGGGCGTGAGCGAGTTTTCCGGCTTCCTTCGCGACATCCAGGATGCCGTACGAAGAGGTCTGCTCGCGCGCAACTTTCATGGTTGCCACCATGTGGCCGCGACTCACGGCATGCGCCTCCACCATCTGGCGCAGCGCCCCGCGCGGCGCCCTGATCACATCATCGGGCAAAAGCACGGCAAAGGGTTCATCACCAACCAGGCGTGCGGCCAATCCCACGGCGTGGCCCAGGCCCAGCGGCTTACTTTGGCGCACGAAGGACAGGGCGCCTTCCGGCATCCGGGTCCGTGCGATGGCTGCCAAAGCCGCTGTCTTGCCGCGCGCTTCCAGCGTGCTTTCCAGAGCGGCGGCAGTGTCGAAGTAGTCCTCCAATGCTCCCTTGCCTGCGGCAGTGACAAAGATGAACTCTTCGATCCCCGCTTCGCGGGCTTCGTCCACCGCGTATTGGATCAGCGGACGGTCCACAAGCGGCAGCATCTCCTTGGGGATGGATTTGGTGGCGGGCAGAAAACGGGTTCCCATGCCGGCAACGGGGAAAACAGCTTTGCGAATATGTGTCATTGGATACCTCCTGAAGTGTGGGATCAGTAAGCGCCGCGGCCGGAAATCACCGCGCCGAAGGTTCTGAGGATGAGCTGGAGGTTCAGCTTGAGCGAGCGCGCCTGAATGTAGCTGAGGTCCATCTCGATCATTTCCTTGAAGCCGACAGAGGCCCTGCCCGACACCTGCCAGACACCGGTGATGCCCGGTTTGACCTGCAGGCGCCCAAGCGCCCGGGGCGGGTAATCTGCAACTTCGCTCGGCAGTGCCGGGCGGGGGCCGACAATGGACATTTCGCCCCGCAGCACATTGAACAATTGCGGCAGCTCATCAATGGAGGTCCGGCGCAGCCAGCGGCCGACACGGGTGATCCGCGGATCTTGGCGCGACTTAAAGCAGAGACCGTCCCGGTCTGAGACGTTCAGTATCTCCGCCCGCCGGGTTTCCGCATCTGCCGTCATCGAGCGGAACTTGAACATGGTAAAGGTCTTGCCGTTCAGCCCGACCCGCGTCTGTTTGAAAATCGCCGCTCCCTTGCTATCTGCCCTTACTGCAAGCGCTGCCAGCAGCAGCAATGGTGACAGCAGTAAAAGCGCCGAAAGTGCAACTGTGATATCAAGTGCGCGCTGCTGGATGTCGGCGAGGCGCTTCTGCCGCAGCGCTGCCAGCCCCGCATGGGCCAGGAAGCTAACGTTACCGTTCAGGTAGCGGCGTGCCATCCGGCGCGGCTCCATCGCCAGCCGCCAAACCCACTCCATCCTTGCCGCCCTGACCAGTACCGGCGCCCGTGCAACCGAGCCGGACAGAAAATCGAACAGCGCGCCTACCCCAAGGGTGAGGTCGGCCTTCAGGTCATCTGCATTGCGGTGCAGCCAAAGTTCCTGCATTGGCACGCCAAGCGCGACCAGCACGATGTCGGCACCGCTTTCGTTGATGTCCGCGACAACGGCCCTGGTGTCCTGTGCTCCCGTATACCCATCACGGGTGCCAGCAATGCGCAGGCCGGGAATGTCATAGACCAGCCGCCCCGCGGCTGCATCCGCAACTCCCGGCCGCCCGCCGAACAGGTAGACCGATTTGCCCAAGCTGGCCGCACGCTGCAACAGCTGCGGCACAAAGTCGGTGCCGTTCAAATTGGCCGTCAGCGAATGACCGGTGAACTTTGCCGCCAGTTCAACGCCAATGCCATCAGGCAGCAGGAGATCCGCCCCGGCGACTGCCTCCGAATATTGGGGGTCGCGGCGTCGGATATTGCAGCAATGCGCGTTCATGAAGAACACGCGCCGGCGGCCAGGCGACAGCAGCTTGGCAACAGCCTGTTCAGCGCTGCTGTCAACCAGATTGAAGCCCAGAGCAGGCAAGTAAACTGTGTTCAGGCGGCGGGGGTTGACCGCAAGGCCAGCCCCGAAGTTGGAAGAGGGATACGCAAGTGTCATCTGCTAAGTCCTTGAGCTGTCGTTGGTTGCTCTCAGGCTGTTGCAGGCGGCCCTGCCTCTCAACGGAGCGGGCGGACAGGTTGCAGGTCCGATGGCATCCCCGGCTTGCCTTGCGGCGTGCAAACCTACCCGCCCGGATCAGAACCTATCCAAATGCTTACCAAGCTGCGGCGGATACGCACGACTTTTGCCGTGCAAGCGCCGCATTCACGCGGTACGTGTAGTGGAAGGGATCAAGGAGCATGTTATGAGAGTATTGATTGCCGACGACCACGACCTGCTGCGCGACACGCTTGTTCTGTTCCTGGAGGGGCAAGGGTCCATCAAGACCAGCACCGCGGCGGATCTGGATCAGGCATGCAAGCTGATCGAGACCGAAGATCCCTTTGATCTGATCCTGCTGGATCTGAATATGCCTGGCATGAACGGGCTGGCGGGCCTCAAGCGGGCGATGGCCATGAGAAACGGACAGCGGGTTGCCCTGATGTCGGGAGCAGCCACGCGCCAGATCGCAGAACAGGCGCTGGAGGCCGGCGCCGCCGGATTTGTCCCCAAAACCCTGCCCGCAAAGTCGATGATCAATGCGGTCAAGTTCATGGCGATGGGGGAGCAATATGCCCCCATTGATTTCATGACCGCGGCGGACCCGGAAACGGACCACCCCCTGGCGGAAAAACTCTCGCCGCGCGAGCTTCAGGTTCTGAAAGGCCTGACAGAGGGCAAGTCCAACAAGGAAATCGCCCGCGATCTGGACATTACAGAACCCACCGTGAAGCTGCATATGAAAACGCTGTACCGGAAGCTGGAAGTGGCAAACCGCACCCAGGCAGCACTGGCCGCGCGCGAGGCCGGGCTGTTCTGACTGCCTGCAAGGGGTGCAGTATAGAAACCTACTCCATCGGATAGCTGCGAATACGGTTGCGCATCGGGATAGCCTTGCGCGCACGTGCGGAAGGAAAGGCGTCAGCATAGTCTCTGGTAGAAGGAGACTGACATGCTGCAGAAACTTGCCGGAAAATTTAATGCTCCGCGGCGGCTTTGGCGCGGCATCTCCCTCCGCCGCATCATCGTCGGCGGGCGCTTGGGCGATACCAGCCGCATCCGCCGCTATCTGGCATTCTTGCTGCTTGGGCTGGCACTGATCTGGGCACCGATCAACGGATACCTGCAAACCGCACCGCTTGCATTCAAATCGCATGCGTCGCTCATCCTGCCCGGCTCAGGTGCCTCGGCCTCGTTGAACCTCAATGGCATCGGTCAGGCGTCCTCCTATGCCAATTCCGCCTTTGCCAGCAACTCCGTCAGCCCGACCGAAACCTACAAGCGCTTGATCGGTGCCGACCGTATCCTTGCCGCGGCTGCCGCCGCAATGGGACTGACCCGCCAAGACTTCGGTAAACCGCGGATTCGGCTGGTGGATCAGACCAGTCTCATCCACGTGGAGATGACGGGCCCCAGCGCAGAAAACGCCCAGCAGCGCGGCAACGCTCTGCTGCAGGCTTTCTTCGATGAACTGGACGCGCTGCGCAAGGATGAGCAATCCACCCGCGAAGACAGCGGTCTGGCCGCCATTGATGAATATCAGCGGTCGGTTGCTCTCACACGCTTTGATATCGAGAAACTGCAACAGTCTTCCGGGCTGCTGTCAGGGGATGAATTCGATGCGATGGTCGAAGATACCCGCGAACTGGAAGGCCGGGTCGAGGACCTGGCAGGCGAGCTCGAGGAAAAGGCGCAAAGCGTCGCCGCGCTCGAACGCACGCTTGGTATTCCCGCCGCCGCCGCGGCAGCAACCCTGAAACTCTATGCCGATGCTGATTTCCTGGCCCTTATCGAGGAAAGCGGTGCGCATGCAGCAAAACTGGCCGAGTCCCGCGCCTCCTATGGCGAAGGGCATCCGAAGGTCCAGACCGCCCGCGCCGCCCAGGCCGCGGCAGAAAGCAGCGCAATGGAACGGGCCACGGCTGTCACCGGCATCGGCCTGCAGCAGCTCGCGCTGCTTGATCTGGCCCCGGACGGGGCGCGCGCGGAACTGCTGGCGCAGCTTGTGCGCATGGACGCAGAGCGCATGGGCACGGCCCGGCAGTATCAGACCCTGTCACAGCGGCTGGTGTCGGAGCGGACCCGGCTGCAGCAGCTGTCTGCCAGCGCGGCGCGGCTGAAGGATCTGCAGCGCGACTTTTCCGTCGCCGAAGCGGTGTTTGCTTCTGCCATCGCCCGTGCCCAATCGACGAAATCGGATGTTTATGCTTCCTACCCGCTGGTTCAGGTGCTTGAAAACCCGTCCCTTCCGGAACGCCCTTCTTCGCCGGACCGGAAGATCGCCTTTGCCGCGGGGGCCGCGGCCACCTTTATGCTGCTGATCGCGCTGGTGCTGGGCTGGATCAGATCCGCAGTCATCAGCCGTCTTCTGGCCGCGCCCAAGGCGGCCCAAGCATGACCCCGCAAAACCCGGCAGAGCGGATAATCTACCGCTCCATGGCGCTGACCTGGCCCTTCTACGCTGTTGGCGCGCTATACGTCGTCGGTCCTGTTCTTGCCTGGGTTCTCGGCACGCTGGCGGTGCTGGCACTCTACCTAGGCCCGGCGTTCCGGCCCGACCTGCGTGCAACCGGTCCGGTTCCGGTGCTGATCTGGGTTTGGATCATCGGCATGGCCATTATGCTGGTGGCCCTGTGGATCGGGCACCTCGACTGGGGGCTCGGCCTCAAGAAAACAATCAAGTCATCGATCGGCTGGGCCAAGGGCTGGGCGCTGCTGGCGTTGTTCCCGCTGGTTGGCGCGGTGCTGCCGATCCGCCGCGAGGTTCTGATCCGCGGTCAGTGCGTGATCGGGGCCTGGACGCTGGCGCTGGCACCGGTCCTGTTGGCAGCGCCCTATCTTGGCCTACCGGAACAGATCTTCACGTCACCGTTGAAGGCAGTTGGCGGGCCGGGTCCGGAGTATTTCAGCGTTTACCTGTTCACTTATGATCCGGCCAGTTGGACACCCCGTTGGCAATTCTACGCCCCCTGGTCCCCCTTTGCGGCCCTGCTGGGCGTCATCATGGTGCTGTTTGCACTGGAAGAAAAAAACCGAAAGTGGATGCTGGCCGGTGTGGCCGCTGGGGTCCTGATGATTTTGGCGTCAAAGTCTCGAATGGGTCTGGTGGGGCTGGTGGCCTGCACCGTTGCGCCGCGCATGATGCCCCTGATCCTGCGCGGCTGGGCCTGGCATGTAACGGCAGGGCTGACCGCCTCATTGGCAATCACCGGCGGAACCTTGGCGGCGCTGGCCGCGGATGCGGTGGCCGCGTTCAAGGGTGCCCGGGCAGACAGCACCCGGGTCCGCGAAACATTGCAGCGGATCGCCAGTGAACGCTGGCAGACCGAAGCCTTCTGGTTTGGACACGGCACGGTACAGCCCGGGTCCCATGCCGTGGAATACATGCCCATCGGCAGCCATCACACCTGGTACGGACTGCTGTTTGTCAAGGGGGCTGCCGGGTTTGCTGCCCTTGTTGTTCCGCTTGTTTGGCACATCGGCGTTGTCATGGCGGATGCAGCAAAACACACGCGAGGCCGCCTGCCGCTGGGAATACTCATGACAATGCTGCTGCTCTCATTCGGTGAGAATATTGAAATCGAAGCCTATATGCTTTGGCCAGGCCTGATCCTGCTGGGCGTGCATCTTCGCGAAGCTGGAGCGGCTTAGGCTCAGGACCCATTGATTTCCGTTTGGCCGCGTGATTCACGGTGCTCAAAACGAGCGGTGAACATCTCTGACCTTTTCTGGCTGAGCGACGAGCAGATGGCGCGTCTGGAACCCTTCTTTCCGAAGTCGCATGGTAAGCCTCGGGTCGATGACAAGCGGGTTTTGAGAGGGATTATCTTCGTCAACCGCAACGGGTTAAGATGGCGCGATGCCCCTGCAGCCTATGGCCCGCACAAGACTCTATACAGCCGCTGGAAGCGCTGGAGCGAGAAAGGCATCTTCGCTCGGATGATGGCGGGTCTGGCCGCCGGGCACGGCGAAGAACAGGCCGTGATGATTGACGCTACCTATCTCAAAGCCCACCGCACAGCGACCAGCATGGCCGCGAAAAAGGGGGGCGCGGCCGCCTGATCGGTCGAACCAGGGGTGGTATGTACACCAAACTGCACCCATCTGCGACAGCCAGGGGCGCCCGCTCGACCTTTTCGTTACCGCCGGTCAGGTGAGCGACTACATCGGCGCGCGGGCATAGCTTTGCGGCCTGCCAAACGTCAAATGGCTGCTCGGGGATCGGCATGCTGGCTTTGAAAGAGAGCGGGGCGGTGAAAGGGCGCAAAGGCAACCCGACGCCAATCTATCCCTTCAAACAGGGCTTCGAACTGGGCCTTCGTCAGGGTCATTGTCCCATCCGACAATTTGGGCCAGTTGAAACCAGCGCCTTCGATGCGCTTGTAGATCAGAACCAGGCCAGTACCGTCCCACATAAGCACCTTGATCTTGTCACGCCCCTCGGAGCGGAACACGAAGAAGGCACCTGAAAACGGATCGAGTTCAAAGTTGCTCATGACGTGGTTGGCGAGGCCATCAATGCCCTTTCGGAAATCGACAGGCGTGGTCGCCAGATAAATCTTGAATCAGTTTGACGGCGCGATCATGAGGTCAGGCCGGCAACCCGAATGAGTTTCATTAAGTCGGCTTCGGGTGCCCGCTGTATCTGGTACGGTTGTCGCCAAGGGGCTGTTTCCGGTTTTCCGAGTCGTGCTGCTTCGCTTTTGCTTTCTAGAGCTTGTTTGCTGCGGAGCTTAGCACCGATGTAGCACCGACTGGATACCACAAACGCAAGGAACCACCCGAAGGTGGCTTCAATGGTCCGATTTTATTCAGGAATTTTTGGTTGCGGGAGCAGGATTTGGACACTGTTTCATCCA
Organism: Leisingera sp.; assembly: GCF_982940295.1. Classification (NCBI taxonomy): domain Bacteria; kingdom Pseudomonadati; phylum Pseudomonadota; class Alphaproteobacteria; order Rhodobacterales; family Roseobacteraceae; genus Leisingera; species Leisingera sp. The sequence continues at coordinate 130,523 of NZ_CEYXRG010000009.1, forward strand.
ATCCGGTTAGCATGCTTGCGCCGACTCCTACAACGCGATCCCTGGCCCGAGACACCGGTACCTCATGCGAATATTCCGGCACGGTCGGGGATGCCGGGAAAAGTGGAAGCTCAAACCTATCGTCGTCCAAGCCCACCGGTAACGGCCAACTCACCCCCGTTTCCCGGGCAGGTCTCTATTGCGTCCCGATGCTTCCCTGCCCAAGCTCCAGCGAGGTGGCAATTGCTGGATCGCTCAGCCCTTGGGCAAACTTCAACCGCAATACGTCTCGTTTATCGCGCATGGTCAGACGTCCTGTCGGCATTCCACCCCTCCTGTTGATCTGGAGGGAAAGCACCCTTAGTTCGTCGATCAGTTCTGCCCATGATCCCTCAATATCACCGCTCGCGATGGCGTGAAATCAGTTCCCGGCTTCTTGCGAAATGGGCGCCCGCGATCACGCAAAACGCGCAAACTCATGCCACTGGTTAAAACAGCATGCCGCCGGACTGATTAGTTCAGCGGTTTGTCAAAAGCGTTTTGAACATTGCCTGTACACCCATCAACAATATTGCGCAGGCCCGTCACCTGACCTAACTGAGATTACCTTCGACGGCCCGCCAGTAAAGCTAGTAGATCTAAACTACTGTGTCCCAAGCACTGCCCAAATAGCAATCACTGCGATTCCAGCTTGCCCAAGGAGTAAGCTAAGCTTCTTGAACGAAATGTAGCCGACCACGCCGGCGGCTACAACGCATGCTAGAAAGAACGTCTGAGCATCTGTTCGAATTGCAATGTCCTGCACGCCGAACGTCAGGAACAAGCCAGCGGAAAGGAATCCGTTGTATAGACCTTGGTTGAATCCCAGCGCCCGAGTCTTAACGATCAACGCACCATCAAATCCAGCAACTCGCTTTGCGACCAGCGGCCAAAAGAATATTTCCGCTATCATGGCAGCGAGATGAATCGCTGCCACCAAAGTTACTAAACTGTTCGCCATGAATTCCCCCTCCCAGTTGTCCAGCGCTGAATCACTTTCATGGCTAAGTTCCATTTCAGGAGATCACTCCTGTACAGCTCGAATTCTCGCACTTCTGAACCTGCTATCCCATTTGGGGAACTGTTGGAATCGGCACTTCAGAAAGTCCGGCGGCACTGAGTGCTCCATTTACAGCCCCCCAGACAACTCCCACAACGGCGTTCCAAGCCTTTTCAATCGTAACAATGGTGAGAGCGGCAATAGATTGGGTAAAGTTCCTCGTCATTTTCTCCAGTTGCCTTAAAAAGAACTCGAACCCGTCGTCATCGTTTCTCAGCGAGCCTACAGTCCGGGCTGTGGTAATCATAACAGCCTGATTGGCCAACATTCTGCCCTGGTTTTCGGTAAAGTTGGAAATTCGCGACCAATCATCTGCCACAATGTCCTTTACTGCCTGTACGACGCCAGACAGGAGGGCTTCGACATCCAAACTCATTCCATTGCTTCCTTCTGCTACCGTTGAAAGGCCCTTTCGACCGTCAAGGCTTGGGTTATCGAAATCTCATACCCATTCTTGTATAGAGAAACTTGATCGTCAGGCACGCCGTTGCTGCGGTGTTGATCCCTCATTCGGCGCAAACCCGATAGAAGTGTTTCGAGGATTGCAGGCGTAGGATTGATGCAATCGGCAACCTCACCGCATTCCGGCGCGCCAAGCCCCAACTTGGAAACAATTTTTACTGGCACCGCGGGCATTTCCCTGGCATTTGCCCGGACGCGGAGCGCATCAAACTGGCCGATAATTGCATCGTAACTTTCCTGGTGGTTCTTGAAGTTGCCACGCGTTGCACCGGCACTCACTCCGCTGAACAAGGTAAGAGTGGCCTCGTTCGCGTCACTCAATCCTTCAACCAGTTCTGCGTCATAGGCGGGTGCCAAAATGGCTGCGCAGGCACCCAAAAAAAGGGCGGCTGACAGCAAACAGAAATAACGTCTTACAAACCGCTTCATATTTTTCCAATCCGTCACAAGACTGCGACTATTCATAGGTGTCGCCGGAATTACCGAAGAGCATACATTCTTCGGACCGGGTTGCTTGGCATCGTGTTGGCCAAGTGCATAGGATGACCTATAGTCGTTTTCCTCCAAAACTACCAAGGCTTACCGGCATCTTGAAATGCGTCGTAGACCGCCCAGTTCGTAAACGAGGTCCAATATCCAGTTGTAACCTGCCCTCCAGTTTCTTGAAACTCTAACAAGGCTCTTGCAGAGTAATCCCCCCAAAACCCATCCGCGCCCCATGACCCCAAATCATACCCTAAGTCGATCAATGCCTGCTGGCGCTCCTTGACCGAGTTGAATTTTGTCCAAACATCCGGAACGTTGGCATCCGGATATATACCATTGAGTAGTCTTGAAAAATCAAGGCCGCATACATCGCTTTTGTAGCTGGGGCAGATATCATGGTGCCCGTGGTGGTCCCTTGCTCCTATGTGAGGCCATCTTTCGACGATAATTCTTCCAAGTGCGATCATCATTTCGAACTGCTCGTCCGTCCACGGTTGAATTCGCATTTTCCATTCACCGCTCGGATTAACAGTTTCTATCCAATCGACTTCCGCTGGAATTCCGGGTCTCTCGTACCCGATCGCTACAGTTTCGATCCCAATTGTCGCCCTTGAGCCCTTGGTATGTGAATTGGACCTCTCACCATCCCAACGTAAAATCTGGTTCTTTCCGGCATGCCACGAGCGGTCATCCAGAGAAACGTACTGATCGATACCATCACTGTACGAGCGGCCAACACAGTAGTGAGCAGACGCTACGCCTTTTCGCTTCGCATTTGGACCGCCAAGCAACTCACGGCACGACTCTATAGTGTGCCCAGCCGTCCAGTGCCATGTCACTCCTTTGGGTTCGTAATCAGTTCTCTTGGTCCAGCCCCTGCTAACCGAATTGCCACCCCCGAATGGAATGAAATGCTTGTTAAACTCAAAACTCATTACCACCCTCCAATGCTCTACATATTCAGAACCACAGTCATAGATACAGAATGGCGACCCCGCCTCTCCCTTCCCTTTGTCAAAACGCGGTTAAACGTCAAGTCTCGAAAGAGGCGTTTCACGCTCCGCCAACCTTCGCCTCCTCCTATTGGCGCCTAGCGAAAGAAAACTGAATCACCAGAAGCACTACCCAAAAAGATGCAGCCTATTTTCTTCCAGCTTCTGTATTGATAACTCATCTGAAAAATTGGCCCACAACAAATAGAACGCACCTTCCCTGGGAGCAAACTCGCCGTCGTCCCTGCCGGGCGTTCGACTCAGGTTAAACGAATTCTATCACAATATTGTCAATGTGTCTCCGTGGTTGCCGAGTTGATCACCCAAACCGGGTTTCAAAACGTATGCCGGAAGAGATTCCGAGATTCCCGATTATAAAATCGACGCCAATTCAATTGCTTAGGGTCTGGACTTCGGTAACTGGGCCGCCCCAGTCAAGCTGTTTTAGGCAGGCAAATTAATCCGCCAAAGTGGTTTCACCGGTTCTATTCTTGCCCGTCCTGCTTTCTGCGGCGGCTTTTGGTTTAGGCCCTTCGGGTACATGCTTCGGTCCGTGGTCAGCGCGCTGGCTGCCAACATGATGCTGGTTCGATGCATTTACGATGTGCCCATCTCATCGGCGTGCTTAACATGTGTCAGCGACACTCCAGACCACGGCATCATCGGAACCAGGCGTTGTTGCAGAACTCCCTCTTGAGGCCTGACTCCCCCCCTTTCCCCTCTGAATTTAGGCGACGCGTACGATCTTGGCGGCGCCGAGTGCATTGAAGCGGTTGATGAGTGCGATGCGGATGTGGATTTCGGCGGTTTGGTGGTCAGGGTCTCTTGCAGCGATGCGCTCGCCGAAGGCCTTCAAGCAGCGCATCTTTGCCTCGACCCGGCTCCGGGCGTGGTATCCCGTCCAGCGTCTCCAGAAGGCCCGGCCGTAGTGCCGGGTGGCGCGCAAGGTTTCGTTTCTGACCTGTGCCGCCGGGCAGTTTTCTTTCCACGGCCGGCCATTCTTGCGGATAGGGATAATCGGGGCGGCGCCACGCTCGATGGTGGCGGAGTGACAACGGCGCGTGTCATAGGCTCCGTCTGCGGATACGCTGCTGATCTCTTCATCTTTCGGAATCTGATCGAGCAGTTCCGGCAGGACCGGGCTGTCGCCGTCACGGCTGGGGGGTGAATTCGACAGCACGGATGTCAGATGTGGTAGCATCCATCGCAAGATGCACCTTGCGCGATTGGCGCCGTCCCTGAACGCCCTGCTTGCGGGCCTGCTACTCGCCATCGCCAAGGAATTTGATCCCGGCGCTGTCCACCAGCAGGTTCAGCGGCCCATCGGCGCGGCGATACGGGATCTGGACGGCCAGCGCTTTCTGTCGACGGCACAGCGTAGAGAAATCAGGAACGGGCCAGTCCAGCCCCGCCAGTTGCAAATGGCTGGCGACCATTCCGGCGGTCTGCCGGAGGGGCAGCTTGAACAGAACCTTGATCGACAGGCAGAACTGAATCGCCGCGTTTGAGGAGACCGGTGGGCGCCCTGTCCGTCCTTCATGCGGCGCGAGCCAGGTCACCTCTTTATCCAGCCAAATCAGAAGCAAACCGCGCTTCCTGAGCGCATCGTTGTAGCTGGACCAATTCTTTGTACGGTAGCGGGCAGGTGCGGGCTTGCTCATTTGCCCCGTCTAGCCGCATGGATTCGTCATGTGAATCCTTAGCGGTTAGAGTTCTGCAACAACGCCCTCGCGAACGCTAGACGCTTCAATCGTTCTCTGAAAATAGTTGTCGGAATCGAGGGAATTTCAGGCAGAGCGGGATTCACAACCACAATATTCAATTGAGGGTTCAAACTCTTTGAGTTTTGTGCTATGCTGAGTTGTGTCTTTAACGAGGATTGGTCGCATGAAATACATTGCACTTGCCGGTCTAGTCAACGCGTTTGCGGGGGCGCTGTCAGATGAAGTTGCTCCGAGTCAAGAGAGCAAATTCACTGTAGATGCCAAAGTATTCAGAACTCTGATTGGATCCGAGTTCGATTCCGTCGAAAATATTGTCATCGCTGGAACTCCGTGTGATCAGCGCGTCAAGCTTTGCCGTTAAGGTAATCTAGGTGTATATCATTGTTCTTTGAATCTCCCACCTGGGTGGCAAACGTCATCCTGTTTCTTCTTGGCGCGATATCGGTTGGCATCTTCGCACGTCGGCAATTTGAAACACCGACAGAAATAATCGATAGCTCCGGTCCGGATGTTTTGATTTCCGCGCCTGTTAGTGTTCTAGCTGGAAGTAATGCATTTGGAAAAGGCCTGACTTTCTATATAATTATTTTTGAAATAGCTTATGTGATTTTGAGTTCGTCGTCGGTTCTATTGTCACTTGCCCTACAAGCCGCACGTGTCGCTGATCCGGACGTTGTTGGTTTCTTGGATAGTGTGGTACAGACACGTGAAGGAGCAAATGAAGAAATTGCAGGACCTCTAACTGAATCAATCGGCGTCGACTCTGCAATCCCACTGGTTGTCGCCACGCTGATTATTACATTCTCCAGCACGCCGCCTTTTTCCGAAATCGAAGGATTAGTTCGAAGCTTGGCCCACAGCGCCTCAGGGATTCCGCGCAATATTTATTCTGCCATTGAGAAGATTAGGAACTATAAGTTTCTAGCGCCACCGGATAACGCTAGTGCCTCGATAAAGATGGCTAACAACATTGCGCGAAATGCCAAGACGAAGGCGCTTGAAAAAGGACTTGATGAAGTTAATGCCGCGGCGATGGAGCAGGCGCTTGCCAGGCTTTTTTCACTACTTCCATGGGTGGACGGCACACTTGTGCTCTTCACGACACGGTCCCGAAATCGCCTGGCCGTAATTATTAACTCTGTCATTCCTGCGGCAGAGGTACTGAACGCAAAACTCGACTCATTGATAGCGTCCGAAACCGCTACAGACCGAGACTGGGAGAAAATATCGGCAATTTCTACGAAAGCCGCAGAAAACATCAGTGCTGCATTTGGACTACTTGCGATCAACGACTACGGCGCGCGCCCCAGCCAACCCGCGCCTATGGTCTCGGAACTGCTAAAGGAAATTGAATCCGTAAACGAGCCAAAGTCCCTTAATGCAGTGATCGGAACCCTTATCTGGGGAACGCTGCTTGCTGCGGGTATGACTTTTCTAATTCGAACAGGGTCAAACTATTATGAGAGGATATTCAGCTCTTCTTCAGCAGACTTTCACATTGCCTCGGTACTTTACAATTGGCAAGGCTCAGAATTTAGATCTGCACTCGAATTCGGACTCACCAGTACATTTATTGATGTATTTTATAACGCAACGATTTTCGGGGTGGCTGCTCTAACCGCGCTAAGCCTGCGTTCAAATCGACTGGAAAATAAGCTTTGGAAATCATACTCCGGAAAAGGTACTCACTATTTCCAGTACACAACTCTATCACTTCTCACGACATTTATTGTCGTACTCCCCTTTTACCTCGTAGTTTCAGCGCTTATCGAGGCGCTGCCGAGCTTTCAAGTCGGGGGATGGAGTAGCGGAATTCACGCCATGCAAACGACCTTGGAGCTGAAGAGTCTTTGGGACAATTTACCTTCTATAATTATCGGCCTTCCAATTATTTGGAGCGTATTCAAATTCACAGACCTTGTGGAGCTATCGAAAGAAAAGAGGATTTTCTTCAAACACTACGCTACAGCAATCGGGTTCCTACTAATATTCGTGATGTTGGCAGAGGGCGGGTTGACGGAAGGTCAATCGGTCGTTTCCAGCGGAATAGTAGGGGAATTCTCTATCGATGCTTCAGTATCATTTTTCTGCCACTCCGCATTTCTGGTTGTTCTTTCCAGAATGATTTTGAAGCAAAATTCTGAAACGTAGGATGTGTAAGCTGAATGAATGCAAGAATTTCGATATTTTTGACGCTATGGGTACTTTGGCACCCAGCGCCGAACTTTGCCGAACCACTTAACTATCCCGAAATCCGGGTGGGTGTCAGATTCGATGCCTCGCCGTTTTCACACAGGCGAACTCTAAGTCCCTCAGAAAATCTGGACGACTATGGCGGATATGTCGTCGAGATTTGTCGTGAGGTTCTTGACCAAGTAGTTCAGTCGCCGCCATTTAGAGGCTCCTCAATTCGTGCAGTTGAGGTCTCGGCATCCGACAGATTTCAACCGTTGAATGTTGATGGCGACTTTCAACCGTTGAATGTTGATGGCGACGTCGATTTATTGTGCGGCCCAGCTAGTATAACTGTAGACCGTTTGAAGAAATATAATGTGTCCATGCCAGTCTACCTAACCGGCGTTGCATTCGCCAGCTTACGAGCAACAGGCGAACTGGCCCCTTTTCCAAACGGTCTGGTTTGCGACAAATCAATTGTTGGGTATGTCTCAAATACAACGGCCGAATTCCCAGGTCTCGAGACATTTGCCGAATCAACGCCATTCATACGATTTGGAACTGCGTTGAAGTACTTGTTGAAAAACGCTCCTATTTCGGAAGGTGGTGGGTATCAAGAAGGATACTTTCAATCATTTGTTGGGACCACGCCCGATCAAGAGTCATTTCAGGATGTCTGCAATAGTACTCTTGAAGTTCCTCCAGTGCGTGAGTTCAGTGACCATCAAACCGGATTGAGGGCTTTTTGTGCCAAAGAGGTTTTGTTTTACATTGCTGATATAGATATCATTTCAGAGTATGTCCGCAGTCATCCGGACGAGTGTGACGTAACACTTGAGCGAAATGTGTTTTTTCTGGAGAATTATGGGATTTACTTTAGGACATATCAGGACTTCGCTTCCATACTTGGCGATGAGTACGCAATGAAGTCTCTACTTCTCTACGCGGCTTTCAATCGACGACTCTTGGAGCGCTTGAGATTTGGTGTGGGCGTGTTTGAACGGGCTTACAAAATGACATTTGATGATCGCACACGAACCGCCGCTCTTGATCGTTTTTTTCGCAGCGCTTCGTTCGGTCTTAGATGAAGCAGCGATCGGTATAGCCAAAATTTGTCGGTAGCTATGCGGGCCTCCTGATATGATGGCACTTAGATAACTAACCAGAGAGAGAGTTGTCGAATCTTCCCACAGATTATAGTTTTCGGCAGTTAGGCTGTTATGCAACCATTGGCGCAGCTGCAACGAAAGCCCAATTTGTCCGGCACAGCAAACCTTGGCTTGTCACCTGTCAACGGCGGCGCAAAATCCAGCCACGGGGCGGAGCAAAAGTCGGCCAGTCTGGGCGTGACCGGCGCCTTGGCAAACGCGCTCCCCACATAGCTGTCGGTTGCCAAGGCGCCTTGGTCCGTTAGGACCAAGTCCAGGCTTGGTTCAGGAGTTTTCCCGAACTTGGCGATGCGATCAGACACTTCGATTCAGCTTTAATAGAGACCACGCGTCGAACAATGGGCAGATTCACATCCCAAAAGAACGCTAGAGGACATGTATTTCGAAACTTGTCACACAAGCGAACGCAACGTCCCACACATGCGGTTTAGGCGTATTTACCTCTTTAAACGGGTATGATACCCGTTTCCCTATCGGCTAAGGGGGCCGCACGATAATGAAGCTGGTCCAGACTGCAGAAGTACTTAAGCTTACGGGGCTGTCCGCAGATCAGCTCCGCGAATGGACCATACGTCGAGGCCTTATCCAACCTGATGTCGCTCCAAGTGGGTCCGGAACCAGGGCGAAATTTACTTGGCAGACGGTTCTCCTTCTGCGGATCGCGGTGGTGTTGCGCGAGACATTTCATGTCGAACTTCAGGCACATCGAGACCTGTTTATTGCACTTAACGCATGCCTGTCGAAAGCCTCTTTTCCAGCACTTAGGGGTGCGGTTCTTCTGATCCGGGCGCAAGGTGGTTTCGAGTTGGTTCTCGCTGGAGAAAGAGCTGCATTGACCGGCGATCGGCTAATGTTGGAACTCGACCCACATCTCAATGTTCTTTCGGATGGTTTCGGGATGGTAAAGCCTTTGCAACAGCTAACACTTTTCCCAGTCATGGCCCTGCGATGACCAACCTTGCTCACATCGAAGAAATAGCACAATGACCGCGCTAGAGACTTGGCTCGACGAGCTCGCCTATACTGACTTTCCCGACGAACTCTTCGTCGCTGGAGCTTCCATCGGCACGCGCGCCTATGCTGCGGAGATCGAGGAGATGCTCGCGCCGGATCGTGGGATCGGTGCATCGGCCGTATTCTGCGTCGAAGAACAGCCTACGGTCTGCTTTGTCGATGCGACGACCCTTGGGGCCGCTCGAGAAGAGAGGATTGAACAGATCCGGCAGCGGGTTTGGAATCAAAACCTCGTATCTGTTGTCCTCGTACTCGATAACTCGACGCTTAGCGCCTACGCAGTCACCAATCGAGACGCGGAACCTGAAGTTCTTTCCGCGCCAAAGGTTGGCCTATCCGGTCGGTGGTCAGCCTACGAGTTCCATTCGGGCTTCGTTAAGGACCGGCTGTCGACCTGGTTTGCACCAGATGAGCGGGTCGATCAGCGCCTCCTGCTCAACCTTCGTCAGGTCGTTAAGAAACTGGTCGACGGCGGTCTGGTTGATACCCAAGCCGAGGCCCTGATGGCCCAGGTCATCTTTCTGTGCTATCTTGAACAGCGCGGCATTGTTGGGGACACCTATCGCGCGGCTCACGATCTAAACACGCTTGAGAGCTATTTCAACCAACGGGATGGGGAGGGTATTGACCGCCTACTCAGCCAACTCGGCGCTGACTTCAATGGCGACTTCCTCCGATCCGCTGATGGTGGCGCGCCGCTATGGTCGACCTTGCGGAAAGAGAGCTTTGACCCAATCCTCGATTTCCTTGATGCTGTCGACTCTGAAACTGGCCAAGGCTCATTCTGGCGCTACGACTTCAGCCATATCCCAGTCGAGCTCATCTCAGGGATTTACGAGACCCTGCTGAAGGAACGCCAGCGTAAAAGAGGTGCCTACTACACGCCCAGACATCTCGCCAACCTAGTCGCCGACCAGGCCTTCGAAGCTTTTGCAGATCCCTCGTCCTGCACCGTCTACGACGGCGCTTGCGGCTCTGGCATACTACTGACGACGGCGTTTCGAAAAATGCTCCGCCATGCTGAGGTTCGGACCGGTCGACGGATGCGGTTTTCGAAGCGCGTTGAGCTGATGCAGCGAACCATCTTCGGCAACGACATCGACGAGACCGCGTGCTGGATCACGGCCTTCAGCCTCTACCTATCGCTCCTTGAGGGACTTGAGCCGCTCGACATCTCGCTTCTCCAGAGCGCAGAAACACTGAAACTTCCCCAGCTCGTCGGTCGCGGCCTAAATATCCAGAAGGGCGAGAGGCTAGGCGATTTCTTCTCGCCGACGAATCCATTTGCCGGGAAGGAACGGTTCGATATTTTTCTGTGCAACCCGCCCTGGCGGGAGACCGGCGAAGGTGAGGACCCAACCTGGGAGTACTGGGCCAATGAGCAAACACCGCCCTACCCGATAGGCCGTCGCCAGATTGCGTCGGGTTTCGCATACCGAGCCACGCGATGCGTCAAGCCAGGGGGCGTTATCGCCCTGATCCTACCCCTTAACCTGGTGATCGGCGCTACGAAGCAATCGAGCTCGTTCCGCCAACGTTGGCTTGAAGACGTCTGCATCGAGCGTATCATCAATTTCGGCGACGTCCGCCGCCTGCTGTTTCCAGCCGCCAAGCATCCTTGCGCAGTCGTCCGGGTGCGCTCACGCTCAAAGGACGAGTGCGTGATCGCCCTCGGCGACGAGGCGGTGGAATACTGGACGCCGAAGACCGACGTGAGTCTCGCCCTTGGTCGCTTGGCTTTGCACGCCGCGGACCAAAAGATACTCACGGCCCGCGAGATATATGAAAAGCCGTACGCCTTAATCTCGAGCTACTGGGGTGAGCAGCGCGATCTTGCCCTGTTGCGCCGCCTCCGGCGACTCGGGACTATTGGCGACGTGATGACAGGCCGCGAGACACCTTGGGTATCGGCGAAGGGCTTCCACGCGCCTAACCAGCGCAATAAAGATCGATCACTGGGCGCTCTGGAGGACCTTGACCTCCTCACAACGAAGCGCCTTCCAGATGACCACCCCATCATTGGCGCCGATGCGCAGCTCGAGCGGGTCAAGGACAACTACGTTGTGGTAGCTAGCCCCGGTGGCGCGAACACGCGCCTCTATCATGGGCCTAGGGTGCTCTTTCCCGACGGGCTCTCTGGGACCTATGCAGTGCGGGCAGTCTACACAGACGTCCCCTTTGCCTTTACTTCATCGATTGGGGCCATCGGCGGGCCGACGGTGGATGCCAATCTAATTAAGTTACTGTGCGCCTATCTTCGCTCGCCTCTAGCTTCTTATCTCCTCATCATGACGGGCTATTCCGTCATCGGCGAGCGGCCTCGCATCGCCCTCGAAGATGTTGAAGCTTTCCCGTTCTGCGACCCAAAGAACCATCCCAACCCTAAAACAGCGAACACCATCATTTCTAAGGTCGCCGACATCACTGATCGCATCGCCCAAACTCAAGAGTTCCATCGGAGCCACGCCTATGAGGCGGCCAAGCAGAAGCTCGACAAACTTGTCTTTGATTACTTCCAGCTAACCACTTCGGAACGTGTGCTCGTGGAGAATGCGGTTGACGTCATCGCAACTTCAATCCAGCCGGGGGACTATAGCCGCATTTCGACCCCTCTCCTTCACCGCTCCGAAAATGACGAGATTGACGCATATGTGAAGACACTTGCCAGGGAGCTCGGCGACTGGCGTGAGCGTGACGGGGGTGCCGGATCTCTAAATATTAGCGCGTTTGTCGACGGTCCTTCGGGCTTCTTCGGTGCCGTGCGCATTCAAGCCACGCGCGCAAAGCTTGATCATGCTCAAGTTGATTCATCGGCACATGCATTCAAAGAGCTTTTGGGGGACCTTCATGCCAGCCTCGCGGCGCAGGCCGGGCGAGTAGGCTACGACGATCTCTTCAAGATCCCCAGCGTTATGGTAGTCGCAGGGGATTCTTTCTACATTGTGAAACCTCTACGCCGCCGTTTTTGGATGCCACGGGCTGCCCTTAGCGACGCCGACCGCGTCGTGAAGACCGTCCACGCTGCTGCTTGGAAAAGATCTTATTCATGACATCGATTCCTAACGAAGACTGGATTGACATCTTTCCAGGGCCACGAGTCCCAGATGTACTCGAGTACGTCGCTGGCACTTGGTCTCATTTACAAAAAACCGTCGCCCCAGCCGTCGGATTCTGTCACGGCGAGACAGATCTGACGGATAACCTGTGCGAGGCACTCGAGAATGCTGAGCGACGGCGCGCACATCGCATGGACTGCGATTTCCAGGCCGAGACTTGGGAGCTACGGCGCAATCCCGATGGGACGACGAGTCGGATCGCCCGTGCCGACATTCGCGTCATGCTCGGAGTGCCTGGGACGCCTCATTTGGTCATTGAGTTCAAGAAACTCGATGGCACTGCCGATAACCGTTGGCGATATTGCTTCGATGGGGTGAGCCGGTTCGTCGAGGGCAAATATTCGATTGGGCATTCGTTCGGAGTGATGTGCGGTCTGACCCCACGCGACCTTGATGATGAAGCTAACGAGCTTGCCGCGTATGTTGCCAAGAAGGCATCTGACAAAAAGTTGCGCTGCATCGTCGATACGAACGGTGATGTAGTCACTGTGCCCTCAATTCTTGATCCCCTCGGAGCCAAGTTTGAGACTAACCACGATCGTACAGGTGTTGGGACCGGCACCCCAATCCTAATCCTTCACACCCTCTTGTCCTGCCCTTATCCACCGACCTAACCTTACCGCAGGTCACACCGTCGACGCGTGACCTGCTGCCCGGAAACTGGACCAACCGAAGCTGGAATTTTCCAATTTTGGAGCTCACCCCATATCTGGTCCGGGCTTCATGCGACCTTTCGGGCTTCCTTCAGTTGGGCCGCAAATGCGCACGGCGTCAAGTTTCCGAGCGAAGAATGCGGCCTGGTTTCGTTGTAGTCAGCTTTCCAATCGTTGATCCGTGTGCGGGCATCATCCATGGACAGGAACCAGGATGCATTGAGACATTCCTGGCGCAGCCGGCTGTTGAAGGCTTCGATATGGGCATTATCTGTTGGCTTGCCAGGTCTGGAGAAGTCCAGGACAACATTTTTCTGGTAGGCCCACAGATCCAGATCACGAGAGACGAACTCCGATCCTTGGTCGACGCGGATCGACTTTGGATACCCGCGAAAAAAAATGTCCCGTTGAGTAACGTCGGCCCATTTGTATGTACCGGCTGCTGTTCGCAAATGATTTCTGGCATGTTCTCGGAATTCGCTCATATGTATCCGGCCTGTTGATCGACACGCGGGTCGTGGCCTTGTTGGGGTTACGCTCGCACCGTGATCTCATTACCGGACAAGTCATTGTCGACTATTTGGGCCGTCAGATTCTGTGGGCGTAGTATTTCCGTTCCATGCTTTCGATCTGTCGCGAACTCCTTTGGGTCGCTTCGGCTCAGACGCCGATAGCAACCTCGTCTCTTTGCGCATCAAACGCAGTTTTGTGTCTCAGTATGCTCCAGGCCATGCGCGCCAGTTTATTGGCAAGCGCGACGGCGGCCTTGTTTCGATGCATGCGGTCGCAAGCGCGCGCCAGCCAATCGCCAAAGCTGAAGTCGGGCCAACGATGCGGTCGCATCATGATGATCTTCGCCGCCTGAACGAACAGCATCCTCAGATATCGACTGCCGCGTTTGGAAATGCGCCCTAACACCGTGCGACCGCCGGTGCTGTATTGCCTTGGAACCAATCCCACCCAAGCCGCAAAGTCACGTCCTCGATCAAAGGCCTCACCTTCCCCAATCGCCGCAACCATTGCTGTGGAAATCATTGGGCCAATGCCTGGAACTGTCATGACGTTGACGCAGTTCTCTTCAGTGCGACTGATCTCTTCGACCTCCTGCGACACCTTGTCGATGCGATCGTCCATCCACATCCAGTCACCGTAAAGACCGATCAGGATCGACCGCATGCGCGGCGATATCTCGTCCTTGCGCTCCTCCAGGATCGCTTCGAATGAATTCTTCAGCGCACGCAGGCCTTTGCGCACTGTGATACCCTGTTCGATAAGAAAGGCCCGGATCTGATTGATCGTGGCAGTCCGACGTGACACCAGACGCGATCTGACCCGGTGCAGGGCTTGAAGGTCGAGCTGATCCTGGCTCTTCTCGGACACGGTTTGGAGGTTGGGCCGAAGCGCGGCTTCGGCAATTGCCTCTGCGTCGTTGTAGTCGTTCTTCTGACCTTTGTTGAAAGGCTTCACATAGATTGCGGGGATGATCCGGGGCTCAAAGCCCATCTCGCGCAGCGTCCGGCTGACAAAGTGAGCGCTCAGGCACGCTTCCATGCCTACGATACATCGAGGCAACTTCGCGAATGTCGCGACCAGCGCCAGCCGCTTGATCTGTTGGCGGAGGACGCGCTGTCCCGACAGATCGAAACCTACAATGTGAAAGGTGTCCTTGCCGATATCGATGCCTATCGACATCAGCTCATCAAAGTCGTTCTTCGCCATGCTACTTCTCCGATTTGCAGAAATAGGCAAAGCCTAACCTGCTGGGTGAAGCAGCCGGTACATCCCATTACCGGACAAGGATCGGCGCTGGCTTTGCCGCATTGCAGCTTCAACGAAGCAGACTTTCGCTGCCAGCGCAAAAACGTGACGTTCAAATCCAAATCCTATGGGACAAACCAAACATTTTACGAGAAACACCTAGTGGCCCTCAAGGTCTACTAGGCCAACGTATGTCCATCCAGAAGGCAGAAGTTCCCAAAAACCATGCAAATGCGCGAGCGCATAGACATCAAGAAGGTTAGAAAAAGAAGCCTCCAACGTGCCTCGGATCGAGAATCTGCATCTTTTCTCGGTCGCCAACAAAGGATGCGAACTTCATGTTCGGCACACAAGGCGTGCCATTTGTACCACGATCGCCGGGCCTCACCTCGCATTTCATAGTGTTGACGGGCATCATGACGATGGCTAGCCTCAGCATATTACTCCGAAGTCTAGTTTCAGGTGATCTCACATGAAGCCGCTGAAGTATCTATCCTTTTCACCGAAAAACAAATTGCGGGTTTGGCTCCTGGCATTGTTGAACACACTAATCGCCACCACTTTGCTGGCAGAAGAACGTGTCTCCGAGTGGCAATGTTTGTTGCCTGGTGCCCCTAGCCCGAGAATTTTGGAGATCATTTATGATGGTCCCAATGATGTGCCTTGTCAGGCCTTCGATCGGAAAGGGTTTTCAAACAAAAGAATAGCAAACTACCAGAACACATCAGGTCAGTGCGAAAGACACGTAAATCAACTTGTCGAGGTTCTCGAGGCCGGCGGCTATGGCTGCATAACCCCAGGAGCGAGGACGTATCGGGTCAGCGGCTGGCATGAGGCGGAACAGTATTCACCTTACTACTACTCGTTCATGCACCTAGAGTTTGAGGGCGACTATGTATCGGGTGTCTTGCGACCCCTACTTGGCGACACAACAAAGCCCCATCGCATCACCGGCTCATACGTGGACGGACATGGCATCAAAATTAGAATCCTCGACGATTTTGGCCCCTCTGATTTTGACTACTCCGAAGTGGTGTGGGAATTGGACGGAGATATCGAGAATGGTTTCAATGGGTCGATTTCGCTAGCTCCTGAGCCGCCGGGCGGCTTTAGTCAAAGAGATATGACGATCTACCAAACAGAATGCGGCCCTCACTATCGTGTGATTGGGCTGCACTACTCGTTTTCCAACAGTCGACCGCCAGACTTGGCCAAACTGGCCGCAGCTATTGATAGCCAACCCTTGATGTTTGATACCGTGGTCGAGTCTTTCTTGTTTACAGGAGAGACTGACAGTCGCGGCGATCCAGAAAGGGAATTCGTCGAGCGTCCGCTCGGTGAGATTGTTTCAAACCATTACGCCTTCTTTGCCGGTAGTTTTGAGGAGCGTAAGCTGATGTTCGAGAGATTGGATCGGGCTAATCCAACCGAAAATGCAGCGGTTTCATATTTAATCCCAGACGGCATGGAAACCAAACTAGTTCAAGCTATGCGCCGAACTGATCTATTTGGATGGGTAAACCTGAGAATGGGGGTCTGTGGTATCGTCGACAGTAATGCCTTTGTATTTCCTGCAGCTTCAACCTTCCTGGCGTCGTTAGACGAATTGGCCTTCATCACCGCATTTGGGAACCAATTAGAAGATCACTTTCGGCGATCATCGAATGGCTATGGGTACCGAGTAGGTAGAGCGGAATATGACCTTTTTGACGATGCACCCATGTCTGGTGTCGCGGTCTTTCCGGTGGCCGCTACATCGGAAGCTGTCCGAGATGAGCCGGGAAATTGGGACTCGTTTGACGCCACAATCCGATTCTCGTTGAATGGCAACATGGAGTTGCGAGTTGAGCTTTGGGCAGATGACGCAAAGACGGTCAGGCGGGGTGGCAGCACCGACGTGCCGCCATCAAGTTTCTTTCGCACTGACCTTGCGCGGGAGGAACGCCGAATTGCCGATGTCATTACTTTGCAATTACTGGCTTGGTGCAAAGATGTGTCCTCCACGACACTTGATGACCACTGCCGCGTGACCAGATGATGAGATATGGGGCGCTCAAAGCGTGGGTTGCAGGTTTGCTAGTATTTGGGCATTTGGCAGTATTCTGTGCTTGTTTTGCTCTTTTTGTCACCGCTCCGATTGAGTTTCCTGATGTTCTCCAACTTGCCCTCTCGGCAATACCTGTCCTTGGCGCGTCCGCAGTGTTGGCGTTTAGGGACATCTTGGCCAACCCAGCTGGTTGGAGAATGGGGCGCAAAGTATCAGGTGTTTTCCTCGCTGTAACGTTGACGTTTCCACTAATGATGTACTTTCTAGTGTTCTTTTGCCTATCGGGAATCTATTTTCAATGGCAGTCTTTTGGCCCAGAGAATGTGAAGATAGCAGTTGCTGGGATAGAAGGTTTCTTTGGTATTTATGTTGGCGCTATTGCTACTACTTTCTTCGGCTCGAACGAGTAGACCGCTTTGAGTTGGCAGGCCCAGTTCTATACTCAGCAAATACGACGAGCATGAATTCGATGTTACCAGTTCATGAATCTTTGGTTGATGCCAGCAACTCGAATCGTTGAAATATCGAACTTCGATGGACACCGCCCCCCGGTACGAAGGGAGGCTAGGGAAGAGGATAATCATCTAATTTCATATTCTAAGTCGTTGCGCTAGACATCTAACCCAGATGGAACGGCCCATAGCCAACCTCTGGCGCCAAATTGGAATGCTGCAGTTGCAACCCGTATCGCCGAAGTTCGCTGCAGGCGTAAAAAAGAGAAAGTAACATCGCCAGTTCGGATTGATAGTTATGAGACAAAGGGCGCAATTTAAGATGTTAGTGACGTGCTCCCCTGAAATGTCCTCGCTTTGAGGTTAGCCTGTTCTCCAACTGAGGAGACAGACGATGAAAAGAAGCCGGTTCAGCGAAGAGCAGATCATAGGCATTCTGAAGGAGCACCAGGCCGGTTTGGGCGCGAAAGAGTTGTGCCGCAAGCACGGCATCAGCGATGCGACCTTTTACAAGTGGCGGTCGAAATATGGCGGCATGGAAGTTTCGGATGCCCGGCGGTTGAAGGCGCTGGAGGCCGAGAACGCCAAGCTGAAGAAAATGCTGGCGGAGCAAATGCTTGATGTCGCCACGCTGAAAGAGATGCTTGGAAAAAACTTCTGAAGCCCGGTTCAAGGAGACGCGCCGTGGACTGGGCCATGAAAGAGAAAAGCTACTCGCAGCGGCGGGCTTGTGCGCTGGCCGGGATCGATCCGCGTGTGTACCGGCGGCGGCCGGTCAGGCCGGAAGACAAGGACCTGCGGCACCGGCTGCGTGAACTGTCTGGTGAGCGCAGGCGGTTTGGCTATCGGCGCCTGCACATTCTTCTGAAGCGGGAAGGCTGGGAGGTGAACTGGAAAAAGCTCTATCGCATCTACCGGGAAGAGGGGCTGACGGTGCGCAAACGGGGCGGCCGCAAGCGCGCAATCGGAACCAGGGCGCCTATGGCGATCCCGCAGGGGCCGAACCAGCGGTGGTCGCTGGACTTCGTCTCAGACACGCTCTCGGACGGGCGCCGGTTCCGTATTCTGTGTGTGATCGACGACTTCAGCCGGGAATGCCTGGCTACTGTCGTGGACACATCTCTGTCGGGCCTGCGTGTCGCCAGGGAACTGGACAGGATCGCGGATTTGCGTGGCTATCCCTGCTTGGTGGTGTCCGACAATGGCACCGAACTGACCAGCAACGCGATCTTGAAATGGCAGCAGGACCGGCAGGTCGAATGGCACTACATCGCGCCCGGCAAACCGATGCAGAACGGCTTCGTGGAGAGCTTCAATGGCCGTTTTCGGGATGAGTGCCTGAACGAGCACTTGTTTGCGAGCCTGCGCCATGCCTGTCACCTGATCCACGCCTGGCGCGACGACTACAATCACCACCGCCCGCATTCGAGCCTCGACGGGCTCACCCCGCGGGAGTATCACCAACGGTCAAGAGAGGACCAAACCCTGAACAGAGCTAACTGAAAAACGCGGACTCCAAGGGGAGCACGTCATTAGTAGCCTCCAAGAATGGCGTCAGGGTGGACGCAAGAAATGCCATACGGGGTGAAGAGCACCGCTGCCCCGCCTGCAATGCCGAAGTCGTTTTGAAGCGTGGGCGTCAGTTGGAGGGAGCAAAAGCACGCATTCAATTGAAGTCCGCCGCAAAAAGGCCGTTAGCCTTTTTTTCGACTGATTTCCTTGGGGAGTTCGAAGGTTCTTTTTTTAGGAATTGCCAAGCTTCTTTCTCGGACGCAATTTGCATCCAAGCCTATGACACAATGGGGTGAACGAAGCACACCTT
This sequence comes from Leisingera sp., assembly GCF_982940295.1. NCBI lineage: Bacteria > Pseudomonadati > Pseudomonadota > Alphaproteobacteria > Rhodobacterales > Roseobacteraceae > Leisingera > Leisingera sp. The sequence continues at coordinate 149,471 of NZ_CEYXRG010000009.1, forward strand.
TCAGACCGAAGCAGTTCCTGTTCTGACCATACCAACGTAGGTCTCCTTTAGGCTGTGGCCAATGTGCTGTGATGACGAGACCAACCGAACAGATCAATGGCAGCAATTTGCTATTGAGCGGCCCAATGCGCTTGCAGCATCCAAGCGCGGAGCCGACGACAGCAGTGGGCTCGAACGCCGTCTGCGTTCTCTGCATTCCAGGAAAGACCGAAGCATCTGCTCAGTACCCAAACGAGCACTTTCAACTGATTTCGGGATTAGCATCGGCGCAGTTTACCGTATCTAATTCACATGTGTAAACTCAGCGACTTGCCTCAAATGAGTTTATCTGCTTTGACCGTACTAAACTGAAAACACAGGTGATACATGGCAATTGATCTGAACGGGCTGAATGCCGCTGAGCTGGAAGCGCTGGCTAAGGAAATCGAAACCCGCAAAGTGGAAGTAGAGAAAGAGGCGAAACAAAGCGCGTATGCCGAAATGCTCGCCATTGCGGAGAAACACGGCGTGTCCTTTGAGGAAGTTGTTGCTCTGCATGGTGGCAAAGGCCGTAAATCAGGCGCAAAGGCACCGGCCAAATACGCTAATCCCGCAGATCCGTCCCAAACCTGGAGCGGCCGCGGTCGCAAGCCTGCATGGATCCACGAAGCATTGGAAGCTGGGAAGTCCATCGAGGATCTTGAGATCTGAAGCGGCCGCCCGCCTGCTGCGTCTGCTCCGGCGAGTATGCTTATTGAGAGCCTGAAACCCGCTGGCGGCGCCCAACCGCCGCGCAACTCCCTGATTGGCAATTAGAACCGGCTGAGCAGAAAGTAAGATCTACTCGGATCAACTGTTGGCTATAGCTCGACCTGCCGACTTCAGTCGTGTTGTGGCCTCGTAAGCTGCATAGGCGCGCAGATGTGGAAGCCGTGGCGCGGGAAGAACTGAACGGGTTCTCGGCAGAAGGGAAATTCTATCTCTAGTCGGCTATCGGAGGCGTGTCAGCAGCGGGCGCTTGCAACTCTCTCAGACCTTCCAAAATCGTCGCCGCTGTCGCTTCATCTGACGCGGCGATAGAATCGATCAGACGTTGCGTCTGCACCGCGTCAGCGGCCTGCAACGCAACAATCTCAGTCTGTAGACCGATGACCGTTTGTTGAAGGACTTCCGCCTCACGATTGGGCAAATAAGCATTGGCTGCGATTTGAGCACCAAACACCAGAATTGGAATGAGCACCGCAGCCCACATGGCCTTCTTTCCAAGCCCAATTGCGTCCGCAGCCGCTTCATCGTTCTTGGACGCCGCTTCTTTGAAGTCTTTCAAGAATTCCGCCGCCGCCAATTGAAGCTCTGTCGCTGTTTGGGCAGACGTTTCGGCAACGTGTGAGATTTGGTCAAAGCGATGTTCAATGCGCTCAAGACGCTTGTTTGTCTCGACTAGAGGGGTTTCCGGTATGTGAATATCCCGCAAGGCAGGGGCCATTTCTAACCGATCACGATGCATCTGGTCCAACGTGCTTTGTTGCTCTGCGATACCGGCAGCAATGCGCGAAAAGGACGTATCTTCACCGATACCCAGCCCACGCATCCGGTCTTGCAAACCAGATGCTGCTAACGCGGCTGCACCCGTAGCCCCGGTAAGGCTGTCCATGTATCCGTCTGGCAGGACGCCAAGCGCTTTCCTTGCTTCCTCTATTGTCGTCCCTTCGGCACTAAGGTGATCCATAACTCCTGCGCCCGTTTGGGCAGACAACTGATCTTGAATACCACTTGTCTCCAAGCCGCTCATGGCTTCTCTGACTTGTTCATGGACGCCGCCAATCCCACTGGCTTTAATTGCGTCCTGTAGGCTGTTCACGGACCCGATCGCTTCTTGCAAGGCGCTTACGCCACCGACACCCCGCAATACACCCGCCATGACGGCGCTGCCTTCCGCCATTTCTTTGAACTGTTCTCTCAACCGCTCATCCGCCGCCGCGCGTTCCTCATCGCTCATCGTCTATCCCTTGCCATCGCCGCGCCGCATTCCAGACAATATAGTACCTGGCGTTGTCGTATACTAGAAATGAGGAGGAGAGTTTGTGGAACCCAACACAACGGCAGCTTTTCGAGATCTAAAGGCGCCATGATGCATACGCAGCAAATGACCGCTTCCCGCCCGACCTGCTTGAACTGCTCTGGCGACGTACCAATGATCTGAATGGTAAGTTTGGGCTTATTCCGTTGAAAAACTCCTGCTTGATTGAGGTGCCCGCGGCTGATTCAATTCCCTCATTGGGTGGGAGGATCGGCGATGATGGGACCGCGGCAAGAGGCGCAACCGGCGCTGTTTTACGAGTTCTCGCTCGAGGATCATGTCCCGCAAAACCATTTCCTGCGCTCCATCGACCGGTTTGTGGATCTGTCCGGGATCCGCAGCTACCTTGCCGATTCCTACAGCCACACAGGTCGGCCTTCGATTGATCCCGAGCTGCTGATCCGCATGTTGCTGGTCGGCTATTGCTTCGGCATCCGGTCGGAACGGCGGCTGTGTGAAGAGGTCCACCTGAACCTCGCCTATCGCTGGTTCTGCCGCCTTGATCTGAGCGACCGGGTCCCGGATCACTCGACCTTCTCCAAGAACCGCCATGGTCGGTTCCGTGACAGCGAACTGTTGCGGCATCTCTTCGAGACAACCGTCGCGCGGTGTATCGAAGAGGGTCTGGTCAGCGGGCAGCGCATGGCCATCGATGCCAGCCTGATCGAAGCCGATGCCAACAAGCAAAATTCTACGCCTAAGGAAGAATGGGACGTCAGGCAGATCGATCCCGCCGATGCGCCTCGGGCGGTCCGTGAGTATCTCGACACCCTGGACGAGGCTGCCTTCGGCGCGGCCAGCGAGGTTCAGCCAAAGTTTACGTCCCATTCCGACCCTGCCAGCCAATGGACCGCAGCCCGCAAGGGTCCGGCCTTCTTCAGCTATTCCGACAATTACCTGATCGACACGGACCACGGCGTCATTGTGGACGTAGAGGCGACGAGATCAATCCGCCAAGCCGAAGTTGGGTCGACCAAGACCATGCTCGAGCGCGTGAAGGCCAGGTTCGACCTCCACCCTGAGCGCCTGATCGCAGACACCGCCTATGGCACCGCGCCGATGCTTGGCTGGTTGGTCGACCGCAAGATCGCCCCGCACATCCCCGTCTTCGACAAGTCGGGGCGCAGCGTCGGAACCTGGACCCGCGCGGACTTCGAGTGGGATGCCGGGAACAATCAATACATCTGCCCGGAAGGCCACGAACTGAAGCAATTCCGCCGGAACTATTCCGATCCGAACCGAGGGCCGACCGGCAAGGGTGTCGCGAAATACCGGTGCCTAAAGCACATGTGCCAGGCCTGCCCCTCGAAGTCGCGTTGCTGCCCTAACATGGACTTCCGGTCGATCACCCGAGAGGAGCATGAAGACGCGCGGCAAGTCGCTCGCGACATCGCGAAGACCGACCAATACATCATCTCAATGAAGCTGCGGAAGAAGGTCGAGATGCTCTTCGCCCACCTCAAGCGCATCCTTGGGCTCAGTCGGCTCCGACTACGCGGCCCATGCGGCGCAAACGACGAATTCCTCCTCGCCGCCACCGCCCAAAACCTCCGCAAACTGGCCAAGGTCATTCCCGCACCGCAGCAACCTCAGAAAGCCTGATAAGAAAGGCGCTCACGCTCTTTTCCGGCGCCCATATTCTGCGCCCGCGAACGGGTGTTTTTCCACGGAATCGGCTACCTGCCGTCATTCACACCTAGTGCGGCGAATGCCCAGTCAGATGAAGGTTTTCGACGTGGGCATTTGCGGGCGGTATCGGCTGGGATTGAGTGTGGCCCGCGTTAACAAACCTCTCAGGGAAGAAGCCGCGGGTGCTGGGCGCCACCTATGGGGAAAGAGCGTTGCCGGCTGGTTCTGTGGCAGCGACCGACGTGATGGTGTTGGGGGTGAAGGCGGCCGAGTCCAGAATTTGCCCGAGGCTTTGGTCTGGCTTCAACCCGGGAAAGAGCGGTTTTGCGCGGTCATTGCGACTTTCCGGACGGCTACGGACAGGCGGGCTCGGCCGGTATTGCTGAAGCAACCGGTCTACGGTGGATGGGATGAACGGGCTTTTGGTCATGCGGCCTGTTTCCTCGGTGGAGCGCGGGATCGTGGAACCTCGCCGCGCCGGAATGTCTCGATGATGCGCATGGGGCCGCCGCAGCAGGGACAGGGTTCGCGCAGGGCAAGCGGGAGGATCTCGGCAGCGGGTGCGTCGTCCTGCCTCTTCTCTTTTTCACCGAGCAATGCGCGGAACTTCGAGATGCTGGCCTTGCGGGCGGCGCTGGCCAGCAGGCCGTAGTGCCGGATGCGATGGAAGCCGTCGGGCAGGACATGGATCAGGAACCGGCGGATGAACTCGTGCGTTTCGAGCCGCATGACCTTCATGCGCTCCCCGGATTTGACCCGGTAATCCTTCCAGCGGAAGGTCACGCTGTCGGTATCAGCACTGATCAGGCGGTGGTTGGAGATGGCGACGCGGTGCGTGTATCCTCGATCATCCGCGCACGTAGCGGGCTCATCTTCTCCTGTGTCATTTGAACCTCCTGTCCGATTGAGAAACCTCAATCGTCAGGCAGGTCCGCCACATCACAAAATCGGTGCGCCGCAAGAATGCTTCGCCATGCCAGCCACAAGCGCCAGTGCCGCGAGAGCGGTTTAGTCCCAGAGCCCAACTTGGTCATTAGTCAGGGCGCAGCGAATGACTTCTCCAGCTCTAACGGCGCGTCCTGCGTCCGGCGGGTGATGAGTGTGCGTCTGCGCGCCCATCGTTGCTACGGGGCGCAACTTAGGGCAACATGACCCTCAGCGGGTTCAGCTGGAAAAAGCCGGAAGAGAGGTTGCAAAAACTGATAAGAACTTCGCTGTGCCTTGACGAGTATCTCTGGAGTATAAGCTTTGATACATAATCAATTATTTCATGGTGCGGTATTTATCTCGTGCGATCCCGATGAAGGTAAGGACTTAGCAGACTGGATCAGTCAGAAAATGACGAGCGGGTCGCCGCCTTTACCGAGTATTGTGTCCAATGGCCGAGAAGACGTAACCGCCGCAATTCAGACGTGCTCTTGCTTTGTCCTGGTCGCGACTGCAGCGGCAACGTGTCCAGGCTCAAAGGCGCAAAATGAATGCAAACAGGCGCTCAAGTACAAGAAGCCTATCGTTATTGCGTCAAGGGACAGTGTCGTCTTACCTAGCCGCTTGGCGCGGCGACCGCAAATCACTGTGGCGAAGTCGAACCCCGGAACTTATCAAGCACTGCGCGACGTGGTGCTAGGCACCGCCTCGATACAAGGTCTTTTGAGCACTGCTTCTCAATACAGAAGCGACGCTGAAGAGGCGCGAGACTATCTGGATATCGAAGGCGAAGCGCTTTCCCGTTTAGAGAATGAAATTGACGAACTTAACCGCACGATAGCTTCGCTTTCGGCTGCTCTAGAAGACCCAGAAGGCGTCAGAGATCGATTGAACCGTCGCATCGAGTTAGGCGTTGAGCGAGAACGCGTTCCCGTGGAGCCGAGCAGACCAGCGATCTTGATGCCGTTTGTGTTTAATCCCCCATTTGCCGCCCCAGACTACTTTGAAGACAGGAATTTTGAAACCGAACAGCTTGCCCAATTTCTAAAGGGTCAGGCCGCGAAGGTAATGGTCATTGTCGGCAAGGGAGGGATCGGCAAAACCTCGATCGTTTGCAGAGCGCTGCAGCACCTTCAGTCTGGGCAGCTACCTGACAACCTCGGTCGATTTGAAGTCTCAGGAATTGTCTATTTGAGCTTCATAACGACGAGAACGCCAAGCTTGGAACACATTGTGGAGGGGCTGTTACAGATTCTCCCCGAAACGGATCGGAAGAGACTATCGAGCCTGCTGGCGAGCCAGGAGCTCACGCGCGCGGCAAAAATCCGAGGTATCCTTTCGGAGTTTTCGAACGAAAGATTTTCAGGACCTGTCATCGTTCTTATGGACAACATGGAAGATGGCATTGACAGCGTTACGCACAATATCGAAGACCTTGAAGTGACGAAATTCCTAGAGGAACTCGTTGCTTCTGTAGGATGCCAAATCAAAGTCGTGATGACTTCCAGAATTAACCCGGCCAACCTCCAATCCAACTCTCCGCGCGTACAATTCAACTTACCGCTCGACGAAGGGTTGCCGTCACCTTATGCAGAAAATGTGCTGCGCGCCCTTTCTCCCCGGCTCAGACATGCGGACAACTCCGAACTTGAGGATTTGCGTAAGCTGACGCGTGGTTACCCGCGTGCGATGGAGGCGGTTGGACAAATTCTGAACGACTATGACACGATCATCGAAGACCTGTTGAATGCCGAGTTTTCGGACAAGACATTTGTTGATGCTCTCGTAGGAGAAGCATTTAGCAGATTGCATTATGGTGACCAATTAGTAATGCAAGCTCTTGCAGTGTTTAATGAACCCGTTCCGGCGACTGCGATAGAGTATGTTCTGCGGCCTTGGGAGTCTCATTTGGATGCTGACGGCTCTTTTCGTCGGCTGTCCAACATGCGTTTCGTTCGACGGGAAGGAGCATACTTCTATCTTCACCCTGTCGACAGACAGCACGCCCTGGAGGTCCTCGACCAAACGACTTTTTCGACAGGTAACGACGTTTTAGAAATGTCGTGGAGAAGCATGAAAACCAAAGTCGCTGAATATTACCAGCAAATCCAAGTGCCGCGCCACGAATGGAAACACCTTGATGACATCAAGAAGTGGATCAAACAGTTCGAAATCGAGATTGAGCTTGGCAACGAACACGAAGCGGCAGAAATCGTTGAGGATATATCAGATTTCCAACACGAAAAGGGCGGGTTCGCAAAGAACCTAAAGTTAACCCAATCGCTGATCGCGGTGGCAGAAAGCAAAAGCGTGAAGAAAATGGCGTATAAGAACATGGCGCGGGCAAACTGGCGCGTAGGTAAAGTGCATGAGGCAGTACAGGCACAAAAACAATACATCGACCTGATCGACGGCGACGACAGCTATGAAGCAATATGCGCGCGTGTCAACATCTACATTTACGATAAGGCGCAAGCTTCGCTGGAAGACGGATTGCGTGCTTTCGAAGACTTATATGAACTTTTGCAAGAAAGATACACTTGGAACCACGGCGACGCCCAGACTGCGTTGCAGCAGATTGGCTGGTACAAAAGAGATCTGGGCTACCTTGAGGAAAACGTAAAGAAACAACGCGCTGCGCTCGATGCTGCGCGCCGGACTGGGAACAAGGACAATATTGAGGGTCAGACACACAATTACGCCGAAGCATTAAATGGAGTCGGGAAAACAAGTAAGGCGCTCGGATTATTCGAGGAGGCGTTGTCCCTAGCAGACGAGACGAGAAATCCCCTGTGGCGAGGGAACCACTTGGCAAGAATCGCTAGTATCAAATGGGACATGAACCACAAGGAGGAGGCGTTAAAAATCTCGGATGACGTTGCCAAAATTCGGATCGAGATTGGCAATTTGGGTGGCCAAGCGGAAAACTGTCTACAACGTGCTCGTTGGCTTCTTCTGGACGGTGAGCTTGAAAGCGCAGAACAGAATGTAACTGAAGCACAACAGATTTTTTCCGAGATTTCGAAGCAAGAGTATGGTTCCGGATTGCTGCTTGCCAAAATTCGCGCTGCCCAAGGCAATTGGACAGAAGCGGAGCGTCTGGCCAATGACGCTTTAAGAATAAACAAAGAAGAAGGGACTTCAGAGCGTCGCATTCTATTGGCGATCAGTGCATTGCATCAGGAAAACCACCAAACGGCGAGGTCAGAGTTTAAAAAGGCTCTCGAGGAAGCAAAGGAGCGGCTCTCGAGAAGTTCTCGAAGCGTCGGCGCACTTGTGAACATAGCTTATTCTTCCCTGGGACTGGCGATGCTCGGTGAGGACACGCTGCAAGACGCCATCACATCTTTCAACCGCGCGCGAGGTCTCGTTTCGCTCCCTGGCCGCATTCAAGAGAGACACCAGTGGTTCGGTCTACTAGCCGGGTGTTGTGAAGCGATCGATACCGTGTCTGTTCTGGAAGCCATTGATGGGGTGAAACGCACTAGGGATTTAAAGCCTTCACCCGAGGAGCCGGTTGTGGAAGTGTCACACAATGACAAGATGGGCTTGGTTCGTATGCTCGCGAGACTTGCTTTCATTCATCCAGCGGGTCCGGGGACATTTTTTCAAAACCTGGTAAGGCAATCGAACTTACCTCAAAACACTCAGATGGAGATTAGCAGATCCTTTGGAGACGACCCTGAGAGTGGGGCTATGGATCTGTTTGAGCGTCTGTATCTTCGTGGGATCAATCCAAATGACAAAAATAATTACCTGGGTTCTGTGCTATATGAGTTGCTCCCGAAGCTGTCCGTCGATGACGCAGCGACGACTGCTGCATTAATCACTAAATATCAGTTGCTTAGATCTGATCAGCAAAAGTCTGAGATTGAGATTCGCTATCAAGTTCCGTCAACTGTTCCCTTGCCAAACCAAGCGAGTTCGGTTGGTCCGGAGTTCAGTTGGGATGGCCCTACGGATGAGGTAACCCTTCAGGGCTGGCTGCGACCCTCTCCGGAATATCTGGACGTTTCTTTTCTGCGCGAAGCAATTAGTCGTTCTCGATCCGTTTGCCTTGTGGAGGTTGGAGCAACCGGTGAAACAGGTACAGGGGTGTTGGTCGGACCAGATCTCGTTCTTACGAACCACCACGTTTTGGCCAGAAACAGCGATTTGCTGAATCAAAACGCCCAAACCACCACGCTGCGGTTTGGGGCGTATACCAGCGAAGCTGCCCAAAACAAGAACGGGCAGGTTGCCAAGCTTTTTGACGAGAAACCCGTCGTTGGCTACAGCCCCGTAGATGAGTTTGACTTCGTGTTGCTGCGCGCGAGCCACGACATCGAGTCCTTCTGCGACCTGGTGCCCGCTACTCTGGGCCAAGGTATACCAGTCAAGAATTCTGCAATGCATATTTTGCAGCATCCCAACGGGGGCTCGATGAAATTGTCCATCAGCGACAATGGCGTCACTTCGGCGAACCACGAGAACGGCAAGATACAATACATCACACGTACCTCCGGTGGGTCGAGCGGCTCCCCCTGTTTCGATGAGAATTGGAATGTGGTCGCCATTCATCGCGCCGAGATCTCCAAGTCGTTTGGCTCAATTCGTGAGGGAGTTCTCCTGAGTTCGATTTATCCGCGTATCAAAAAGTTTTTGGCATAAGGCATTCAAAAAGGAGGCAAAATGTCCAGACGCATTCGAACGGTTTCGCCGCAGAGTTCTCAGTCATCTCGCCCGGATACGTACTTTGATCGAGTGATCAAGTACATCCCTGCGGATATTGTCGGGGCGTGGGTTGCTGCATCGGGAATTGTGAAAGGAGCGCAGGGTGTTCCCGCAGAAAGCCTACTTTGGATAGTTTTCATCTTTGGCGCTGTCCTCACGCCTGTTTGGACCCTTCGACAGACAAATGAGCCCGAACAGCAGCCCGCATATCTGCAGGCTGGCATTTCAACTCTCGCCTTTTTTGTTTGGGTGTTCGCGCTGGGTGGTCCATTTGCCCATTTTGAATTCTACCATGAAGCTTATGGGTCGCTTCTGCTTATCGGTTTCACTCTGGCCGTCGGAGCTATTGTTCCTGGTTCCGAGTGAGTGTCACAAGAAGCTCCTGGTTGTTCTGCCAAAAGCAAGGAGCCTTAGATCACATCAAGGTCAGTGAATTCGGTAATTGGTTGGTGTCCGTCATCAAATGAAGTGGCCCGATTGAGCTGGCAGCGTTGAGGACGGCCTGGCTCGTCGATAGTGATCTTACGCGGCGCGCCCGAGATTGAGCAAGCGTCGCTGTTTCAGTGTTCTTTCCTTGGTTTTTCTCCTTTCTTTCAGAATACCGTCGCTGCGACCGAAGTAGACATCGGCCGGTGTCAGATTGCCGAGGCTCTCGTGGTAGCGGCGGTGATTGTAGTGATCGACGAAGGCTCTGATCGCTTCCTCGAGTGCGCCCGGCAGGTAATAGTTTTCCAACAGGATGCGGTTCTTGAGCGTCTGGTGCCACCGCTCGATCTTACCCTGGGTCTGCGGATGATTTGGTGCCCCTCGAACGTGGTCCATACCCTGATCTTCGAGCCAATCCGCCAGGTCGCCAGAGATGTATGATGAGCCATTGTCGCTGAGCAGCCTCGGTTTGTGCCTGACGGTCGCGGACGAACAGCCTGATGCCTCCAACGCCAGTTCCAGAGTGTCGGTGACATCGTCGTTGTGCAGAGCTTCCATGCCACGATGTAACGGCTGAAGTCGTCCAGGATCGTCGAGAGATAGAACCAACCCCAGCCAGTCACCTTCAGGTAGGTGAAGTCCGTCTGCCAAAGCTGGTTCGTTCTCGTGGTCTTGTCATGGAACTCGTCGGCAGCCTTGATCACGTTGAACGCCGGGCCAGTAATCAGGTCCTGCTCCTTGAGGATACGATAGACTGAAGGCTCTGACACAAAGTACTTTTTCGTGTCTGTGAAGCGGAATGCCAGCTCACGCGGCGATAGTTCCGGCTCATCAAGAGCGAGGTCAACGAGAGCCTGCCGGATCTCGTCAGGGATGCGGTTCCAGACCCGGCCGGGGTGCGGACGGCGATCCTCAAGCCCGGCTTCACCAAACGCCTCATAGCGGACAGGTAATCCCCCCCGATCTTAAGGGGATGCGGAAGTAGAATTTTCTCGGCAGGATGAACGAGGAGATTCCGATGAAGAAGACACGTTTCACAGAAGCCCATATCTTGAGTGTGCTGCGCCAGATGGAGGGCGGTGTGCCTCCCGCCGAGCTGTGCCGCGAGCACGGGATGAGTAGCGCCACGCTGTACAAGTGGCGGGCGAAGTATGGCGGCATGGACGCCAGTCTCATCAGTGAGATGAAGGCGATGGCCGAAGAGAACCGGCGGCTGAAGCGCATGTACGCTGACGTCAGCATGCAGAACGACCTGCTGAAGGAGGCGCTTTGAAAAAAATGATCCGGCCAGCTCAACGCCGAGAGTTGGCCGTGAAAGCGGTGGCGATGAAGGGCGTCAGCATTGCGCTGGCATGCCGGGCATTCGATGTCAGTGAGACGTTCTATCGGTACAGCCCGAAGCTGGACGGGGAGAACGAGCAAATCGCCGACCTGCTCCTCGGCCTGACGGCTGCAAGGAAGACTTGGGGCTTTGGCCTGTGTTTCCTGTATCTGCGCAACGTGCAGGGTCACAGGTGGAACCACAAGCGGGTGTACCGGATCTACCGCGAGCTAGAGCTGAACCTGCGGATCAAGCCTCGCAAGCGTCTGAAGCGGGAAAAGCCGGACGAACTGGCTGTGCCTGAGGCCCCGAATGAGGTCTGGTCGATGGACTTCATGGCCGACAGGCTGGGAGATGGACGGCAATTCCGGCTGCTGAACGTTCTGGACGACTTCAACCGCGAAGGACTGGGCATTGAGATCGACTTTTCACTGCCTGCGAAACGGGTTGTTCGAGCCCTGAACCAGATCATCGAATGGCGTGGTGCCCCTGGGAGAATTCGAGTCGACAACGGCCAGGAATACGTCAGTGGCACCCTCATGGAATGGGCCGAGAACCGGGGCATTAGCGAAGAAAGACCGGCCCCCACACGGCCTGGAAAAATCCTCGCAAGTGCAGCAAGAACTGCGCATGAGCAGCGAAGGGCAGGATTGTCCGGCACAGCAAACCTTGGCTTGTAACGCAGCAAAAGGCAGCAATCGGTCCTATTTCGGTCCGCTGTCTATCCCACCGAGCGAGATCCTCGACAGCCGCGCTGCATCTTCCGGCTCCCATTTCTGACGCAGGCCGCGCACATAATCCGCTTCATGCTTCAGCTTTTGCCGTTCCTTGGCGAGGACGCGTTTCACGGTCTGGGCCACCAGTTGAGCAATGCGCGTGACCATTCGCATTGCTGGGCGGATTTCTCTCAGCGTTTCGGCCCGCGCACCCTTGGTATCCGGAGCGGCCGCGCTCCAGGCCAGGCCTGCCTGCTGATCCGCAGACGCCTCCCGCCAGAAGACCGCCCCATCAGCAACCAAACCCAACCCGGTCCCGATGGCATCCGTGATGACCTCTGCCTCCGTTGCCTTCAACCGGACCTTTTCTTCTGCCTCCTGCAGCCTCTTCTCCTCAGCCAGCCGGGCAGCCCGGGCCTCAGCAGCCGCTTTCTCTGCCTGACGGCGGTGCTGAACCATCTGCTGCAGCTGAGCGGCCAGATCAGATTTCTCCGCCTTCGTGGCGTTCAGCACCTGCTCGGCCTGTTGCCTTTCTTGGATAACCCGCGCGCGTTTTTCCTCTTCGGCCTTCCGCGCTGCCGTTTCGGCCCGGTACTTTTCTGCAGCTTCTTCCGCCCTTGCCTCATACCCTTTCACTCTCGGCTCCAATACCCCGACCTCAGCCACAATTTTCTTTTTCAGAGCATTCGCGGCGTCAGCCGCTTTTTTATTCTGCACAGCCTCTGCCTCCGCTGTATCGCGGCGGCGGATCATCTTTGCAGCTTCCCGCGCGGCCCGCTGTTTGCGGGCCCGCGCCTCTTTTACCGCGCGCTTACGCGATTTCTTGACCGTGGCCTTGGCCAGGTCCCGGCCGGTTTCAACGGCCGCCTTTGCCTCGTCCTGGGCATCGCCCAGGATGCGCTTCTTCTCCGCTTGCGCCTTGAGGCGCTCCTCGGCACGCCACTTTGACGGCGGCACATGCTGCCGCCGCTCGGGCAGAGGTTTTCCCTCTGCCCGAGCCTGGCGCCGGGCCTCGGCACGGCGCTCCCCCCGAGTGATCCCAATTGTCTCGAAGGCTTCTCCGGCAAGATCCTGGGCATGCTCATAGCTTTTGATGAGCGGGTTCTCAGATGCCTGCAGCAGGATCTGATGCCCGCGGTTGGCGGATGGTTTCTCGGTCCAAACGGCCACGACAAAGTGGATGTGATAAGCCTCCTCATCGACGTGGGCACTGGCATAGCGCAGTTGCCCGCTTGGAAAATTTTCTCGGAGGAACGACATGGCGGTTTTGCGGAAAACAGAGACACGTTCCGGATCCCATTCAGAGAGCCCTGCGCCGCCGAACCAGTCTTTGTTGACAGTGAATATGCCTTCCCGAAGCGGGCCCCTGCTGCAGGACCGCCAGGGGTCTGCAGGCCCTTCCGCCTCCAGCTTCCTGGCGTCCTTCATGCGTGACTTGGCTCTGAGGGCACGCAAGTGCTCCTCGTGATTGTGACGGCGCATCTCAGCAATTTCGCCGCGTATCTGCTGCTGCCAGCCCGGCTCGCCGGCCAGCACCTGGTTCAGCCGCGACAACTCCTGGTCGACATGATCCAGGTCGCCGCCGCCGCGCTCGTCATGCATCTTAAACTTGCCAAGGTCCCGCGGAAACAAGCCTGCAAATCGCAGCACGACCGGTGCTTCATTAAGAATTACGGGCTTTGAGTTGGTAAACTTGGGCTGTACTGTCATCTTGCTGCTCGGATCTGCTTCTCTGATCCGAGTCTCCGCGAAGACGAAGAAAATCCCGATAGGCTTATTTTTGTTTTTGTGAGGCTTGTACTCACTAGGCAAGTTGCAATCCAGGGGTGGGCCCCGGAATTGCAACTTGCCAGTTCGCGAGGGGGATACCCCCTTCGATCCCCTCCTCGTCAGCTTGTTTCAGGCCTTCGCCTTCAAAAGCTTCCTGCGGCCAGCAGCCTGCTGGACCCGCCCTGCCGGGGGCCGTGGATGACTTATTCTTTTTCGATAATCTTGAATGGCAGAAGGGTGTTTCGCTTCCGTAGCCTGTTGCCGATCAGCTTGTTTTATCCAGCCAGTCAATCAATGCGCGCCTAATCATTTCCGGACGGGTTGGGAGATCAGGTTCGAGACGACGTCGGTCATCGATTGCATTTATGAGTTCTCGCGGCAATCTGAGCGTTAGCGCTTCTGTGTCTTTCTTGGGAGGGGCCATTCCGATATTACCATTTTGATGTTGACATCATGATGGCATTATCGCACATTGTTTAGGCGAGGCAAGAGCTGGAACCTCTTACCTCGCCCTAATCACACTGACCTCGGCTATGGAGACCAGCATGACTACCATCCCCGTTATCACGCGCCCCGGCGCGGCAAAACCCCTGTGGCCGGCATCTGCCGCAAATGACAGCCCCACCTTCATCACCCGCACCTTCGGCGCACTGACCAAAGCAGTGGATGAAGCCCTTGAATTGGAGCGTGATCTGTCGCACGCTCTTTCGTGGGATCCCGCATCCACCGGTATCCAAGAGGCCGCAGAAGCCAAATGGCAGGATTGTTTGTCATTAAGCGGTGAGATCTTTACCGCACCTCCGGTCTCCGCATCGGACAAACCGCTGCAGCGCATGGGCATGCTACTGCACTTTCTGATCGAATCTGAGAGCCTGGACGAGGCACTTCGGTTCCAGCAGCTGATGCATGAGCACCGGGACCTTTTCACTACCGATGATCCCGGTGTCCGCGAAGCGCTGAACCGCGCGGCGCGGCAAGTCGACGCCGTGGTGGAGATGGCAGTGACAGCCCCGGAATTCGCGCCGGTCTGATCCGCCCAATCCCCCGTGACATCACCTGACCCGGCCCGCAGCGGATCTCTCCGCCTGCGCCCGGCCGCGTCATGCCCAAATCCAGATTTTCCCGGCAGGTGCCCCATATGCGGCGCCTGCCCTCTCTCCCGCCTTGCGCAAATGGAGTTCTCAATGACCCATACATCAACCGCCACGCCCGCCGCCTTCCCTCTCACCATTCACGCCCACTGGCGCGCGGCCGCCGAAGCCAAGGGCTTCGGCATCCTGCAGCGCATCAAGGACCGCTATCACCTGCTCCTGTCCTGCCACGCCTGCCGACGGACACACGCCAGCAAGATCTTTGTTCTTATGAACAGCCAGCCGCAGTGCCCGCACTGCATTCAAGACCGGTGGCAGGCCGACGCTGTGGCCGCAGGTTTGAAGTGGGCAGGCCGCGATCCGGAAGACCGTCACTATGCCCACTATATCGCCCCCTGCGGCCATAACTTGCGCCGGCAATTTGAGATGGTGAAG
>NZ_CEYXRG010000010.1:0-53201 GCF_982940295.1 Leisingera sp.
ATGGGCCACGCGGTTGTGGACGGGGGCCAGGTGCCAGCGGCTTTCGATGCCCTGGGCGCCGCCCTGGCCGGGGGTCAGCAGCAGGCCCAGCGGCGCCGGGCCGAAGCGCCCGCCGGCCTCCGCCGCCAGGTGCAGCCGCCGCACCGGGGTCATGGCGGGCGGCTCGGGCAGTTCGGCCACCACCAGCGCTGCCGCGCCGCTGCGCAGGGCTTCCTCCATGGTCCAGAGCTGATCCTCTGTCCGGACTGCCTGCACGAACAGAAAACGGGCGGGGCTGGCACAGGCGGCCAGCCCGTCCGGGTTCAGCTGGCGGCCGCCCCGCGGCGGGGACAGCCACAGGACCGGCCCCGGGGCGGCGGCGGCGAGCCAGAGCGCAAAGCGGTGGCGGGCGGGGCCGCAGGCCTCATGCGTGCGGCCGTGTTCCAGCGCGATCCCCTCCATCAGGGACAGCGCCGGGCGGGGGCTGTGGCGGCGGCGGTTGAGCAGGTGAGTCGGCATGGGGGAACTGTAGCATGTTCGCTGTTTGTTCTCAATTGGCGAGCCTGCCGGAAAGAGGCTCTCCCGCCCGGACCCGCGCCCCCGCGGGAGGCGCCGTTCCGGTTGGGCCGGGCGCCGCGCAAGGCGCTGCGCGGCGGCGCATGCGGCAGGCCGGCCCGAAACGCTTCAGGCCGGGCTGAGCGCGCCCTCCAGCGCCTGGAAGAACGCCGCCCTGGCATGGGTCTCGATCCAGGGTTTGTGGCCGCAGCGCCGCAGCAGTTGGAAGCGGAATTCCGGCAGCACCGTCCTCAGAAGCTGTTCAACACCGACGGCCGGGTGCGGGTCGTGGTCGCCGTGGAGGGCAATCACCGGGCAGCGGATCCCGGCCGCTTCCCGCAGCAGCGCGCCGGAGCGGCGCAACGCCTCGGCCTCGGCCCAGACGCTTGCGAACACCCTGCGGTCAAAGGACAGGGACGGAGGCGGAAGATCCGGCAGCGGCGCATAGGCCTCCGCCTTGTCGAGCAGCTGCACTGCGCGGGCCAGCCCGGCTTTTGTCTCCATCCCGGCACCGTCAAGCAGGGCTGTCAGCTCCTGCCACTCCGCAGGCGGCAGGCGCGCTTGCCGGGCGGCATTGATCTGCGCGGCAAACCGGGCTTCGAACGGCGGGCAGCCTGCCAGCACCAGCCTGGAGACCAGATCCGGGTGCCGGGCCGCCAGCAGGCAGGCCAGCCAGGCGCCCCAGGAAAAGCCGATCAGGACCGCGGGCCCGTCGCAGCCTGCCTCCAGCTGCGCCCGAAGTTCGCGGACCTGGCCGGCCACGGAGGCCTCGGACTGCCAGGGCTCCAGCACCCCAAACCCGCGCGCGGCCATTTCCTGTGCCACCGGGGCCGCCTCGCCGGCGGCGCCCGGGCCGCCGTGCAGCACGGCTGCGGTGAAGGGCGGGGTGCCGTGCCGCCGGGTGAATGGGGCTGCGGGCTGCATCATGCAGAGGGTTCAGCCCTCGCGCGGCACCACCGAGCCGCCCTGTTTGGCCCATTCGGTGAAGCCGCCCTCCAGATGCACCACCGGTTTCAGCCCCATCTCCATCGCCGCCTTGGCGCTCAGCGCCGAGCGCCAGGCGCTGGCGCAGTAGAACACATAGGTTTTGTCCTGGTTGAACACCGGCTTGTGATAGGGGCTGTCCGGGTCGATCCAGAACTCCAGCATCCCGCGCGGACAGGAAAACGCGCCGGGGATCATGCCGCTGCGCTGCAGCTCGCGGATGTCGCGCAGGTCGATGAAAACGTAATTCTCGTCGAGGACCTTCTGCTTGGCCTCCTCCACGCTCATGGTTTCGACAAGGCTGTTGGCCTCGGTCAGCAGCGCCTTGACGCCTTTGGTGATGGTTTGCGGCATGGGATCTCCTTTGCTCGGCTTGCGCGCAGGCTGGCGGGTTTGCCGCGCGGGTGCAAGCGGCTTGCACTTGCCGCCCTGCCGGTTAGGGTCGCGGGCAAATCCGGAACAGGGGAGCGCGTGATATGAAAATGAACCCGTTGGGACGCACCGGCATCGAGGTTTCCGAACTGTGCCTGGGCACGATGACCTTTGGCACTCAGACACCTGAGGATGAGGCCCATGCGCAGATTGATATGGCGCTTGCGGCAGGGGTGAACTTTGTCGACACGGCCGAGATGTACCCGGTCAATCCGGTCAGCGCAGAGACCCTGGGCGACAGTGAGCGCATCATCGGCAATTGGAACGAAAAGACCGGGCGGCGCGGCGATTATTTTCTGGCGACCAAGCATTCCGGCGAGGGGATGAAGCATGCACGGGACGGGGCGCCGATCTCGTCGAAGACCATCGCGTCCGCGGTGGAGGCGTCGCTGAAGCGGCTCAAGACCGACTATATCGACCTCTACCAGTTCCATTGGCCGAACCGCGGCAGCTACATGTTCCGGCAGAACTGGACCTATGACCCTTCCGGGCAGAACCGCGAGGAGGTGCTGGCCAACATGGAGGATTGCCTGGAGGCTTTGCAGCGTGAAGTGGAGCGCGGCACCATCCGGGCCTTTGGCCTGTCGAACGAAAGCGCCTGGGGCACTGCGCAATGGCTGAGGATTGCAGAGGCGCGCGGCGGGCCGCGGGTGGCCTCGATCCAAAACGAATATTCGCTGCTGTGCCGGATGTACGACACCGACCTGGCGGAGCTGAGCGTCAATGAGGACGTGGGCCTGATGGCGTTTTCGCCGCTGGGCACCGGGCTCTTGACCGGCAAGTATCAGGACGGGGCGGTGCCGGAAGGGTCGCGCAAGTCGATCAACCCTGAGCTGGGCGGGCGCCACTCGCCGCGGGTCTATGATGCGGTGGCGGCCTACCTGGAGATTGCCAAGCGGCACGGGCTGGATCCGGTGCATATGGCGCTGGCCTGGTGCCGGACGCGGCCGTTCATGGCCTCGGCGATCTTTGGCGCCACCCGCCTGCCGCAGCTGGAGCATCTGCTGAAGTCGGTGGAAGTGGCGCTGAGCCAGGAGGTTCTGGACGAGATCAACGCCGCGCACCGGGCGCATCCAATGCCCTATTGACGCCGGCGGAGGAGGGGGCGCTGCCCCCTCTTGCGCTGGGGGCGCAATTCACCCCCGGGATATTTTCAGCCAGATGAAAGGGATCCTGCCGGCATCAATGCGCGGTCGGGCGCGCCTGTTCCTGCCGGAGATCACGGGCGGAGGTGCCGTGCGCCGTGCGGAAGGCGCGGGCGAAGCTTGATTGCGAGGTGAAGCCGGTGGCCATCGCCACCTCCATCAGCGGCATGCTGGTGTCGGTGACCAGGCGGCGGGCCTCGGCCAGGCGCAGCTGCAGGTAATGGTCCTGCGGCGTGGTGTTCAGGCGCAGGCGGAACTGCTGCTGAAGGCTGCGCGGGCTGGTGCCAAGCGTCTCGGCAATGGCGCTGAGCGGCAGCGGCTCGTCCAGCGCGGCTTCCATCAGCGCGTTGGCCTTGGCGGTGAGCGCATTGTGCTTGTGGCCGCCCAGCCGGCTTTGCGGGCGGGACGCGGCGGCGGGACCATCATAGAGGAACAGCCCGGCCACCCGGGCCGCAAAACCTGCGCCGTGGCGGGCGCCGATGATGTGCAGCATCATCTCGATTGCGGGTGTGGCGCCGCCGGAGGTCAGGCGGGCATCAGACACCGTGAAGCGGTCGTTGCGGGCGTCCACGTCGGGGAAGCGCGCGGCGAAGTTCTCCAGGTCTTCCCAGTGGGTGGTGGCAGGGTGGCCGTCCAGCAGCCCGGCCTCGGCCATCAGCCAGGGGCCGCCGTCGATGCCCGCAATGGTGGCGCCGGTGGCGGCGATGCGGCGCAGTCCCGCCAGCAGGCTGGGGGTGGCGTGGCGGGCCAGCTGGAAGCCGGCCACGACGATCAGCAGCTCGCAGCCCTCAAGCCGGGCCAGGGGGATGCTGGGCACGGTGAGGCCGCTGGTCAGCATCGGCGGCTCAGCGGTGGCGCTGATGTAGTCCCAGTCAAAGGCGGCGCGGCCCGCAAGCCGGTTGGCCGCGCGCATAGGGTCCACCGCGGCCGCAAAGGACAGCGTGTTGCATTCGTCCAGCACCAGCAGCGCGGTTTTCAGCGGCCGGTTCTCGGGCTGCAGGATGTTTTTTGCGGATTTCATCAACTTCGATTCGCCTGGTGTAAACTGTGCTGCAAAAGGCTGCGGCAGAGTCGCAGGCAGCGCAAATCAGAATCTGGGGAGGAGCCTGGGGATAACCCGTGGCAAAACCCTGTACATCGAAGGGAAAAGCAAAATGCCTCTGGAAATGAACCGCGAGGTCTTCATCACCTGTGCCGTGACCGGCTCTGGCGGCACCCAGGACCGCAGCCCGCATGTGCCGCGTTCGCCCAAGCAGATCGCCGAGTCGGCCATTGCCGCAGCCAAGGCCGGGGCGGCCGTGGTGCACTGCCATGTGCGCGATCCGGAGACCGGGGTGCCGTCGCGCCGGCTGGATCTGTACCGTGAGGTGACGGACCGGATTCGCGATGCGGATGTGGATGTGGTTCTGAACCTGACCGCAGGCATGGGCGGCGACATGGTGTTTGGCGACACCGAGAATCCGCTGCCGCTGAAAGAGGCCGGCACCGATATGGTCGGCGCCACCGAGCGCGTTGCCCATGTGGCGGAGTGCTTGCCCGAAATCTGCACCCTGGACTGCGGCACCATGAACTTTGCCGAGGCCGATTACGTCATGACCAACACCCCCGGCATGCTGCGGGCGATGGGGCAGATGATGACCGATCTGGGTGTGAAGCCGGAGATTGAGGCGTTTGACACCGGCCACCTGTGGTTTGCCAAACAGCTGGTGAAAGAAGGCGTGCTGGAGCCGAACGCGCTGGTGCAGCTGTGCATGGGTGTGCCGTGGGGCGCACCGGATGATCTGAACACCTTCATGGCAATGGTCAACAATGTGCCCAGCGACTGGACCTTCTCTGCCTTTGCGCTGGGCCGCAACCAGATGGCCTATGCGGCGCAGTCGGTTCTGGCGGGCGGCAATGTGCGGGTCGGGCTGGAAGACAACTTGTGGCTCGACAAGGGGGTCTTGGCCGAGAACTGGCAGCTGGTCGAGCGGGCAAACACCATCGTGTCGAATATGGGCGCGCGGGTGATCGGGCCGCAGGAGGTGCGCGAGAAGCTGGGTCTGACCAAACGCGCGCCGGCGGCGGGCTAGGGAACTGCTCAGGACGCGGGGCGTTGGGAGTGGAGTGACAATACCCCCAGCCCCGCATTCAGGAGATTCCGGCCATGACCTTCCGCAAATTCATCCCGGCAGTTGCTGCCTCAGCCCTTATCATCGCCGCCGCGGCGGCCACTGCCCGGGCTGAGGGCTACCGGGACACGAATGTGCCGATGACGGTGCAGGAAGATCTGGAACTCACCCGCTATCTGGGGACCTGGTACGAGATCGCCCGCTTTCCCAACAGCTTTGAAGAGGGCTGCGAAGGCGTGACGGCAACCTATAGCGCACGGGAGGATGCACGGATCAATGTCATCAACCGCTGCCGCCGGGAGGGCCTTGATGGACCGGTCGACTCGGCGGAAGGGGTGGCCCGTGTCCGCGCGCCCGGCAAGCTGGAGGTGAACTTTGTCTCCTGGCTGAGCTGGCTGCCCCTGACCTGGGGCGATTACTGGGTGCTGGACGTGACAGAGGATTACTCGGTCGCTGTGGTCGGCACCCCGGGCGGCGACCAGGGCTGGATTCTGGCGCGCAGCCCGGAACTTGGCGCGGCGGAGCTGGAAGCGGCCAGGGCCGTGCTGCGCCGCAACGGCTATGATCCTGAGGCATTGGAGATGGTGCCTCAGCCCAAGGAATAACACACGGGCCCGGCGGCCGGGTCCCTCGGAGGATGGACGACAATGGTGAAGCAATCGGCAGCAATCATCGGCGGCGGGGTTATCGGCGGCGGCTGGGCCGCGCGGTTCCTGCTCAATGGCTGGAACGTGCGGGTGTTCGACCCGGACCCGGACGCGGAGCGCAAGATCGGCGAGGTGCTGGGCAATGCGCGCCGCTCGCTGCCGGGACTGGGCAACGTGGCGCTGCCGGCGGAGGGGCAGCTGACGTTCCATGAGACGATCGCGGAGGCCGTGGACGGCGCCGAGTGGGTTCAGGAAAGCGTGCCGGAGCGGCTGGACCTCAAGCAAAAGGTTTATGCCGAGCTGCAGGCGCATTGTGCGCCAGATGCGGTGATCGGCTCGTCCACTTCGGGTTTCAAGCCGTCGCAGTTGCAGGACGGGCGCGAGAACCCCGGGCAGATCGTGGTGACGCATCCGTTCAACCCGGTCTATCTGCTGCCGCTGGTGGAGCTGGTCACGACGGAGGCCAACCCGGCGGGGGTCATCGACCGCGCCAAGGAAATCATCAGTGCCATCGGCATGTATCCCCTGCACCTGAAGAAAGAGATCGACGCCCATGTGGCCGACCGTTTCCTGGAGGCGGTCTGGCGCGAGGCGCTGTGGCTGGTCAAGGACGGCATCGCCACCACCGAGGAGATCGACAACGCAATCCGCTATGGCTTTGGCATCCGCTGGGCGCAGATGGGGCTGTTCGACACCTACCGCGTGGCGGGGGGCGAGGCGGGGATGCGCCACTTCATGGCGCAGTTCGGGCCGTGCCTGTCGTGGCCCTGGACCAAGCTGATGGATGTGCCGGAATTCACCGACGAGCTGGTCGACCTGATTGCAGGCCAGTCGGACACGCAGTCGGGCCATCTGGACATCCGCGAGATGGAGCGGATCCGCGATGACAATCTGGTCGGCATGATGCGGGCGCTGGGCAGCAACGACTGGGGCGCGGGTGCGCTTCAGAATGCCCATGACAAGGGGCGCGAGGACGAGGCCGGGCTGATACGCTCGGTGGATGACCTGGAAGATCTGAGCCAGCCGGTGCTGACCCAGAGCCGCGTGGTGCCGCTGGACTGGACCGACTACAACGGCCACATGACCGAGAGCCGCTATCTGGATGCCTTTGCCCAGTCCACCGACCGGCTGATGATGATCATCGGCTGCGATGCGGAGTATATCGCCAACGGCGGCAGCTACTTCACCGCCGAGACCCACATCCGCCACATCGACGAGGTGCATGCGGGCGACCCGATCCAGGTGCGGACCCGGGTGATCATGGGCGCGGGCAAGAAGATGCATCTGTGGCATGAGATGTATTCGGGCGAGCGTCTGCTGGCGACGGGTGAGCATATGCTGCTGCATGTGGATCTGAAGACCCGCCGCTCGGCGCCGCCTGCGCCGCATATCGAGGCCAACCTGGTGAAGCTGGCCGAAGCCCATGCGGCGCTGCCTGCCCCTGAGGGGCTGGGCCGCGCAATCGGGGCTCCGCGTTGAGCCGGGTTCTGATCACCGCCGGCGGTTCAGGCATCGGCCGGGCGATGGCGGAGGGCTTTGCCGCCGCCGGGCATCAGGTCTGGATAACGGATGTCAGCGCGGTGGCGCTGGCAGACGCGCCGGAGGGCTGGCGGACAACGGCGGCGGATGCCACCGATGAGGCCGGGGTCAAGGCGCTGTTTGCCGAGATTGCGGAGGTCTGGGGCGGGCTGGATGTGCTGTGTGCCAATGCAGGCATTGCCGGGCCGACCGCGCGGGTCGAGGACATTGCGCTGGAGGACTGGCGCAAATGCGTGAGCGTCAATCTGGAGGGCTGCTTTCTGGCGGCCAAATACGCGGCGCCGGTGATGAAGGCGGCTAGGGGCGGCTCGATCATCGTGACGTCTTCGACGGCGGGGCAGTATGGCTATCCGAACCGGGCGCCCTATGCCTCGGCGAAATGGGCCGTTATCGGCCTGATGAAGACGCTGGCGATGGAGCTGGGCCCCTTTGGCATCCGCGCCAATGCGATTTGCCCCGGTGCGGTGGAAGGCCCGCGGATGGAAGGCGTGCTGGAGCGGGAGGCGGCGGCCAAGGGGATGACCCGGGATGAGGTTTACGCGGGTTATGCCGCGGGCACCTCCATGGGCAGCTTTGTCGAGGCCCGCGACATTGCTAACATGGCCGTGTTTTTGGGCTCAGACGCGGCGCGGCTGGTATCGGGGCAGGTGATTGCGGTCGACGGTCATACCGAGAACCCGGACCCGAAGGTGTAAGGCAGGCTGACCGGACGGGCAACGTTTCCCGGCGCGGGAAACGTCCCGGAAAACACGTGTTTTCCGAGCCGGAATTATCGCATAATTCCGGCGCCCCTGCCGGGGCGGTCAGGAAATTGCGGCCCGCAGTGCCCGCAACCGCCCCGGAAGCTGCCGCGCGGTGATATCGGCCTCGCGCACCAGATTGTCGAAATGGTTTGTGAAAGTGGCAATCCGCTCCTTGTCGCGGAAGGCGAGGTAGTGGGTGCCGGCGTAGAACACGCACAGGAGCGGCCCGAAGATGGTGATCGGGGAGGAATAGAGCCGCTTGGCGTCAAACAGGTAGATGCGCAGTCGGGGGTAGAGCTGCTCGCAGAGGCGCTCGAACTGGTCAAGCTGCTCCAGCCGGATCTCCAGCGGCAGGCCTTCGTAATAGCCGACGGCGTGGGCAAAGCTGTCGAGCTCATACAGCGGCAGGGCGATTTCATAATCTGACGGCGATTGGCGCATCCAGGTGAGGCGGTCCTCGGAGGCGCCGATGGCCTGGCCTGCGGTGCGGCCCAGGTGGGGGGAGTATTCCCACTCCAGCAGTGCCCGGGTTTTCAGCATGTCGGGGAGCGCAGCGGGCACATGGCGGATCTTGTAGCCCTCTGCCTCCTGATGCCACTCAAAGATCCGTTCATCGACCAGGGCGCGGGGGGCCTCGGTCAGGGTGAGGCTGGAGGCCAGCAGCTCTGCCGCGCTTTCGGGGCGGTCGGAGAGGCTGAGCAGCCAGTCGGCGGACACCCCCAGCGCACCGGCGCAGGCGCCGACGACATGAGCGTTGGGGAGACGTGCGCCCTCATCCGTCAGGAGCTGGGAGATGGTGGAGCGGTCGACGCCGACGGCACGGGCCAGGGCGCTTTGGCTGAGGCCGCTGTCGCGCAGCGCCCTGTTCAGCCTTTGCCGGAACTGCTCTGCCCGTACCCGTTTGTCGATATTTTCTATCATTCGTTTCTAATTATCACATCTGATGGATTTTGTTAACTGCATTCGGAATTCTGCACATCCTCCTGCTGCGGTACTTTGAAAACAAGCACTTACCCAAGAATAACAGGAGGCGATATGGAAACGCGCAAGCGCTCCATTGTGAAGGCGGTGATCTGGAACGTTCTCGGGCTGGTCTCGATGACGCTGGTGGGGCTTGCGGCCACCGGCTCAGTCAAGGCGGGCGGGGTGATGGCGCTGATCAATACCGGCATCGGCTTTACCGTCTACCTGGTCTACGAGCGGGTCTGGGCGCAGATCAGCTGGGGGCGGCGCCATGTCTGAGAGCTGCCGCGGATATATGCCCCGCAGCGTTGAATGGGGCACCCTGGCGCTGATTCTGGCCTGCTACGGCGGCTGGCTGGCGGCGCTGTGGCTGCTGCCCGGTGTCAGCCTTGGGCTGACGGTGCTGGCGCTGGGTGTGATGGCGGCGCTGCATTCCTCGCTGACCCATGAGGCGCTGCACGGGCATCCGTTCCGCAGCCGCTGGCTGAATGAGGCGCTGATGTTCTTTCCCCTGAGCATGGCGGTGCCCTATGGCCGGTTCCGTGACACCCATCTGGCGCATCATGAGGATGAGGCGCTGACTGATCCCTATGACGATCCGGAGAGCAATTACCAGGACCCGGCGGTTTGGGCGCGGCTGCCCGGCTGGCGCAAGGCGCTCTTTCGGGTGAACAACACCCTGCTGGGGCGGGTGGTGCTGGGGCCGCTGGTCGGGCAGGTCTGCTTCATGGCCGGCGACTGGCGGCTGGCGCGCCAGGGGGAGCCGGGGGTTGTCCGAGACTGGATCCTGCACGCTGCTGGTCTCGCAGTGGTGATCTGGGTGGTTTGGCAGTCGCCGGCGCCGCTGTGGGCGGCGGTTGCCGGGGCCTATCTGGGGCTTGGCCTTTTGAAGATCCGCACCTTTCTGGAGCACCGGGCGCATGAGACCGCCCAGGGCCGCACCGTGGTGATCGAGGACACGGGGCCGCTTGCCTTCCTTTTTCTGAACAACAACCTGCACATCGTGCATCACATGCATCCCGGCGTGCCCTGGTATGCGCTGCCGCGGCTGTACAGGGCGCGCAGGGCGGAATTCCTGGCGGCCAATGACGGTTATTTCTACCGCAACTACCTGCAGATTTTCCGCAACTACCTGCTGCGCGCCAAGGACCCGGTGCCGCATCCGCTCTGGCAGCAAGGGGAATAAGGGCGCATAAGCGGGGGCATGTTTGCCTGGATCCCCGTTTCCATTGCCGCTGCCTCCTTTCAGACCGTGCGCTTCATGCTGCAGAAGGTCCTCAGCAGCGTAACGCTGACGCCGGGCGGAGCCACCTTCGCCCGGTTTTTCTATTCCGCACCGTTCATCCTGACGGGGCTGGCGCTGTATCTGACGGCCTCTGGGCGGTCTCTGCCGCCGCTGCCGCCTGCGTTCTGGATCTATGCGGCCATCGGCGGCACCGCGCAGATCCTGGCGACGGTCTGTGTGGTGGCGCTGTTCAAGCAGCGCAATTTTGCGGTGGGGATCACCTTTAAGAAGACCGAAGTGATCCAGACCGCCATCGTCGGGCTGGCGGTTCTGGGCGATCCGGTCAGCCTTGGCGGCTGGGTAGCGATCCTGATCGGGCTGGCGGCGGTGCTGGTGCTGTCGCGGGCGCCGGATGCGACGGGCGCCTGGTGGCGGCATCTGACCAACCGCGCGGCGCAGCTGGGGCTGGGATCCGGGGTGCTGTTTGCCTTTTCCGCCGTCAGCTACCGCGGCGCGTCGCTGCAGCTGGCAGAGCTTGAGCCTGCGTTCCGCGCGGCGGTGACGCTGGCGGCGGTGGTCAGCTTGCAAACGCTGTTCATGGGCGCGTGGCTGGGCCTGCGCGACAAGGGTGAGATCGCGCGGGTCTGGGCGGCGCGCAAAGTGGCGGTCTGGGTGGGGCTGACCAGCATGGGCGGCTCATTCTGCTGGTTCTGGGCCTTCACGCTGCAAAACGCCGCCTATGTGAAGGCGGTGGGGCAGGTGGAGCTGCTGCTGTCGCTGCTGGCCTCGGTGCTGTTCTTCAAGGAGACCGTCACGCTCCGCGAGCTGGCGGGCATGGCGTTGCTGATCGTGTCGATCCTGGTGCTGGTTCTGGCGATCTGAATGGCGCCGCCTGCGGCAGGGCGGCCGGAATTATGCGATAATTCCGGCTCGGAAAACACGTGTTTTCCGGGACGTTCAGCTACACAATTGTTCCACTGGAACAATTGTTTGCCTCACTCCGCGCCGGAAAACGTTACCCTTCGGCGGGCATCGGATAGCCCTTGAGGCGCAGGAACAGACTGGCCTCGTCGTTGTTGTGGAAATAGGGCACGCTTTGCGGCGGTTCGGCGTCGCGGACGCGGGCGGTGACCTCGGCCAGCACCACCTCGGTGATGAAGGGCAGGTCAAAGCTGCGCACCTGGCTGAGCGGGATCCATTGCAGATGCGACAGCTCATCCGCGGCGCGGGAGAAGTCATCCAGATCGCCGGTGATCTGATCGGCATCGACCAGGAAGAAGCGCGCATCAAACCGGCGAGGGCGGCCCGGCGGGGTCAGGGCGCGGAACACGAACTGCATGGCGCGGGCAGAGGGCACATGGCCGGTGGCGGCAAAGCTCTGCCAGTCTTCGGGCACCTCGCCGGTCCAGCTGCCGGGCTCGCCCAGGATCAGGCCGGTTTCTTCCCACAGTTCGCGCACGGCAGCGACGCTGAGGGGATGGTGCACGCCGTCCGGCGCCTTGTCGGCCAAGCGTTCCTGGCAGACGGGGGAGATCGGGGAGGCAAGCGGAACCTGTGCATCCGCCACATCGACTGCGCCGCCCGGGAAAACGAATTTGTTCGGCATGAAGGCAGCCTTGGCGCCGCGCTGGCCCATCAGCACCTGCGGGTCCTCCGACATCCGGCCGCGCATGGCAATGACCGTGGCCGCATTGCGGATCGCGGTCTTGTCGGTGGTGGTTTCGCCGCTCAGAAATGTGTCGCTCATGCCCTTATTGCCCTTTCGCTGCCGGGGTATCCTTGCCGAAGCCGTGCATCCGCCGCGCCCATTGGTAGGCGATGACGATCCCCTTCATCCGCGGCAGAAGATAGAGGGAAGACGCGAGGCAGCCAATCGTGAACACGGTGAACATCACCAAGGGCTCCGGCCGCCAGGAGAAATAGACCACATGCATCAGCGGCGCCATGATGTGGCCGACGATCAGGATCGTGAGGTAAGCGGGCCCGTCATCGGCGCGCGCGTGGGTCAAGTCGAGGCCGCAGTGGCTGCAGCTTTCGTTCACCTTCAGATAGGAATGCAGCAGCTTGCCCTGCCCGCAATTGGGGCATTTGCAGCGCCAGCCCTTGGCCAGGGCGGGCATGGTGGGGCGGTCGTTTTCTGCCTCGGGGGCCGTAACGGCGGGGGACTCGGTCATGAAAATATCCTGTGTGCTGCACTTATATTTGCGCGCAACGGCGGGCACGCGAAAGGGGAAAGCCCGATTTCTGCGCCGGTTTGCCGCAACGTGCGGGGGAAGGCAAAAAAGTTCGGAAAACCGCGACGGATCTGCGGGGCGCGTGCGTTTTTCCTATGCATCGGGCAGCAAGAGGCTGCCGCATGACAAAGGAAAGACGATATGAAACACGTCAAGTTCATCACTGCGATTGTTGCTGCCGCTGCCGTGACTGCAGGCGGCGCTGCCCTGGCACAGGGCTTCGGGCACCACGGGCCGCGGATGTCCTTTGAGGAGATCGACGCGGATGGCAACGGCGAGGTCACCAAGGCCGAGATCGAAGCCATGAAGGATGCGCATTTTGCCAAGGCGGACGCTGATGGCGATGGCAAGCTGACGCTGGAGGAAATGCAGGCGCGGGCGCGGGAGCACGCGAATGAGCGGGCTGCCTGGATGCTGGAACGCTTTGACAAGGACGCCGATGGCGCGTTGAGTAAGGACGAGCTGCCGCAGCCGCGCCGGGCGGGCAAGATGTTCGACCGGATGGATGCCGATGGCAGCGGCGGGATTTCGAAAGAAGAGTTCGAAGATGCCCGCATGAAGCACGGCGGCATGCACCGCCGCGGGTATTGGCAAGAGAACGGAACGGAGCAGAACTGATCTCTGAAGCGTGCTGCATAACGCGGAAATATCACGGCGCCGGACCCCTGCTGCGGGTCCGGCTGCGATGAGCGCAGCGGCGGGGGAGGTCTCCGACGATGCCTTGCTGGTGCTCTATGCGAATGGCGATGGGCGTGCGGCGGCGGAGCTGACTGCACGCTTGAGCCCGCGGGTTTTCGGCGTCGCGATGCGGGTGATGGGCAGCCGCGCGGAGGCCGAGGATGTGACCCAGGAGGCGATGCTGCGCCTGTGGAAGATGGCACCGGAGTGGCGGCCGGGGGAGGCGCAGGTGTCGACCTGGCTGTACCGGGTGGCGATGAACCTGTGCATCGACCGCAAGCGGCGCGCCCGCGGCGGCCATGTGGATCTGGACGCGGTGCCGGAGCCGCCCGATCCGGGCCGCTCGGCGGCGGAGCAGATGCAGGAGGGGGCGCGGCAGGATGCGCTGCAGGCGGCGCTGATGCAACTGCCGGAACGGCAGCGGCAGGCGGTGGTGCTGCGGCACCTGGAAGAGCTTTCGAACCCGGAGATAGCCGGGATCATGGACATCAGCGTCGAGGCGGTGGAAAGTCTGACCGCCCGGGGCAAACGGGCGCTGGCCGCGGCTTTGGCCGGGCGGCGCGAAGAGTTGGGGTATAGCGATGGCTGACACGGATAAAGCACTGCAGGAGCTGGAGGATCTGTTTGCCGCGGCACGCAGTGACCGGCCCGCGGTGCCGGAACATCTGAGCGCCGCCATCCTGGCGGACGCAGCACGGGAGCAAGCGGGCTTTCAGCCTGAGCGGCCAGCGCGGGCGGCCCGGCTTCCGAAGTGGCGGCAACTGATCGAGGCGATTGGCGGCTGGCCTGCGATGGGCGGGCTGGCGGCGGCCAGTGCGGCAGGACTGTGGATAGGGGTTGCGCCGCCCGCCTTTGTGCCGGACCCGGTGGCGCTGGCCGGTTATGAAGACAGCAGCACCGTATTTGCTGATGAAAGTTATGACATCGCGGTAATGCTGAGCGAGGACTTGCAATGAATGCGGAGGGCAAACCCGGAATGAAGCTGTGGCTGAAACTGCTGCTGGCGGCCTCGCTGGCGTTGAACCTTGCAGTGATCGGCATCGCGGCCGGGGCGGCCTGGCGGTTCTCCGGCAAGGACAGGCACTGGCAGCGGCCGCCGTCGGTGGGGGCAATGATCTTCCGCGAGCTGGACCGTGACACCCGCAAGGCGCTGCGGCAGCAGGCGGGCGGGGATCACGGCAGCTATTTCAAGCGCCGCCACGCCGAGGGCGAAGCGGTGATCGCGGCGCTGCGCAGCGGCAGTTTCGACGCCGCCGCGCTGCGGGACATGCTGCGCAGCCAGTCGGACGCGCGTCACGCCTTCCACACCAAAGTGCAGGACGCCTGGGTGAGTAAGATGGAGGCGATGACACCGGAAGAACGCGCCGCATTTGCGGACCGTATGGAAGAACGGATGCAATGGCGCGGCACGCATTGGCAAGGAGCTGGGCACAGGCGGGACTGATCCGCCTGCGGCGGTTACCTGAGAACTCCTTTCACCAGAAAAGGCAGCCGGTTGCGGCTGCCTTTTTAATAACCGGAAGGGTGCGCAGCGCTCACGCGGCTTCGGTGCATGCCTTGGACAAGGTCACCTGATTGCGGCCGGCGTGCTTGGCGTTGTAGAGCGCCTGATCCGCCTTCTCGACCAGTGCCGCGGTGCTGCCGTCCTGGCCGCCGCCGCCCATCGCCGCGCCGATGCTGATCGTGACCTTTACCGGCTCGGCGGCGCCGGGGACCTCGAAGGGGGTGCCATTGATCGCGTTGCACAGGGCAACGGCGGCGATGCCGGCCTCGGCCTCGCTGGTGCCGGGCAGGACGGCCATGAACTCCTCGCCGCCGACGCGGGCCAGCAGATCCGCCGGGCCCAGCACCTGCTGCATGCGGCGGGCGGCCTCGATCAGCACTGCGTCGCCGGCCGGGTGGCCATAGACATCGTTGATCCGCTTGAAGTGGTCGAGGTCGGCCAGCATGACGGCGAGTTTCTCGCCGTTGGCGGCGGCAGAATGCGCCGCACGGTCCAGGAACGGCTTGGCGTAGCGCCGGTTGTAGAGCCCGGTCATCGGGTCCAGCACCGCGGCGCGCAGCCCGTTGCGGACGCTGTCGCGCAGCCGGTCCTTTCGGGCCTTGTGCTGCAGCTGGGCGGTGAGGCGCAGCTCCAGCTCCTCGACATCGAAGCCGGATTGCAGCACGTCATGGGCGCCGCGGTCCAGCGCCTCGGCAGCGATCTGCGGATCGGCTGGATTGGGCACCGCGATTACCACCGTCTGGCGGGTGGCGGCGCGGGCGCGCAGATCCGCCAGCAGCCGCAGGCCGGGGCCGGCGGAGGCCTCGTTCAGTTCGATGATGATGGCATCGGCCACCGGCGCCTGCATCAGCCCCTGGATGTCGCTGATCGTATGGGTGCGCAAGCTGTACGGCAGGCTGGCAGAGAGGTGGTCGCGCCAGGCCATCGCAGTGCGGGGATCCTGCGCCACCAGGGCAACGGAAGCATCGCGCAGATCCTCGGCGCAGCAGCGGTCGCTGAGCGGCAGGATGAACCCGTGCGAGGCGTCGCGCTGCAGGTTCAGCTCCTCGTCGGCGCTGCGGGCGCGCAGCAGGCTGCGGATACGGGCCTGCAGGATCACGTCGTCCACCGGCTGCTGCAGCACATCGTCGATGCCTGCGGCCAGCGCCTGCAGGCGGGCCTTGGAACCTTCCCAGTCGGAGACGGCGATTACCGGCAGATCGGCCAGGGCCTCATCCGCCGCCAGCGCGTGTTTCACATCGGCAGCGGTTCCGTCGGGCAGCGACATGGCGGTGAGAACCAGATCAGGGCGGTGCGCGCGGGCGGTCTTCAGCACCCCGGCCACGCCGCTGGCCTGAACCACATCATAATAGGCAGCCGCCAGTTGCACCTTCAGCATGATGCGGTTGGTGGAGACGCCGTCGATGACCAGGATAGTGCCTTGCACGCGGTATCCTTTCGCCCCTTGCAAATCCTATGCCTTGCAGCTTTGCTGAGACTGGTTAAGAAACTCTTTCGGATTTTTACTAAATTGGCCGCAATGCGGCAGGAGTGTGGAGAACATGCAGATTTCCGCCGATGGCGCAGAGACTCTGGCGTTGAAAGCCTTGGCCTGGCTGGCCGGGAATGATGAGCTTATGCCGGTGTTTCTGGGCGCAACCGGCGCCAGCGAGGCGGATTTGCGCGCGCGGGCGGCAGAGCCGGAATTCCTGGGCTCAGTGCTCGATTTCTTAACGATGGACGACAATTGGGTGATGCAGTTCTGTGATGCTCATGGCCTAGCTTATGAGATGCCGATGCAGGCGCGGATGTCGCTTCCGGGCGGGGCGCAGGTGAACTGGACTTGAGATCGGCGGGGGCTGTGCCTAGGGTTCCGCCAAATTCCCGCGGAGAGAGGACCCGCCATGCCCGTTGATGCCTTCCTGTTCGACAAGGACGGAACCCTGTTCGACTTTGCCGCCACCTGGAACGGCTGGGCGGCTCAGGTGCTTGAGACGCTGGCCAAAGGCGACCGGGCGGTGCTGGAGGCGATGGCTGAGGTGATCAGCTATGATCTGGAGCGGCAGGCGTTCAACCCCGACAGCCTGGTGATCGCCGGCTCCAATGACGAGGTGGCGGAGGTGCTGGCGCCGTTTGTGGCGGAGATGGAGGTTGAGCAGCTGGCGGTGTTCCTGGCCCGCAGCGCTGCGGAGGCGGAACTGGCGCCGGCGGTGCCGCTGGCGGAGTTCCTCGACGGGCTGCTGGCGCGCGGCAAGGTGCTGGGGGTGATGACCAACGACGCCGAGATTTCTGCCAGGAGCCAGCTGCAGCGGGCGGGTGTGCTGGACCGCTTCGCCTTTGTCGCGGGCTGCGACAGCGGCCATGGCGCCAAGCCGGACCCGGATCCGCTGCTGGCGTTTTGCAGGGCGGCGGGGGTTCCGCCGGAGCGTACCGCCATGGTCGGCGACAGCTTGCACGACCTGGAGGCGGGCGCCGCTGCGGGAATGCGGCGGATCGGCGTGCTGACCGGCATGGCGCTGCGCGAGGATCTGGCGCCGCATGCCGATATCGTGCTGCCCGACATCGGCCACATCCCGGCTTGGATTGACCGCTGAACCCGCACTGACTCCGGTGCCCTGAAACGGGCAGCGGCGGTCTCGCCGGCGCTTTACTATAGAGCGCCGGTTTTTTTTCGCGCATTACTGGGCACAAGTGTACATAAATATCCCATACCGCCGGTTTCCGAAACAAAAACGACAGCCATGGTCGGGAATGGACAGTCTATGGCAGCCGGGATTGGCACAGTGGATGGCTATCAGCATTTGCGAAAATCGGATCTAGGGGAGACCGGCATGGCAGACACAGGCGCACGCAAGAGGCGGGGCGGGGGCAGGGCAGGCGCAGCCGCCCGGCGCGGCAGCGCGGCATTGGAGCAGATGCCCTGGCAGGTCCCTGTCAACATCGACCGGCCGACCGAACCTTTGACGGAGGAAGGCGTTCAGGCAATCCACGAGGGCGCCATGCGCATTCTGGAAGAAATCGGCGTGGTGTTCCTGAACCCGGAAGCGCTGGAGATCTTCAAACAGGCCGGCGTCAAGGTCGAGGGCGAGCTGGTCAAAATGGACCGGGATTTCGTGATGGAGATGGTGGGCAAGGCACCCCGCGAATTCTCGATCACTCCGCGCAACCCGGACCGGACGATCCCGCTGGGCGGTAACCACATCCTGTTCGGCAATGTGTCCTCGCCGCCGAACTACTGGGATATGGAGCTGAACAGGAAGGTGGCGGGCAACCGCGAGCAATGCCGCAACCTGCTGAAGCTGACCCAGTATTTCAACTGCATCCACTTTGCTGGCGGCTACCCGGTGGAGCCGGTGGACATCCATGCCTCGGTCCGCCACCTGGATGTGCTTTATGACAAGCTGACCCTGACCGACAAGGCGATGCATGCCTACAGCTTGGGCAAGGAGCGGGTCGAGGATGTGATGGAAATGGTGAGGATTGCGGGCGGGCTCAGCCATGAGGAGTTCGACGCCAAGCCGCATATGTACACCAACATCAACTCCACCTCGCCGCTGAAACACGATTTTCCGATGATCGACGGCTGCCTGCGGCTGGCGCGGCGCGGGCAGGCCATTGTGGTCTCGCCCTTTACCCTGGCGGGCGCGATGGCGCCGGTGACGATGGCGGGCGCGGTGGCGCAGTCGATTGCCGAAAGCCTGTGTGCGATTGCCCTGTTCCAGTATGTGCGCCCCGGCACGCCCTGCGTGATCGGCACGTTTACGTCGAACGTCGATATGAAATCGGGCGCGCCTGCGTTCGGTACGCCGGAGTACATGCGCTCGACCCAGATGACCGGGCAGATGGCCCGGTTCTACGGCCTGCCGATGCGCTCCTCGGGTGTCTGCGCGGCGAACGTGCCGGACGGGCAGGCGGTCTGGGAGACGTCCAATTCGCTGTGGGCAGCGGTGCAGTCGGGCACCAACATGGTTTACCACGCGGCCGGCTGGCTGGAGGGCGGGCTGATTGCCAGCCCGGAGAAGTTCATCATGGATTGCGAAATCCTGCAGCAGATCGAACGCTACATGCAGCCGCAGATCTCGGCCACCGGCCCGGAGGAGATCGCGCTGGATGCAATCAAGGAGGTTGGCAACGACGGTCACTTCTTTGGCATCCAGCACACCCAAGACCGCTATGCGACGGCCTTCTACCAGCCGTTCCTGAGCGACTGGCGCAACTATGAGGCCTGGGAGGCGGCGGGTGCCACCTGGACCGCGCAGCGCGCTCACAAGCTGTTCAAGGAAATCATTGCCGATTTCGAGGAGCCGCCGATGGATGCGGCGATCCGCGACGAGCTGGCGGATTTCGTTGCCCGCCGCAAGGCCGAGGGCGGGGCGCCCACCGACTTCTGAAACCGGTGTGCGGCTGGCAAGAAGCGGAGGGGTGACCCTCCGCTTTTTTGTTTGGAAGACTGCCGGCAGGTCAGATCCCGCCGGTCTGGCGTGCCCGGCGCGCCGCGGTCTTGCCTCGGTGCGTCAGCCGGTCCAGTAGTGACGCGCGGGGGCCGATGCGGCAAGCAGGGTCCATTGCCGGATTCGAATGGCCAGGGTCCGGCAGCCGGATTATGATCGCATTACGCGCTGGTCAGGGGTTTTTGCGGGACGGGCAGGGCTGGTGCAGAACAAAAAAACGTGGAAATGAGCGCGATCCATCACCCAAATTTGCTTTGTTGGGCCTTTCTTAACCCGCAGGCGTCAAGACTATGGCATGGGAAAAGAGGGGCCATTGCATGCACGGTCTGATCAACAGGGCGATTCAGGCTTTTGTGACCAGTACCTACGGGGCGGACCGCTGGGAAGAGGTTATGGAGGAGGCCGGACTCGGGTTTACCGAGTTCGAGGCGATGCTGTTCTACACCGATGAGCAATCGGGCCGGATGCTGGCGGCGATGGAAAAGGTTCTGGCGCGCCCCCTGCCCGAAATGCTGGAGGACATGGGCACATTTCTGGTGTCCAACCCGCAGGTGGAGGCGCTGCGGCGGCTCTTGCGCTTTGGTGGCGTGAATTACGTGGAATTCCTGCATTCGCTGGATGACTTGCCCGACCGGGCACGGCTGGCCGTGTCGGACCTGCATCTTCCCGGTCTGGAGCTGGTGGAGCAGGCGCCGCAGCAGTTCGAGCTGGTCTGCCAGCCGGGGCTGCCGGGCTATGCCTATGTTCTGATGGGCGTTTTGCGGGCAATGGCCGACGACTATGGCGATCTGGTGTTTCTTGATCACAGCGGCACCCAGGGCGGTGCCGAAGTGATTTCCATCACCCTGGTGGAAACCAAGTTCGCCGCCGGGCGCGAATTCGATCTGGGGGCGCATTCGCTATGATGACATTGCAGCAGCTGACGCAGATGGCGGGCGTTGTTTGTCCGATGTACGCGATTGTCGATGCCAAGGGGCGGATTGTCTCTGCCGGTCCGACCTTGAGAAAGCTGCGTCCGCAGCTGAGCTGGGAAGGGCGGCGGTTTTTTCGCGTCTTCGATCTGTCCCGGCCGCGGTCGGTGCGATCGGTGGAGGACCTGCTGCGCACTTCCGGCAGCAAATTGCACCTGCAGTTCCGCGACGCGCCGCAGACCGGGCTTAAGGGGGTTTGCACACCGCTGCCGGACGGGCAGGGCGCGTTCATCAACCTGTCCTTCGGGATTTCCGTTCTGGAAGCGGTGCGCGACTACGACCTGACAAGCGCCGATTTCTCGCCCACCGATCTGACGATCGAGATGCTCTATCTGGTGGAGGCGAAATCCGCCGCGATGGAGGCGTCGCGCCAGCTCAACCTGCGTCTGCAGGGGGCCAAGATCGCTGCCGAGGAGCAGGCCTTTACCGATACGCTGACCGGGCTCAAGAACCGCCGCGCGATGGATCACGTGCTGGCACGGCTGATTTCCAGCGGCCGCGAGTTTGCGCTGATGCACCTCGACCTGGACTTCTTCAAGCAGGTGAATGACACGCTGGGCCATGCGGCCGGCGATGCGGTGCTGCAGCAGGCGGCGCGGATTATGGTGGAATGCACCCGCCAGTCGGACACGGTGGTCCGGGTCGGCGGGGATGAGTTCGTGATGATCCTCGAGGGCGTGCTGGACACGGCGCGGCTGGCGGCGATTGCCAAGCGGCTGATCCAGCAGCTGGAGGAGCCGATTCCCTTTGGCGCCCAGACCTGCCGGATCTCCGCCAGCGCCGGCACCACCTTGTCGACCTGGCAGAAAGTCCCGGATGCGCAGCAGCTGTTGAACCAGGCGGACCTGGCGCTCTATGCGGCCAAGCGGGCGGGGCGGGCGCAGCACTGCTTCTACCGTGAAGGCATGGAGAAGGACGACACGGTCGCAGGCGCGTGTGACAGCCGCGCGGCTGACCCGCAGCAAGCGGCAGGCGGTCCTGCTTCCTGACCGGCATATCTTCAGCACTCTGAACTGAACCGTGGGCGGAATTCCGGCCGCGGTTCAGGGTGATACCGGAAAGCGGCTTGGGCGGCGGA
The DNA here is from genome assembly GCF_982940295.1 of Leisingera sp. NCBI lineage: Bacteria > Pseudomonadati > Pseudomonadota > Alphaproteobacteria > Rhodobacterales > Roseobacteraceae > Leisingera > Leisingera sp. Next base: position 21,219 of record NZ_CEYXRG010000010.1, read on the forward strand.
TTCTGCTCACAGCGGAAAGCCAAGTGATAGCCTCCGCTTTTGCTCAAGCGAACCGTTGTATCTGTTTTCCGGAGAAAGTGGCAGCCCGTAGGGGAATCGAACCCCTCTTTCCAGGTTGAAAACCTGGCGTCCTAACCGATAGACGAACGGGCCACTCTGTCTGTGAGGCGGTGTTTACTGATTGCGTCTGCCGGGCGCAAGAGGATTTTTGCAGAAATGCGAAGATTTTTTGCGCGCCGCTCTGTTGGCTTAATCCGCTGAAAATACACGCAAAAAACCGCACCATAGGCGCGTTTGAATGATCTGTGCAGGGTGGGGAAAGTGGCAGCCCGTAGGGGAATCGAACCCCTCTTTCCAGGTTGAAAACCTGGCGTCCTAACCGATAGACGAACGGGCCACTCAGTGCGTGAGCGGGTATTTAGTTATTAGCGCCGGAACCCGCAAGAGAAAAAATACGCATTCGCGCATTTTCTTATCCACAGGCTGCAAGCCCTTGAAATCTCACGCTTCGGCAGCGTCTTCCAGGCGCAATTGCGGGCTTTGGCGGCCGCCCCAGGTGTTGATCTCCAGCCGTCCGGCGAAATGGAAGCGGGCGCCGCCGTGCTCCAGCAGCCGAGGACCCAGAGCCGTGTCAAAAGCGCCAAAGCAGATCGCATCCACGCCGCCGCCCATCCCGTCGCTGAGCGACAGTTTCAGGTGGCTTTCGCCGATCTTCTTGGCAAAGCGCACCTGCAGGTCCGGCAGGGCGTAGCGCGGGGCAGGGGCGCCGGCGCCAAAGGGGCCGGCCTGTTCGATCTGCCCGATCAGGTCCACCGTCGCGGCGCCGGGCATCAGCGCGCCGTCCAGTTTCAGGTCGGCGGGGCCGCCCTGGCCTGCGCCCTGTTTGGCCAGCAGTTCAGTGAGTCGCTCCATCGCCGGTTCCAGCTTGTCCCGCATCACCGTGAGGCCCGCGGCCATCTTGTGGCCGCCGCCCTTGACCAGCAGCCCTTCGGCGGCCAGCCGCTGGATCGAGGCGCCAAGATCGACACCGGACACCGAACGCCCTGAGCCTTTCCCTTCTTCCCCGTCGAAACCGATGACGATGGCGGGCCGGTTGGCGGCTTCTTTCAGCCGTGACGCCACGATGCCCACCACACCCGGATGCCAGCCTTCGCCAGCGGCCCAGACCAGCGGCGCCTCCAGCCCGCGTGCTTCGGCCTGATCAAGCGCGGCAGCGCGCACCGCGTTTTCGATATCGCGGCGTTCGGTGTTCAGCTGGTCCAGCCGTTCGGCCAGGGCGGCGGCCTCATGCGGGTTGTCGGTGGACAGCAGCCGCGCGCCCAGATCGGCCTTGCCGATCCGGCCGCCGGCATTGACCCGCGGCCCCAGCAGGAAGCCGAGGTGATAGGTGGAGGGCGCCGAATCCATGCGGCTGACATCGGACAGCGCCACCAGCCCGGGGCGCTTGCGCGCCGCCATAACTTTCAGTCCCTGGCGCACCAGCGCCCGGTTGGCGCCGATCAGCGGCGCCACGTCGGCGACGGTCGCCAGCGCCACCAGGTCCAGCAGGGACATCAGATCGGGGCCCTTGGCGCCCGCCTCGCGCATCTGCCGCCCGGCCTCGACCAGCATCAGGAACACCACGCCCGCGGCACAGAAATAGCCCAGGTCGCCGCTTTCGTCCTGCCGGTTGGGGTTCACCACCGCCACGCACTCCGGCAGCGTCTCGCCGCCCAGGTGGTGGTCCAGGACGATCACGTCTGCGCCCTTGGCGGCGGCGATCGGCTCATGGCTGAGGGTGCCGCAGTCGACGCAGATGATCAGGTCATGGGCGGCGGCCAGTTCCTGCATGGCGGGCACATTCGGGCCATAGCCCTCGTCGATGCGGTCGGGGATGTAGAGCGTCGCCTGCAGCCCCATCTGGCGCAGCCAGACCAGCAGCAGCGCGGCGGAGCTGCCGCCGTCGACGTCATAGTCGGCAAAGACCGCGATCCGCTGCTTGCGCCGCACCGCCTCCAGGAACCGGGCGGCGGCGGCCTCCATGTCCTTCATCTCGCGCGGGTCGGGCAGCAGTTCCTTCAGCCGCGGCTCCAGGAACCCCTTGGCCTCCATCGCCGGAACGCCCCTGCGGGCCAGCACCTGGCACACCGAACGGGGCAGGCCGGTCTGCTGCGCCATCATTTCCGACGCCCGGTCCACCTCCACGCCGGGCCCGACCCAGCGGCGCCCGCTCAAGGACTGCTCAACACCCAAAAAGCTCATCTTCTGCCCCCATGCGCAAAGGCCGGACCCAATGCGGATCCGGCCCTTTCATCTTTCTTCAAATACTCCCGCCGGAGGCAGCGGCGCAAGCCGCTTCCTGCCCGCGCAGGACCGGCTTACATCTGATGCGGTGCCAGCGGTGTGCGGTAGGACATGCGGCGCACCGAGCCGGTCTTGGAGCGCATCAGCAGGGTGGTGGTTTCGACCCAGCCCGGCTGGCGCTTGATGCGCGGCAGCAGCGAGCCGCCGGTCACGCCGGTGGCGGCAAAGATCACGTCCTGGGTAACCATTTCGTCGCGGGTATAGATGCGGTCCAGATCGGTGATGCCCGCCTTGGCAGCGCGGCCCTTTTCGTCGTCGTTGCGGAACAGCAGACGGCCGAAGATCTGGCCGCCCATGCATTTCAGCGCTGCGGCTGCCAGCACGCCTTCCGGAGCGCCGCCCTGGCCCATGTACATGTCGATGCCGGTGGTGCCGCTTTCGGCGCAGTGCATCACGCCGGCCACGTCGCCGTCGGTGATCAGGCGGATCGAGGCGCCGGTCTCGCGCACTTCTGCGATCATCGTCTCGTGACGGGGGCGCTCCAGGATGCAGACGGTGATGTCGGACGGCGCGCAGCCCTTGGCCTTGGCCAGTGCCTCGACGCGTTCGCGCGGGGACATCTCAAGCGACACCACGCCTTCGGCAAAGCCCGGGCCGATGGCCAGCTTGTCCATGTAGGTGTCCGGCGCGTGCAGCATCGAGCCGCGCGGGCCCATGGCGATCACGGTCAGCGCGTTGGGCATGTCCTTGGCGGTCAGGGTGGTGCCTTCCAGCGGGTCCAGCGCGATGTCGACGCCGGGGCCGTTGCCGGTGCCGACTTCCTCGCCGATGTAGAGCATCGGCGCCTCGTCGCGCTCGCCTTCGCCGATCACCACCACGCCGGCGATGTCCAGCAGGTTCAGCTGCTCGCGCATGGCGTTGACGGCGGCCTGGTCGGCAGCCTTTTCGTCGCCGCGGCCGATCAGCGAGGCAGAGGCCAGGGCCGCCTGCTCAGCAACGCGGGCGAGGCCCAGCGACAGCATGCGGTCATAAAAGGGCGCGTCAGAGGTGTTCGAAGTCATACCGGAAATCCTGTCTCAACGGGTCAGATGTAAATGGGCGTTTCAAGCCGAATAGCGCGGGGCGGGGCCAGGTCGCAAGGGAAGATAGCGTTCGCCCCGGCAGGAAAGCCCCGCCGCGGCGTGCAAAACGGCTGATTTCTGCGGAGCGGGGAGGTTCAGACCTCTTCGATGCGCAGGGCGACGGGGGTGCCGTCGACCACATCGGTGGCCGCGAGGCCGTCCAGCGCCGCGTCCAGGGTAGCGCGGGTGCATTTGTGGGTGACGATCAGCACGGGAGCAACCGGCGCAGAGTGGCCGTACTGGCGCATCCGGTCGATGGAGACGCCGGCCTCACCGAGGATTGCCGCCACCTTGGCCAGCGCGCCGGGTTTGTCCAGAAGCCCCATGCGCAGGTAGAAGGGCGCGGGCAGGCCGGTCTGGGCGGCAGGCGCCTCCTGCAGGGTTTCTGCCGGCTGGCCGAAGGTGGAAATCCGCAGGCCGCGGGCCAGGTCCAGCACATCGCCCATCACCGCGCTGGCGGTCGGGCCTTCGCCGGCGCCAGGGCCGCGCAGCACCACCTGCTCGATCGAGTCGCCTTCGATCACCACCATGTTGGTGCCGCCTTCCAGCTGGCCCAGCGGCGAGTCGGCAGGCACCAGGCAGGGCGACATGCGCTGTTCCAGCCCGCGGGCGGAGCGCTGCGCAACGCCCAGCAGCTTGATGCGGTAGCCCATGTCGGCGGCGGCGTGGATGTCTTCCAACTGGATGCGCTGAATGCCTTCCAACTGCACGCTGTCAAAGTCGGGTTTGGTGCCAAAGGCGATGGAGGCCAGCAGCGCCAGCTTGTGGCCTGCGTCGATGCCGCCCACGTCAAGGTTCGGGTCGGCTTCCAGGTATCCCAGACGGCCGCATTCCTCGAACAGCGCGTTATAGCCCTGTTCAGTGGCCTGCATCTGGGTCAGGATGTAGTTGCAGGTTCCGTTCATCACACCCATGATGCGGGTGATCTCATTGCCGGCCAGGCCTTCGGTCAGCGATTTGATCACCGGGATGCCGCCGGCAACGGCGGCCTCGAAACGGATCACGCGGCCTGCGGCTTCGGCCTGCTCGGCCAGCGCCTGTCCGTGAATCGCCAGCAGCGCTTTGTTGGCGGTGACCACATCCTTGCCCGCGGCCAGTGCAGCCTCGGTCGCAGCCTTGGCGGCGCCTTCGTGGCCGCCCATCAGCTCGACAAACACATCCACGTCGTCGCGCACCGCCAGCGCCACCGGGTCTGTTTCCCAGGCGTAGTCGCTCAGCGACACACCGCGGTCTTTGCTGGCGTCGCGGGCCGATACCGCGGAAATCACCACCGGGCGCCCGGTCCGTGCCTCCAGCAGCGCAGCATGGCGGCGGATGATCTTCACCACGCCGATGCCAACCGTGCCCAAACCTGCAATCCCAAGACGAAGCGGTTCTGTCATAGCTGGAGGTCCTTTATTCCGAAATGCTCAGCCCCGCCTTATCGGGTTCGGCGCGAGCGTGCAACGCCGCTGCCGCTTGGGGCGGGCAGAAGCAGCGGGGAATGCCGGGAAGCGGTCAGAATTCGGCGTTTTTTACGGCCTCAGCCCGGCGCTGCAGCCGGGCGCTGCGGGCGTCGAGCTCCTGCTGCAGTTCTTCGCCGGCCTGCTGCGGCGGGTCCAGCGGCTCCAGCGCGTTATCCAGCGGCAGAAGCTTGGGGTAGCCGGCGCCGCGCAGGTCCGGGGTCAGCCGGTCTTCCAGCTCGGGCACCCGGGTGCAGGCGGCAGCGCCCGTCAAAGCCAGGAGGAAAGTGATCCGCGCCCAAGTCTGCATTGCCTAAACCCCTTGTTCCGCTCTGCCGGTTCTAGGGGCTCCGGCGCGCCGGTACAATTGATTTCCCGCCGCAGCGGGGCGTTGGTTTTGCCGGCCGCTGCGGTTACAGAAGACGGCGGCTGCATTCGCTCTTTTATATGAACACTTGTTCAGTTATTGTTCCCGGCATGGCACGCACCCAAGGTTCCCATTCCGATATCACCGGCCCCCGCATCCGCGAGGCGGCTTTGCGGCTGTTTGCCCAGCACGGCTATGCTGCCGTGTCGATGCGCCAGATCGCCAAGGAGGTCGGGGTACAGGCCGGGGCGCTGTACAATTACACGCCGGACAAGCAGAGCCTGCTGTTCAGCCTGATGTCCAGCCATATGGAAGAGCTGCAGGCAGCCTGGGACGCGGTGCCGCGGGCGGCGGGGGCGATGGAGCGGCTGCGGGCCTTCACCGGGTTCCACATCCGCTTTCACCTGGAGCGCCCGGATGCGGTGTTCATCGCTTACATGGAGCTGCGCAACCTGACGGAGGAGAATTTCACCGTCATCGAATCGCTGCGCCGCGATTATGAGAACGGGGTGGAGGGGATCCTGAAGGAAGGTGTGGAGCAGGGGGTTTTCGCCATCCCCGACACCAAGATCGCAACGCTTGCGGTGATTGCGATGCTGAACGGGGTCAACACCTGGTACCGGTCCGAAGGGCGGCTCTCGCTGGATGAGGTGGAGCGGGTCTATTGGGGCATGGTGCAAAAGGCGGTCAGCGCATGAGCCTGCTGGAGCTGCAAACCAGCCGCCTGCGTGCGGTGCGCTGGCAGGATCTGACAGCGGCGGAACTGGCTGAGCTGTTTGCGCCGAAGGTAGTGCAATGGCTGCCGGAGGGCTTCCAGGCGCAGAACAGCGATCAGGCCCGGCGGGAATTCCTGGCGGCGGTCGCACAGCAGGCTGAAGTTGCTGGCTTGCGCAAGGCGGAGGGGCAGGGCATCGGGCTGCTGATCCTGTCTTATCCGGAAGACGGCAGCAAAACCCGCAACCTTGGCTATCTGTTGGCCGAACCCGCCTGGGGCCAGGGGCTGGCGAGCGAACTGATCAGCGGCTTGCAGGCGCATTTCAGCGGCAGCGGCATTTGCCTGAGCGGCGGTGTCATGCAGGAGAACGCGGCCTCGGCCCGGGTGCTGGAAAAGGCAGGGTTCACGCCCCAGCCTGCGGGCGAGGAGACCGTCTACAGATGGTGCGCGGACGGCTGAGGCCCGCGGGGGCAGCCTGTCAGCTCAGCAGGCCGATCATGTCGTAGTGGTCGATCTGGCGGCTCAGCACCATCGGGTCCTCCTCCGGCAGCACATGCGGCTGCTCCCAGTCCTCGCCGGCAAAGGCCTGCAGCGCGTCGATGCTCTCCCACACCATCACCACGCAGAAGGTGGATGGCGAATCCGGACGCGGCAGGCCGGCCGTGACCGAAACCAGCCCCGGCTGGCGGCGCACGTGCGGCACGGCGGTGTTGGTGAGGAAATCCTTGAAGTCGAGGATCTTGTCGTCGCGGACGGTGGCACGGAACACCCGGATAATCATCTCTCCCCCCATCTGGTCGTTGGACGGGGGGAGTATATCACATCAGCGGTCCCATTGGCGGGCCGCAGCCGGCCTGTGCGCGGGACTGCGCCGCGCACCGGGAAAAGCGGGCACCGGTTTTCCCGGTCAGTGCGCGGGCTTTATGAAAGTCCCGTTGCGCAGGTCGCGGAAGGCCTGGTGCAATTCGGCCTGGGTGTTCATCACGATCGGCCCGTGCCAGGCGACCGGCTCATTGATCGGCGCGCCGGAGATCAGCAGGAAGCGCACGCCTTCGGGGCCTGCCTGCACGGTGATTTCGTCGCCGGTGCCAAAGCGGATCAAGGTGCGGTCGCCGGACAGGTCGCGAATGTTGACCTCCTGGCCTGCGACCTCCTTCTCTAGCAGCACCCCTTGCGGGGCTGAGGCATCGGCAAAGGCGGCCTCGCCTTCGAACACATAGGCGAACGCCCGGCGGTAGGTGTCGATTGGCAGAGTCTTCCTGACGCCCGCCGGGACGTAAACATCCAGGTACTGCGGGTCGGCGGCAATGCCGTCCACCAGGCCGCGCTTGCCCCAGAAATCGCCGGCAATCACCTTCACGCGGGTGCCGTCATCGTCGATGATCTCGGGAATGTCGGCACCCTTCACGTCCTGATAGCGCGGCGCGGTCATCTTCTGGCTGGCGGGCAGGTTGCCCCACAGCTGGAAGCCGTGCATCTGGCCCTTGGCGTTGCCCGAAGGCATCTCCTGGTGCAGGATGCCCGAGCCTGCGGTCATCCATTGCACGTCGCCCGCGCCAAGGGTGCCCTCGTTGCCCAGCGAGTCGCCGTGCTCGACCGTGCCTGCCAGCACGTAGGTGATGGTCTCGATGCCGCGGTGCGGGTGCCAGGGGAAGCCGCGCAGGTAGTCCTCCGGGTTTTCGTTGCGGAAGTCGTCGAACAGCAGGAACGGGTCCAGCTCCGACGGGTCTTGAAAGCCGAAGGCGCGGTGCAGCTTGACGCCGGCGCCCTCGGTATGGGGCTGGGCGGGGCGGGTTTCGAGAATGGGTCTGAGGGACATCTCAATGCCTCCTGTATACGTTGACTGAGGCTAAGATAGGGTGTGCGCCACTACCCTGAAACCTGTTGCCGGACACGGGGGCTGTGCGCAGGTGAACAATCGCCTCCCGCGCAGCCCGCAGGGCTGCCCGGCCCAACGGGACGCGGTGCCGCAGGCAGCAAGGACGGGCGGGAGCCCTCGCGCTTGTCAGTGCTGACCGGGAGAAGACGCGGCCCACCAATCAGCGGGTTTGCGCCGCGCGCCATGTTTGGCGGCCAGCCGCAGCGCCAGTTTGCGCAGCGGGCCAAGCGCCAGCTTCAGCCACAGCCGGTTGCGGCGTTTGGAATAGTCGCGGTTGAACGGGCAGACCCGCATGCAGATGGCGCAGTCAGAAGCCATCCTGGCCCAGAAGGAAAAGCACTTTTCGGCATCCGAAGTCCATTTCCTGACCCCCTTGATGGCCGAGACATTTGCGGTTTCGGTGGAGGGCGGCCCGTAGGGCAGCGCCTTCACCGGACAGGCATCGGCGCATTTGGTGCAGATATCGCAGAAAGCCTTCACCCCCAGCGGCTGCGGCACGTCATGGGCCAGCGGCAGATTGGTGAAGATCTTGGAGAACCTGAGGCGCGGCCCGAATTCCGGGGTGATGACCATCTGGTTGCGGGCGTATTCGCCCAAGCCCGCCTTGACCGCATAGGGGATCACCAGGCCGGTGTCGTTCATCGACGGTACCGCCTCATATCCCAGGTTGCGGATATAGGCGGCCAGCTGCATCACGATGGAGGCCTCGTGGCTGTATTCCCGCCCCGTCGCGGCGCCTGCCAGCGCGGAGGGGTAGGTGGCCACCAGGTCCTTGTCCATTTCATGGCCCAGCACAATCACGCTGGTCAGCCCCTCGGGCAGATCGTCCGGCGCCTCGGACATGTCGCGGGCATCGACGCGCGCGGTATAGAGCCAGCGTTCGTCCAGATCGGTGATGCCGCAGAGACCGGCGCCAAAGAACCTGGCGATGCGTTTCACCTCGGCGGACATCTTGGCCGGGTCGCTTATCTCCAGCGCCTCCTTGGCGACTGGCGTGTCGGGGCGGATGGCGGCCTGGAATCCCTCGCGGATGCCCTCATGCGCCCGGCGGGAGGAGACCACGTCGGATATCAGCCAGGCCGCGTTGCGCAGGGCAAAGTCGCGCTGGGCGAAGCCATCCCCGCGGCGCGGGGCAGCCTCCATCCGGTAGGAGGCGAAGAACTTGGCGGTGTGTTTGGAATTCACCCGCTCATCCCAAAAGGCGCGCGTGAAGATGTCGTTGCGCTGCGAGAACCGCTCGAATTCATCGGTGACGTCGATGCCTGCGGCGGCATCGCCGTCGCGCTGGGGCGGGGTGTTCTGGGGCCAGGGCATGGACGGACGCTAGCCGCCAATCCCGGACCCGGCAAGGGCCGCCTGGTGCCTCAGGCGAATAGGGACACGATCCAGTCGCGCACCAGGGCGGTCTCGGCGCTGTTCGGGGCCTCCCCGGCGGCGGGCATCAGATAGTGGCCCTGACCCATTGGGATTTCCGCGTCCAAAACCTGCGCCAGACGGCCTTGCGACAGCGGCAGCTCCGCGTAGCGGCGCATCAGCATGGCGACGCCGGCGCCGGATGCCGCCAGTTCGATCGCCGCCAGCGAGGTGTCGACATAGAGCGGCGCGCTGCGGTCCTTGAGCGGCACGCCGTCCTGCTCCGACAGCCGCAGCCAGTGGTCCTGGTAGCCGTGGATGTGGATCAAGGTCTGGTCAAAAAGCTGATCCACCGACTGCAGCTGCTCTGCCAGCTGCGGCTGCGCGACCGGAATCACGCTTTCGGTGGAGAGCAGATGCGCACGGCGGTCGAACCAGCCGGAAGGGCCAAGCCGCAGGTCAATGTCCACATCCTCGTCCTGGGTGCTGTCAGCCCAGACCGCGGAAATCAGCCGGATGCGGATATGCGGGTGGGCGCTGTGAAACGCCCCCAGCCGCGGCGCCACCCACAGCACCGCGGTGGAAACCGGCGCCCGCAGGGTCACGGTCCGGGTCTGGGCATGGCCCAGCAGACCACGGGTGGAATAGGCGATATCGGTCAGCGCCTGCGCCACCGAAGGGTAGTAGGCGTGGCCCAGCTGGGTCAGCTCCAGATGCCGCGACCGGCGCAGGAACAGGGTGATGCCAAAGCTTTTCTCCAGGCTGCGCACCTGGTGGCTGACCGCGGCCTGGGTCAGGCCCAGCTCCTCGGCGGCGGCGGTGAAGCTTTGCAGGCGGGCGGCGGCCTCAAAGGCGCGCAGCCAGACGAGATTGGGCAGATCGGACATTTGCGTTGCAAAAATTCTTGGGGTCAGACCGCGTTATTATTCGTTTTTGTTTTGACCGGGGTCAAGCTAGCCATATCGCATGTGATACCCCGGGGAGGAGAAGCAGGACATGAAAACGGAAATGAAGATCGGCTTTATCGGCCTCGGCAACGTCGGCGGCAAGCTGGCCGGCAGCCTGGTGCGCAACGGACTGGACGTGGCCGTGCATGATCTGGATGCGGCGCTGGTTGAGACGTTCGTGGCGCGGGGCGCCAAGGCGGGCGGCAGCCCGGCGCAGATGATGCAGGACTGCGATGCGGTGATCACCTGCCTTCCAAGCCCGGCGGCCTCGGATGCGGTGGTCACAGAAATGCTGCCGCATGTGCAGCCCGGCAAGATCTGGATGGAGATGTCCACCACCGACGTGGAGGAGGTGAAACGCTTGGGCGCCCTTATCGTTGAGCGCGGCGGTGAGCCGGTCGACTGCCCGGTCTCTGGCGGCTGCCACCGTGCCGACACCGGCAATATCTCGATCTATGCGGGCTGCGAGCGCGAGACTTTCGACCGGATCCTGCCGATCCTGACCACCATGGGCCGCCGCATCCTGCATGTGGGTGAGATCGGGAATTCCTCGACCCTGAAGGTGATGACCAACTACCTGGCCAACTTGAACCTGCTCGCGGTCATGGAAGCGCTGACGGTGATGAAGGCCTGCGGCATGGACCTGGGCATGACGTTCGAGGCAATCTCGATGTCCTCGGGCACGTCCTTTGCACATGAGACCGAAAGCCAGCTGATCCTGTCCGGCTCTCGCGATGTGAACTTCACCATGGATCTGGTGATGAAGGACATCGGGTTGTTCCAGACCCTGGCCGACCGCCACAATGTGCCATTGGAGCTGTCGCCGCTGATGATCGAGATGATGAAGGACGGCCAGCGCCGCTATGGCGAGCGGGCGCAGTCCGACCGGATGATCGAGCGTCTGGAGGAGGCCACCGGCCTGTCGGTCACTGCGCCGGGCTTTCCGCAGGAGCTGATCGACGATGAGCCGGAAGAGCCCGGCTATGAGGTGTCCGTGCGCCGCGCTGCGGCGGAATAGTCCGCACAGGCGCGACGCATTCAGCCCCTGCTTTGGCGGGGGCTGTTTTCTTTTGCAAATCCGGTTTATGCCCGGCGGAGCAGTAAGGGGAGCAGCTGATGAGCAACGAGATCCTGGCCACAATCGAGGCTTCCGGAGCGCGGCGGGTGATGGGAACAGCGATGCTGGGCCTGACCGGCGCTCTGCTGGTCTATGTGGCTTTTTACGCGCCGCCGTCGCCGGCCTGGCTGGTGTTCCTGCTTGCGGTGGGGGCTGCGGCGCTGTGGCTGGCGGTGCGGATGTGGCAGGCCACGGTGCACCGGATCGAGCTGACCGCCGAGGAGCTGCGCTGCTCTGACGGGCAGGTGATCGCAAGGGTGGAGGATATCGAAGCCATCGACCGCGGTTTCTTTGCCTTCAAGCCGTCAAACGGCTTTCTGATCCGCACCGGCACGCCCGGAGACAGAACCTGGATGCCAGGGCTGTGGTGGCGGTCCGGCCGCCGGATCGGCATTGGCGGTGTGACGCCCGGATCGCAGGGCAAGGCGATGTCGGAAATACTGGCCGCGATGCTGGTGCAGCGCGGGCAGTAAACGCAGGCTGGCTCAGTCGGTGCCTTCGCCGCCATCATCATGGCTGCCGGTGCCTGTTGCGCTGCCTTCGAAGGCAACCAGGGGCGCGAAGCGCGGCCGGGTAAAGATGAAGTTGTCGAGGTTCAGCGTCGGCAGGCCGATATTGAAAGCGGGGTCCATCTCGTTGAAAGTCTCGACCAGAATGACCCGCTCCTGATCCGGCATGTCCGGCAGCTTGGCAGATACCGTGTTGATGGTGGCGTCTGTCCAGGTGGTGTTGGCGGTGCCGCGCACCTCTGACCAGTCCACATAATACTTGTCATCGCCATCGTCCCAGCGCACCACGGAAACCCGCAGGCCCAGCTGAGAATCCTGCCGGATCAGCAGCTTGGTCATCTCGTACATACTGTCGAGGTAGGCGTCGTTGATCGCGGTGGTCTCGCGCGAGATCAGGTCGGAAACGGTGTAGGCCGCCTTGAGGTTGACACCGTCGCGGCGGAAGGCGTCAAAGAAAGTGTAGATGGCGGCGAACAGGCCCAGAAGCAGGGGCGCGTAAAAGACAAACTCGACCGAGACATTGCCTTCCGTGCTGCGCAGGAAAGTGCGCAGGCGGCGGGGCAGGGCGGTTCCGGGTATTTTCCGTGTCAGGGCTGTCAGCATAGCGTCTTACCTCGGTTCCTGAACAAATGCGGAGGTTGCGATCAGGCTGATCCGGCCGTCGCCGTCCTTGTACAGGCTTTCGCCCAAACCCCAGGTCGGGAAGACCGGGTTGAATTTCATGCAGGCGCGGACCAGCATCAGCTCGTTCGATTTGCCGTGTTCAAATGTGCGCACAGGTTTGGGATCTTCGATGCTGTTCACACAGTCCGGATCCGGGTCGACCGGTGACCAGTTGAAAGGGTCCACTTGCACCATCTCCAGCCGGAGCGATGTGGCGCAGTTTTCTATGAACCCCGAAAGATCGCAGATCTCGTCGCGAACCTGCGCGTGGCTTTTGTTGGCGCCGGTGTTCAGGCGGATGTCGCGGACCGTCTGGTCCAGCGCGCGTTCCAGCTGCGAATGGCGCAGGTTGATGAGGCCCAGCTCTACCGTTGACATCAGGATCATGATGAAGGCCGGGATGACGATGGCGAATTCCACGGTGGCGTTGCCATCTTCGCACGCCCGGAAGCGGCGCAGGCTTTGTGCGGTGCGTCGGATCATTGGGTCAGCCTCAGCTGGCGGATGGAGGTTGCAATCGAGGCGAAGGCGTCGGCGATTTCCAGCCCGTCCACGTCGAAGTAGTGGGAGTCGGAGCTGGCGCAGTCCTGCAGCACCGCCACCCCGTTGGAGGGCGCCTCAAAGCCGATGGTGTAGACGACAATGCCCTGGTCCTTGGCCGCCTGGCAGATGCTGGCGGTACGGGCATTCTTGGTGGAGTTGCCGTAGTAGTCGTAGACGCCGTAGTACCAGGTGGACTTGGCGGAGTTCATCCAATCGCCGTAAAGGCTGTAATACAGATACTTTAGGGAGGTGTAGGCAAAGAGGTCAGAATAGCTCAGCCTTTGCGGGTTGTCGCCGTAGGGTTCATTCTTCCAATAGCTCGACACGTCGTGCCAGTAATACTTTCCGGTGGAAGGATTGAGGGTCGAGTAACGCTCCGACGCGGCATCAAACCAGACATTGGAATCACCTTCACGATGATCGCTTTCGACATAATACTGCGAGGTGTTCTGCCCGTCAGTCATCAGCACAATGACCTTGACCGTATCTGCGTCGGTATACTCCGACGGGCGGGCCGAAAAGTCATCGGGCACTGTTGCGCCTGCGCCGGTTGTCAGGGCGTTGATCGCCGGGCGAGCAGAGGGGTCGAGCAAGGCAGTACCCCATTTCATGCCGATATCGATAGAGGTGTTTCCTCCCGCTTCAAAATCCTCGATGTAAGCTTTGAGCGTGGCCGCATCTTTTTGGAACGGCAGAATCTCTCGGCGAGGATCATCCTCGCAAACCGGTGTGTTTATCAACCGGGATGGGTTGTAATATGTGCGGTTGTCCCGGGTTCTGCTGTCCCAAGGCGTGAAGTGCATGGTGCCTTCCAGTTGTGCCGTCAGTGACAGAGACGCCGTCTGGAAATCCGAAGCGGAGAAATTGACACAGCGCGAGTAGATCGTGTCGCCGGGAGTCGAGATGTTGTACTGCTCGTAAAGCTCCTCTGGCAGCGAGACTTGGGTGGCGTAAGGAACGATGGAGATCGACATCTTGCCGTCGGTGGTGTTGGCCACCATGGTGTCGATAAAATCCTTGGCGGCGATCTTGAGGTTGGTCAGGCGGCTGTTGGATCGCATGGAGCCGGAGACGTCGAGCACCAGCGAGATTTCGACCCCGTCGATGCTCTCCTCCGCGCGCGAGGTCGCATAAAGCGGCATTTCATCAATGCCTGCAAATCCCAGCAGATGGGTGGGAAAGGAGGTGTCGATCGTAGCTTGCACCTTCTTGAAGCCGATGCCGGATTCCCACCAGGGCGCCTGATAATAGTCTTCCAGACCGGATTTCGAGAGGTAGTCCAGGACCACCGCGTCGGGCGTCTTGGTCTGGTCCAGGTCCGCGGCCGCGAGGGAGGCACGGTCCAGCGTGTATTGCAGAATGGTGCGGTCGCGCTCCATCCGCATCAGGTCAACCCCGATACCGCCAACCGCAAGCATGGCAAGGAAGGTGCCGATCATTGGCTTTGCCAGCACCCCGTCCTCTTCTTGCAGGAAGCTTTGAACCTTGGAAAGGCAGCGCACCATGAGCGGACTGCTCAGCGCTGTTGAGTTCTTGTGACGCATACTCATCTAAACACCCCCAGGATACCCCGGCCGGCTTTGGAACAGGTCAGCACGGCTTTGGCAGCGGAATTTACACTTATTAATGCTTGGTAAAGGTGGCGGAATTGGGGCGCCATTTTGCCGAAATAGCAAAGATTGTAATGGATTGGAGGTTCAATCTTGCGCGGTTTCGGCGCGTTGTCGCGGCGGTGCGGACAATGGCCCTGCTTCAAGCTGCGAATCGTTAACCTTTGGCTAAAATGCGATTCTTTTGGGCAGGGAATGGTCAAAAAGGTCGCACTCCTTAATCTTCTCTGCATAGAGTGAGGGCACCATCGGCAGCGAGTCGATGTTTGAGCACGGAGAAGTTTTTAGATGAGCAGCCGCACAGAGCCGAGCTTCCGCGAAAGCGTGGACCTGATGTTTAACCGGGCCGTATCCCTGATGGATCTGCCGCCGGGGCTGGAGGAGAAGATAAGAGTTTGCAACGCGACCTACACGGTGCGGTTCGGGGTGCGCCTGCGCGGCGCCATGCATACCTTTACCGGCTACCGTTCGGTCCATTCAGAACATATGGAACCCGTGAAGGGCGGCATCCGCTATGCCACCGGCGTGAACCAGGATGAGGTCGAAGCGCTGGCGGCGCTGATGACTTACAAATGCGCCCTGGTTGAGGCGCCGTTCGGCGGCTCCAAGGGGGGCTTGTGCATCGACCCGCGCGAGTATGACGAGCATGAGCTGGAGCTGATCACCCGCCGTTTTGCCTATGAACTGGCAAAGCGCGACCTGATCAACCCGTCCCAGAACGTGCCCGCGCCCGACATGGGCACCGGCGAGCGCGAGATGGCCTGGATTGCAGACCAGTACGCGCGGATGAACACTACCGACATCAACGCCAAGGCCTGTGTCACCGGCAAGCCGTTGAATGCCGGCGGCATCTCGGGCCGGGTCGAGGCGACGGGGCGCGGGGTGCAATATGCCCTGCGCGAGTTCTTCCGCTACGAAGAGGACAAGGCTGCCGCCGGCCTGTCGGGCAAGCTGGACGGCAAACGCATCATTGTTCAGGGGCTGGGCAACGTGGGCTTTCACGCGGCCAAGTTCCTGGCCGAGGAAGATGGCGCGCTGATCACCGGCATCATCGAGCGCGATGGCGGGCTTTACAGCGCTGACGGCCTGGACGTGGAGGCGGTGCGCAACTGGATCGTCAAGCACGATGGGGTGTCCGGTTATCCCGACGCGCAGTTCGTCGAGAACGGCTCGCTGCTGCTGGAGGAAGAATGCGACGTTCTGATCCCAGCCGCGCTGGAAGGGGTGATCAACCTGGAAAACGCCGAGCGCGTCAAGGCACCGCTGATCATCGAGGCCGCGAATGGCCCGGTGACCGCCGGCGCGGATGAGGTCCTGCGCAAGAAGGGCACGGTGATCATCCCGGATATGTATGCCAACGCAGGCGGTGTGACGGTATCCTATTTCGAGTGGGTCAAGAACCTCAGCCATATCCGCTTCGGGCGGATGCAGCGCCGTCAGGAAGAAGCGCGCCACCAGCTTGTCATCGACGAGCTGCAGCGGCTGGATGACGTGATGGGAGATACCTGGTCAATGTCGCCGAACTTCAAAGACAAGTACCTGCGCGGCGCGGACGAACTGGAGCTGGTGCGTTCCGGCCTCGATGACACTATGCGGGTGGCTTATCAGTCGATGCGGGAAGTCTGGCACAGCCGCGATGATGTGACGGACCTGCGCACCGCCGCCTATCTGGTGTCGATCGACAAAGTCGCCAAGAGCTATCACGCTAAGGGGCTTTGACGGGCCGCACGAGCGGACCGCGAGGCCAATAAACAGCACCGGGGCGGAGGGGAAACTCTCCGCCCCGTTCTTTTTGCCGTCGGCACCATATACGTCATCAACGGTCGCAATTAATACTAGACACAAGTGATTAGTTCATGTGATTTCCAGCAGAGCCGTGCTGATGTGCCGCAAATCGAGCGTTTGGGCTAGGAGCAGCAAGCGAAAGCAGGTAGCAATGCCGCAAGGCCCGGGCCAGCAATTTTCCGGGTGCGGACAAGTGATTTGACGGGGAGGGACGACATGCGGTTTTCGGGCTGGCGTGTGCTCCGGGAGGGGCTCACCGGAAACAAGGGGTGGGCACCCCATTGGCGGGACCCTGAGCCCAAATCCGAATATGACGTGGTGATCATTGGCGGCGGCGGCCACGGGCTGGCAACGGCCTATTACCTGGCCAAGGAACATGGCATCACCAATGTCGCGGTGCTGGAGAAAGGCTACCTGGGCGGCGGCAACGTGGGGCGCAACACCACCATCGTGCGGGCCAACTATTACCTGCCGGGCAACTCCGAGTTCTATTCCCATTCGCTGAAGCTGTGGGAAACCATGGAGCAGGACCTGAACTACAACGCGATGATGTCACAGCGCGGTATCATCAACCTGTTCCACAATGACGGCCAGCGCGATGCGGCGGTGCGCCGTGGCAATTCCATCGTCAACCAGGGCGATGATGCGGAACTGCTGAGCCGTGAGCAGGTGCGCGGGTTGGCGCCTTTCCTCAACTTCGACAACAACCGCTTTCCGATCATGGGCGGGCTGATGCAGCGCCGTGCCGGGACCGCGCGGCATGACGCGGTGGCCTGGGGTTATGCCCGCGGGGCTGACATGCGCGGCGTTGATCTGATCCAGAACTGCGAAGTGACCGGCATTGACGTCGAAAACGGCAAGGTCGTGGGTGTGCAGACCGCGCGCGGCCCGATCCGTGCCAAGAAAGTGGCGCTGGCTGCGGCGGGCCGTTCCGGCCAAGTGGCGGCGATGGCGGGGCTTACTCTGCCTATCGAAAGCCATGTGCTGCAGGCCTTTGTCTCCGAAGGGCTGAAGCCCATCGTCGACCACGTGATCACCTTTGCCGAGGGGCATCTGTACATCAGCCAGTCGGACAAGGGCGGGCTGGTCTTTGGCAGCTATCTGGATTTCTACAGCTCCTACGCGGCGCGGGGGAACCTGCCGATGGTGGAGCACACGATGGAGAGTTTCGTGGCAATGGTGCCGGCGGTCAGCAAGGCGCGTCTACTGCGCAGCTGGGGCGGCATCATGGACATGACCCCGGACGGCTCCCCGATCATCGACCATTCGCCGATCGACGGCCTCTATCTGAACTGCGGCTGGTGTTACGGCGGGTTCAAGGCGACGCCGGGCTCGGGCAGCGTTTACGCGCATCTGATCGCCACGGACCGCCCGCATAGGGCGGCCACGAAATTCAAGCTCGACCGCTTCCGCAGCGGCATTGGCCTGATGGACGAGGAGGGGACCGGTGCGCAGCATAACCTGCACTAAGCGTTTGGAGCGCGCCGGGTTTGCCTCCGGCGGGAGTATTTTCAAAAAGATGAAGGGGCGCCGGTCATGAGGATCACCTGTCCGCTCTGCGGTGAAAGGGACCGCCGCGAATTCTATTACAAAGGTGCCGCGCTGGTACGTCCGGCGGAGGGCGCGGGTCTGGATGCCTGGCATGAATATGTGAACCTGCGTGAGAACCCAGCCGGGCCGCTGGATGAGCTTTGGTATCACGAGATG
Source organism: Leisingera sp. (assembly GCF_982940295.1). Taxonomy (NCBI): domain Bacteria; kingdom Pseudomonadati; phylum Pseudomonadota; class Alphaproteobacteria; order Rhodobacterales; family Roseobacteraceae; genus Leisingera; species Leisingera sp. Next base: position 39,260 of record NZ_CEYXRG010000010.1, read on the forward strand.
GGCTGCAATTCCTGGCTGAAGGTGACCCGCGATACCGCGACCCACGAGATTTTGGCTGTTGAACTGGCTTCCGGGGCCGGGCTGGGAGGTGAAAAATGAGACTTCCCGGAAAAGGACTGAACCAGGGCGCAAAGCCGGTCACCTTTGCCTTCAACGGGCGCCACATGATGGGGCTGGAGGGTGATACGCTGGCCTCAGCGCTGCTGGCCAATGATGTGCACCTGGTGGGGCGGTCGTTCAAGTACCACCGCCCGCGCGGGGTGCTGACCGCGGGCAGCGAGGAGCCGAACGCGCTGGTAACGATCGGCACCGGCGGCCAGCAGGACCCGAATGTGCGCGCGACCCAGCAGGAGGTATTCGAGGGGCTGGAGGCGCGCAGCCAGAATTGCTGGCCCTCGGTCGAGCGCGACGTGATGGCGTTGAACGATCTGGCGGCGCCGTTCTTTGGCGCGGGGTTTTATTACAAGACCTTCATGTGGCCCGCGGCCTTCTGGGAGAAGGTCTATGAGCCGCTGATCCGCAATGCGGCGGGGCTGGGCGCCTTGTCCGGCGTGGCGGATCAGGACCGGTATGAGAAGGCCTTTGCCTTCTGCGACGTGCTGGTGATCGGATCCGGACCTGCGGGTCTGATGGCGGCGCTGAAGGCAGGCAGGGCCGGAGCGGATGTGATCCTGGCCGAAGAAGACAGCCGCATGGGCGGCCGCCTGCTGGCGGAGCGCGAGGAGATCGGCGGCAAACCGGGCCATGAGTGGGCGGCCGAAGTTCTGGCCGAGCTGGAGACGATGGACAATGTGCGGCTGATGACCCGCACCGCCGTCACCGGCGCTTATGACCAGGGCACTTATGGCGCGCTGGAGCGGGTCTCGCACCACTTGCCGCGCCGCCATTCGCTGAAGGGCAGCCATCTGCCGCGCGAATGCTTCTGGCGGATTGCCGCCAAGCACGCGGTGCTGGCGGCGGGCGCGATCGAGCGTCCGGTGGCGTTCCGCAACAACGACCGGCCCGGCATCATGATGGCGGGCGCCGTGCGTGCCTATCTGAACCGCTGGGGCGTGGCGCCGGGCGAGCGGGTCACCGTCTTTGCCAACAATGATCAGGCCCACCGCACCGCGCGAGACTTGCATGACGCGGGCGTGCATATCGCGGCGGTGATCGACAGCCGCCATGACGCGCCCGACAGCGGTCCCTATCAGGTGATCCGCGGCGCGCAGGTTTGCGACAGCGCAGGCCGTCAGCGGATCGAAAGCATCACCGTACGCTCGGTCAAGGGCGAGGAGAAGATCCAGACCGACTGCCTGGCGATTTCCGGCGGCTGGAACCCTTCGGTGCATCTGACCTGCCATCTGAACAGCCGTCCTGCGTGGAACCGCGAGGCGCTGGCCTTTGTGCCCGCCGAGGGCGCAGTGCCGGGCATGGTCGCCGCAGGGGCCTGTAACGGCACCTTCTCCACAGCAGGCGCATTGCGCGAAGGTGCGGAGGCTGCTGGCAAGGTGCTGGAGGCGCTCGGCCTGAAAACCGCCGCCGCCGATCTGCCGGAGGCGGAGGACGATCCCTACCGCATCGCGGCGCTTTGGGCGGTGCCGGGCAAGGGGCGCGCCTGGCTCGATTTCCAGAACGACGTGACCGTGAAGGATGTGAAGCAGGCGGCGGTGGAGAACTTCCGCTCTGTCGAGCACATGAAACGCTACACCACCCAAGGCATGGCGACCGATCAGGGAAAGAATTCCAACGTGGCGGCGCTGGCGGTGCTGGCGGATGCCACCGGGCGGACAATCCCGGAGACCGGCACCACCACCTTCCGTCCGCCGTTTGTGCCGGTGTCCATCGGCGCGATGGGGGCAGGGGCCACGGACGAGGGCTTCAAGCCGCAGCGCTTTCTGACCTCGCACGCCGAGAGCGAGGCGTGCGGGGCGCATCAGCTGGAGGTCGGCCTGTGGTACCGCGCGGCCTATTACCCGAAGACGGGCGAAACCAATTGGCGCCAGTCCTGCGACCGCGAGGTCACCCTGGTGCGCAATGCGGTGGGGATCTGCGATGTCTCCACCCTGGGCAAGATCGACATCCAGGGTGCGGATGCGGGCAAGTTCCTGGACTTCCTCTACACCAACACCTTCAGCACGCTGAAGGTGGGCAAGGTCCGCTATGGGCTGATGCTGCGCGAGGATGGCTTTGTCATGGACGACGGCACCACCGCGCGGCTGGGCGAGAACCATTTCGTGATGACCACTACCACCGCTGCCGCAGGGCAGGTGATGGCGCATATGGAGTTCGTTTCCCAGGTTCTCCACCCGGAATGGGACGTGCGCTTTACCTCGGTGACCGAGCAATGGGCGCAGTTTGCCGTCGCCGGTCCCAAGTCGCAGGAGCTGCTCGACGGGCTCTTGGACGAGGATGTGAACGGCGAGACCTGGCCCTTCATGGGCTGCGGCGAGGCAACCGTTCTGGGTGTCAAGGGACGGCTGTTCCGGATCTCCTTCTCGGGCGAGCATGCCTATGAAGTCGCGGTGCCCGCGCGTTATGGTGAGGCCCTGTTCCGCGAGCTGCTGAAGCGGGCCGAAGCCATCGGCGGCGGGGCCTATGGAATGGAGGCGCTCAATGTGCTGCGGATCGAGAAGGGCCTGATTACCCACGCCGAGATCAACGGCACCGTGACCGCCTTTGACCTGGGCCTGCAGGGTATGATGTCCAAGAAGAAGGATTTCCTGGGCAAAGCGATGTCCGCTCGCGAAGGCCTGGTGGCCGAGGACCGGATGCGTCTGGTGGGCCTCAAGCCTGTGGGTGCGGCCAAGGAAATCACCGCAGGTGCGCATCTGTTCACGCCGGGCGATCCGGTCGAGCGGATTTACGACCAGGGCTATGTTACTTCCGCTGGTTATTCGCCGGCGCTGGGGCATCCGATTGGACTGGCTTTCCTGAAAGAGGGCCCGGAGCGGATCGGTGAAACCGTGCGCCTGGTCGACCATATGCGCGGCGTTGATACCCTGTGCGAGGTCGTTTCCCTTGTGTTCATTGACCCGGAAGGAGAACGTGCCCGTGGCTGACTTGATTGCAAAAAGCCCCTGTGAGGGGCTGCTGCCGGCAACCATCGGCGGTATGAGCCTGACTGAGGAACAGCCTGGTGCGATGTGGGCCTTGGCGCCCTTCGACGGCCAGAAACAGGCGCTGAGCCAAGCGCTGGAGGCGGCCCATGGAATGGCGTTTCCGGCAGCAAACCGCGCCACCGGCAAGGCAGGCAGCCGGGCTGTCTGGTTCGGCCGGGACGTGGCGCTGCTGATGGGGCCTGCGCCCGACGCCGGGCTGGCAAAGCACGCCGCCCTGACGGACCAGGGCGATGCCTGGGCCGTGGTCAAGCTGGACGGCGCGGGCGCAGAGGATGTGCTGGCGCGGCTGGTTCCGGTGGACTTGCGCGGGGCAGTCTTCAAGCGCGGCCATACCGTTCGGACGGAACTCAAGCACATGATGGCCTCGGTGACCCGTACCGGCCCGCAGGCGTTTCAGATCATGGTGTTCCGCTCGATGGCGAAGACGCTTGTGCATGATTTGAAAACAGCCATGGAAGCCGTCGCGGCGCGGGGGTAATCTTCGGGGATCACCAACTGATTCCCGGAGCGCATCTATGATCCGCATCGCCCTTGCAGCCGCCTTGCTGGCGGCTCCGGCCTATGCTTCTGAAAGCAAAGAACAAAGCTGCAAATACCAAGGCCAGGTTATGGCCGCAGTGCAGCAGGCGCGGCTGGACCGGGTGAAGCAGCAAGAAGTGGAACAGGTGATTCTGGGCAGCAATCCGGAATGGCCTGAGGCCTATTCCAAAGCGATCCCGCAGCTGACAAGCCATGTCTACGCGATGAAGCGGCGCGATCTGAAAGGCACCGACCTCGGCGCGCTGTTCGAACAGCAGTGCCTGCAGAACTGGGATCAGATTCAGGCGATGCAGAAACAGCTGAAGTCGAACTGATATGTCCCTGCCGCCCGGCTTTCTGGATGAACTGCGCACCCGCATCAGTATTTCTGATGTTGTCGGGCGCAAAGTCATGTGGGACCAGCGCAAGTCGCAGCCTGGCAAAGGCGACTATTGGGGGCCGTGCCCCTTCCACCACGAGAAGACTGCGTCGTTCCACGTGGAGGACCGCAAAGGGTTCTATTACTGCTTCGGCTGCCACGCCAAAGGCGACGCGCTGAAGTTTGTTCAGGAAACCGAGAACGTCGGTTTCATGGAAGCGGTGGAGATCCTGGCGGGCGAAGCGGGCATGGAGATGCCCAAGCGCGACCCGCGCGCACAGGAAAAGCAGGACCGCCGCGCGCTGCTGGCCGATGTGATGGAGCAGGCGGTGCAATTCTTCCGCCTGCAGCTGAAAACCAACGCCGCCCGCGATGCCCGCGCCTATCTGCAGCGCCGCGGGCTCACAGCGCAGGCGCTGGACCGCTGGGAAATCGGCTTTGCCCCCGATGGCTGGCAGAACCTGTGGGACGCGCTGCGCGGCAAGAACGTTCCCGAAGACCTGATCATCGGCGCGGGCCTGGCCAAGCCTTCGACTAAGGGCGGCAAGCCGTATGACACCTTCCGCAACCGGATCATGTTCCCGATCCGCGATGCGCGGGGCCGGGCGATTGCCTTTGGCGGCCGGGCGATGGACCCGAACGACAACGCCAAGTACCTGAACTCGCCCGAGACCGAACTGTTCGACAAGGGCCGCAGCCTGTACAACCACGGCCCCGCACGGGCGGCCTCCGGGCGCGGCTCGACGCTTATCGTGGCCGAAGGCTATATGGACGTGATTGCGCTGGCGGAGGGAGGCTTCCAATCCTCCGTGGCGCCGCTGGGCACTGCGATCACCGAAAATCAGCTGCAGATGCTGTGGCGGATGTCAGATGAGCCGGTCATCGCGCTGGACGGCGATACAGCGGGCCTCCGCGCCGCCATGCGGCTGATCGACCTGGCACTGCCGCTGCTGGAGGCTGGCAAGTCCCTGCGCTTTGCGATCATGCCTGAGGGTAAGGACCCCGACGACATGATCCGCAGTGAGGGACCAGAGGCGGTGCAGGCGGTGCTGGATCAAGCCATGCCGATGGTCAAGCTGCTGTGGCAGCGCGAGACTGAAGGAAAAGTTTTCGACAGCCCGGAGCGCAAGGCGGCGCTCGACAAGAGCTTGCGCGAGAAGATCAAGCTGATCCGCGACCCGTCGATCCGCAAGCATTACGGCGAAGACGTCAAGGAAATGCGCTGGCAGCTGTTCCGCGGGGGACGCGACAGCGGAGGTTTCCAGCAGCGCAGCGGCAAGGGCGGCGGTTTCCGGGATGGTTCCCGGGCGCCCTGGAAGCCCGGCAAGGGCTTTGGCCCGATCCCGCAGCCGCGTGCAACCACCCGGGCCTCGCTGGTGGCAGGCGCCGATGATGAATCCTTTGCGGCGATGCGGGAGGCAGTGATCCTGGCCACGGCCATCACAACGCCTGCGGTGATCCCGGAATTTGAGACCAGTCTGGAGCGTTTGCAATGCGCCGATCCGGACTTGGCGGCGCTGCGCGACATGGTGCTGCGCCACGGCATCGACGCGCCTGACCGCCTGCGCGAGGAAATCGACTGGGCTTTGGGGCCTCATGCCCTTGAAAACCTGTTTGGCCTTCGCCACGTTGCAATCATCCCCTGCCTGCGCAAACCCGGCGACACCGAACTGGCCGGCATGACCCTGGCCGAGGAGCTCGCAAAACTCGAAGCGCGGCGCGGATTGGATGCGGAACTGGCAGAAGCCGAAGAGGATTTGGACGGTCTGGCGGATGAGGCTTTGACCTGGCGGCTGCGCCAGGCGGCAGAGGCCAGGAACAAGGCCGTGCGCAGCGAAAATGAGGACAAGGCGACATATGACGTGGGCAAGAATGGCGCGCGGCTCAACCGGGATGAGCGCGACGCCTTCGGTGCCCTTTTGGACCGGATCGGCTTTTCTGAGAAGTAACACACGGACTGATTCTGCGTTTTGCTAAGGAAGAGCACAGGAAAATTGGGTAAACGGGGTGACGAATCGGATGATCGCGCTAATGATTCGCGTGATTCGAAACGCCCCGCAGCCCCTGAGTAGGAGCAATGAATGGCCGCCAAAGACACCGACGACCGCAAACCTGACGATCAGGACGCCGAAATCTCCCTTGATATGAGCCAGGCTCAGGTCAAGAAGATGATCGCGGAAGCCCGCGAGAAAGGCTACATCACCTACGATCAGCTCAATCAGGTTCTGCCGCCGGATCAGGTCAGCTCGGAACAGATCGAAGACGTGATGTCGATGCTCAGCGAGATGGGCATCAATATCATCGAGGACGAAGAGGCCGAGGAAGAGGAAAACAAGGGCACCACCGACCTTGTGACCACCGAAGGCCCGCGTGAGGTTGCGCTGGCAGGCGCCCAGACCGAAAAGCTGGACCGCACCGACGACCCGGTGCGCATGTACCTGCGCGAGATGGGCTCGGTCGAGCTGCTGAGCCGCGAAGGCGAGATCGCGATTGCCAAGCGCATCGAGGCGGGCCGCAACACGATGATCGCGGGCCTGTGCGAAAGCCCGTTGACCTTCCAGGCGATCACCATCTGGCACGACGAACTTCTGTCCGAGGACATTCTCCTGCGCGACGTCATCGACCTGGAGGCCACCTTTGGCAACCAGCTGGACGAGGACGGCGAGGAGGAGACACCGGTGGTCGATCCTTCCGCGGTGCAGGCCGCCGCCAAGCCGGCCAAGGAGGAAGGCCCGGAGCTGGATGCCGACGGCAACCCGATTTCCAGTGACGACGACGACGACGAGGACGAACAGGCCAACATGTCGCTCGCCGCGATGGAGGCCGCGCTCAAGGACCGGGTGCTGACCACGCTGGAGCGGATTTCCACCGACTTCGCCGAACTCAGCGAAATGCAGGACAGCCGGATTTCCGCAACCCTCAACGAAGACGGCTCCTTCAGCTCGGAAGACGAGGCGCGCTACCAGTCGCTGCGCTCCGAGATCGTCGAGCTGGTGAACGGGCTGCACCTTCACAACAACCGGATCGAGGCGCTGATCGACCAGCTTTATGGCATCAACCGCCGCGTCATGCAGATCGACAGCTCGATGGTGAAACTGGCCGACCAGGCCCGCATCAACCGCCGCGAGTTCATTGACGCCTACCGCGGCCGCGAGCTGGATCCGAACTGGCTGGCGGAAATGGGCGAAAAGCCGGGCCGCGGCTGGCAGATGTTCATCGAACGCTCCACCGACAAGGTGGAAGAACTGCGCGCTGACATGGCTCAGGTGGGCCAGTATGTCGGTCTGGATATCTCCGAATTCCGCCGCATCGTGCAGCAGGTTCAGAAGGGTGAGAAAGAGGCGCGGCAGGCCAAGAAGGAAATGGTCGAGGCCAACCTCCGCCTGGTGATCTCGATCGCCAAGAAATACACCAACCGCGGCCTGCAGTTCCTGGACCTGATCCAGGAGGGCAACATCGGTCTGATGAAGGCGGTCGACAAGTTCGAATACCGCCGCGGCTACAAGTTCTCGACCTATGCGACCTGGTGGATCCGCCAGGCCATCACCCGCTCGATTGCGGATCAGGCCCGCACCATCCGGATCCCGGTCCACATGATCGAGACCATCAACAAGCTGGTCCGCACCGGCCGCCAGATGCTGCACGAGATCGGCCGCGAGCCGACCCCGGAGGAACTGGCAGACAAGCTGCAGATGCCGCTGGAGAAGGTCCGCAAGGTGATGAAGATCGCCAAGGAGCCGATCTCTCTGGAGACCCCGATCGGGGACGAGGAAGACTCGCAGCTGGGCGATTTCATCGAGGACAAGAATGCCGTGCTGCCGCTCGACAGCGCCATTCAGGAAAACCTCAAGGAAACCACCACCCGCGTTCTGGCCTCGCTCACCCCGCGCGAGGAGCGGGTCCTGCGGATGCGGTTCGGCATCGGCATGAACACCGACCACACCCTTGAGGAAGTCGGCCAGCAATTCAGCGTGACCCGCGAACGGATCCGCCAGATTGAGGCCAAGGCGCTCAGGAAACTGAAGCACCCCAGCCGCAGCCGCAAGCTGCGCAGCTTCCTGGATCAGTAAGTTGAGAGGCGCCCTAGTGGGCGCCTTTTTCTTGCCGGATTGACCTGTATTCTGCGTGGCATTTCAGCCTGGGAATTTCAGATCATGTTGTTCAGATTCGTATGTGCCGTATTGGCAGCCAACACAGTTTCCGCGCGGGCAGAAGCACCCGATTTCCACCAGATTCCATTTCTCTCGGAAGCCGCCAGCGCTGCTATTCATAGAGACTATGAGCGGGTTCGCTGTAAGCAAACCTATTTGGTCGCGGTGTCTCCAAACGGCCATTGGGCGTCCCGTTGCAGCGGCAATAAGCTGTCCTCCACAATTACCAGCGCCGTGCTGCAAAAATGCGAGCACAGTGCCGGCCAGCCTTGCGGGCTGGCGATAGCAAAGGGGCGGAATCTGCCTGAATGGCGAGCCGTGCCCTCCGTGGTTTATGCAGACACGGTCAGTCCTGAAACCATCCCTTTTGTGGCAGACCTTCGAAGCCGGGATGTGGTTGCCCGCTACACTGCAGCCCGGAGAAACAAGGCTCTGGCATTGAGCCGGAACGGTGCTTGGGCGTATGCGTCCGGGCGGCTGACAATGCGTGAGGCAGAACAGGCCGCGCTTAGAAAATGTGAAGAAAATGATGGTAACAGGAGGCGGTGCTTCTTGTACGCTTCCGGTAGCGAGGTGGTGTTTGGGCCAGATACGGACATCTATCCTGAGCGCTGATCAAAGCTGGAGTAAAATTGGAAAGGCTGTTTGATGCCCGCCGGTGATCCGCGCCAAAACCTCATCGTCTTCGACGGCGAATGCGTGCTGTGTTCCGGCTTCTTCCGATTCATGCTCCGCCATGACCGGGCAGGGCGGTTCGCCTTTGCCACAGCACAATCGCCGCTGGGGCAGCAGCTTTACCGCGAACACGGGCTGCCCGTCGACGAGTTCGAGACCAACCTGGTGATCGTCGGCGGCCGCTGCCACCAGCGGCTTGATGCCTTTGCCGCGGCGATGCGGGCGCTGCCCTGGCCGTGGCCAGTGCTGTCGCTGTGCCGGTTTCTGCCGGGATGGCTGAAGGACCCGCTCTATTTCAGCATCGCGCGCAACCGCTACCGGCTGTTCGGCCGCTATGACCGCTGCATGATCCCCAGCCCGGCGATCCGCGCCCGCTTTGCCGCCGGGGGCTTCGGGGCATGAGGGACGCCTTTGGCGAGATCATCGCGGCGCAGAAGCTTGAGGTGCCGCCAGCCCTGCTGCGGTTCCATGCGCAGCCGCCGGAGCGCAGCCAGGGCCTTGTCACGGTCGAGGGTGGAAACCGCTGGGCGCGGCTGCTGGCCGGGCTGGCCGGCTTCCCGCCGCCGATGCCCCGGACCCGGTTCCGGCTGGACGTCGCGCCGCAGGGCAAGGGCCATGTGTGGCAGCGCAGCTTCGGCAAGCACCAGACCCGCTCGCGCCTGCGGTTTGATCCGCAAAAGGGGCGCGCCGTGGAGCGCTTCGGGCCAGTGGAGCTGGAGCTGGTGGCCTCGGTGCAGCAAGGTGCGCTGGTGGTAACGGTCGAGACGGCACGGCTATTCGGCCTGCCGCTGCCCCGGGCCCTGTGCCCGCAAAGTGCGTCGATGGAGTTTGAAACGCCTGAGGGGCATCTGGGCTTCGACATCTCCGCCAGCCTGCCGCGGATCGGCTTGCTGGTGCGCTACCGCGGCCATCTCGAGTTGCCGGAGCTGGACGTGCGCCGTTAACCATTTGCTAACCCTGGCATTGTCCCACCAAGGGCAGGCGCCTAAAATCGCAGCTGTCGCCTATGGTCTTCCGGGGGAAGGGGATGTCTGCACATACCGATATGAACGAGGCGCTTGCGGCGCTGACGGACAAGCTGAGCTCGCTCAACGATCTGGTGGCGGCCAATCATTTCATGGTCGAGGCGCTGGCGCAGCAGGGGGAAACGCTGCAGCACTTGGACGCCACCGGCTCCAAGGACATGCTGCGCCGCCAGGCACGGGCCAGGTTCCACCCGGAAACCGGAACTGCGCCCAACGCGGCGGTGCTGGCCATCCTGGAGGAGGTGCTGGGCCGCCAGCCGCAAAGCGCAGAGATCATCCCGTTCCCGGTGCGGGCCTGACGCCAGCCTTCACACATCTGCGAGAGCAGGCGGCGTTGCCCGCAAGCGGCACTTGGAGTGCCAGCCGCCAGTCCCTATGTTGGCCGCAGCAAAGGGATAATTCCGGATGAAAAACTTCATTTGCGCGCTTGGCCTGGCCTGTCTCGGCGCAGTTCCTGCTGTTGCAGAACCTTTCATTGCTAACCGGGGCGTGCGGGTGCTGCCGGTCGACAGCATCGTCTACGAAGTGGTGCCGGGCAGATCCGGCGGCACTTGGGATTACTGGTGCGCCGCCGCCCAATACGCCCGCCGGGAACTGGGTGCAAACTGGACCGACCGTTTTTACGTTGTGCGCGGACGGGACATGAGCGTCACCACCGGCCGCCGCTCGTCGGTGCAGTTCACCCTGTACCCGGAGCGTGCGGGCGTCATTCCTAAGATCGGCTGGCTGTCGCTTGGCTTCCGCCCGGGTGAGAGCATGTCCGTACAGCAGGGCTATGGCTATTGCGTGCAGGCGTCGGGCCTGTAACGCAGGCTGCAGGCCTGCCACCGCACGGCAGTGTGACTGGCTTGTGTTCTGAATATTCTTACCCTTGAGAGAGAACCGCCCAGCCGCACGGCCAGGCGGGCAACTTTCAGACCGAAGGGAAGACAGCATGAAACCAGTTTCCGCCGCCACAGTCCTTGCCGCGTCCTTGGTGCTGGCGCTCCCCGATGTTTCCGCCGCCAACGCCAGCCGCCACAGCATCCGGGTCAATCCGGTGTCCGACGGCGTGTTCGAAGTCATCGCCCGGACCGGCAACGGCTACCTGTTCTGGTGCGGTGCCGCGGACCATGTCCAGCGTGTGCTGGGGCGGCCTTGGAGCAGCAAGCTGCATATCTATCGCGGCCTGGGCCCCAGCGAAACAACCGGGCGCCGCTCCGCCGTGCAGTTCACGCTGGACGCCAATCTGGCGGCTGCTGCACCGGCTGACGGCTACAAATCTGTCAACAGCCTGCAAGCTGGTGATACAATGAGCGTTGAGAGGGCCCACGAGTATTGCTTCGTTCCGTTTGGCCGGCCCTGAAACCAGATTGATCCGCGGCCTTTCCGGCGGCGGGGAAGGGGATTGAAATGACCTGCAAAAAACTGTGGTTGCCCGGGCTGCTGGCATTGGTTCTTGCTATTCCGGTGCCGGCATCCGCCTGGCGGGCAATCAACCGCAATGAGGTTCTGCCCGTCTCCCAAGGGGTTTGGGAGGTGGTGGCCCGCAGCCGGTCGGGCGCACAGGACTACTGGTGCAGCATCGCCGACTTTGCCATCCGCCAGCTGCGGGCGCCGGCGAACCAGCGGATTTACGTCTGGCGCGGGGAGGGGCCGTCGGTCAACCGTCCGGGACGCAAGGCGGTGCAATTCGCCTTTGGCCTGCCGCCGGGTGTGCCGGACCGGTCGGGCAGCCTGACGCTGAATGTGCGCGAAGCGGGCGACAGCCTGCGGGTGACATCTGCGCAGAACTACTGCTATGACCGGCTGCCCGGCCGCGAGCCCTGGCTGCGCTGACCGGGGAATTTGCGCGGCGCATCAGTTGCCTGCCGGGCCGGTTTCCGCCAAAAATGCCCCATGCATCACGAATTCACCATACCGACGCGCGGGCAGGGCCTTTATGAATTCACCGATGGGGTGCGGTCCTGGGTGGCCGCCAGCGGCCTGCGGGACGGGCTGCTGACCCTGTTCGTCCGCCACACCTCCTGCTCGCTGCTGATCCAGGAAAATGCCGACCCGGAGGTGCAGACCGATCTGCGCGCCTTTTTCGCCAGGCTGGTGCCGCCGTCGAACCATCCCTCGATGTCCTATCTGCGCCACACCTATGAGGGCCCGGACGATATGCCAGCCCATATCAAGGCGGCTATGATGCCGGTAAGTCTGTCGGTCCCGGTGGCGGACGGAGCGCCTGTGCTGGGCACCTGGCAGGGTATTTATCTGTTTGAACACCGCGATGCTCCGCATCAGCGCAGGGTGTCGGCGCACCTTGCGTAAACCTCTTTATCTAGCGGCGGGAAATCACCTCTACCCAAATTCTGGAGGGTAGCCTATAGTTGTGGATAACCGGGCCGATCCCGGCACTAACAATCAGGCTGACAGGATTGAGGAAGCAGGCGGATGCGCTGCCCATTTTGCGGAAATATCGACACTCAGGTCAAGGATTCACGCCCCGCCGAAGATCATGTTTCGATCCGGAGGCGCCGGTTTTGCCCGGCCTGCGGCGGCCGGTTCACGACCTATGAGCGGGTGCAGCTGCGCGACCTGGTGGTGATCAAGTCCAATGGCAAGCGTGAGGATTTCGACCGCGACAAGCTGGAGCGCTCTATCCGCATCTCAATGCAGAAACGCCCGATTGAGCCGGAGCGCATTGACCAGATGATCTCTGGCATTGTGCGGCGGCTGGAAAGCATGGGGGAGACCGACATACCCTCCAAGAAGATCGGCGAGATCGTGATGGAGGCGCTGGCCCGGATCGACACCGTGGCTTATGTGCGATTTGCCAGTGTTTACAAGAACTTCCAGGCAGCGGATGATTTCGAGGATTTTGTCCACGAGCTGCGCCCGCCGGTGGCGCCGGAAGAATAATGGACACTGATCACCGTTTCATGGCGCTGGCGCTGTCTCTGGGCCGGCGCGGCCAGGGCAATTGCTGGCCAAACCCGGCTGTCGGCTGTGTCATCGTGCAGGGCGACCGCGTGGTCGGGCGCGGCTGGACCAAGCCGGGCGGCCGCCCGCATGCGGAAACCGAAGCGCTGGCGCAGGCTGGTGAAGCCGCCCGCGGCGCCACCGCCTATGTCACTCTTGAACCTTGCGCCCATCAGGGCGAAACCCCGCCTTGCGCCCAGGCATTGATCAATGCCGGGGTGAAACGGGTTGTGGCCGCGATCGGGGACAGTGATCCGCGGGTCTCCGGCCAGGGCATCCGGATGCTGCGGGATGCCGGTATCAGAGTGGATACAGGCGTTTGGGGCGCGCAGGCGGCGCGCGACCATGCAGGGTTCTTTCTGAAGACCGAGCAGGGCCGTCCGCTGGTGACGCTGAAACTGGCCAGCAGCTTTGACGGCCGCATTGCCACCGGATCGGGGCAAAGCAAGTGGATCACCGGGCCGGAGGCACGCCGCGTTGTGCATGCGATGCGCGCCCGCCACGATGCGGTGATGGTCGGCGGCGGTACAGCGCGCGCGGATGATCCCTCGCTGACGGTGCGTGATCTGGGGGTCGAGCAGCAGCCTGTGCGGGTGGTGATCTCGCGCCACCTGGACCTGCCGCTGATGGGCCAGTTGGCACGCACCGCAAAACAGGTGCCGGTTTGGCTTTGCCACGGCCATGGCGCCGACCATGAGCGTATTCAGGCCTGGGAAGGGTTGGGCGCCAAGCTGATCCCCTGCGCCTCGCACGGGGTGCAGCTGGATGCGGGCGATGTGCTGCAGCAGCTGGGGCAGGCGGGGCTGACCCGTGTGTTCTGCGAGGGCGGCAGCGCTTTGGCGGCCTCGCTCCTGGCATTTGACCTGGTGGACGAGCTGATCGGTTTCACTGCCGGTCTGGGGATCGGTGCCGAGGGGCTGCCCTCAATCGGCGCCTTGGGTATCGGCCGCCTGGACGAGGCCCCCCGGTTCGAGCTGGTGGAAACCCGCCCGGTCGGACGTGACATTCTGCACCGCTGGACCCGCGCGCTGCGCTGACTTTCTGCTGTTTTTCTGACAGGCGGGCTCTCCCGCCCGTCGCCGGAGCATTACCATGCTCCGCTCCCGTTGGGCGTGGGCCCCCCCCCATCGCCCGGGCCCCCCCCCC
>NZ_CEYXRG010000010.1:53211-147974 GCF_982940295.1 Leisingera sp.
GCCTTGCGCCGGGCCACGCCCAAGGCCGCCAAGGACGCGCTGGCGCCAGCCAGGGCGTCCCGCGGGCGCGGGAGCTTCACCCGCGCGGATCGGTGCTACGGTCAGCGCCAGAGGCGGGTGTACGTTGTAAACAGCCCCTGCAGCTTGGACAGAAGGCGGTTGCCGAGGCCCGGGTGCGGCAGGCGCCCTTGGCGCAGGCGCAACACTGCCACTTCCGGCGGGCAGGGCTGGCCGGTCACCGGGTCGAAATAGCGCGGATAGTCGATCAGCGCCGCATGGGCGAGACCCAAGAGCGGCACCTGCGCCTGGCGCCAGGACGGCACCGGGGCCAGGTCCGTGGTTAGCCCCCAGCCAGCATAAAACGGTGTCCCCAGCGTCGTGACCTTCACCCCGCGCAGCAGCGCCTCGAAACCCAGGAGGGAAGTCATAGTCCAGACCTCCTGCACTTGGCCTAGCAGGGCCATGGGGTCGGCCTGCGCAGCAACAACGTCCGCAAGGCCTTTTGCGTCCACCCCGCCTTTGCGCAGCCCGGCCTCCACATCCGGGTGCGGCTTGTAGATGATGACGGCTTCGGGGTTGGCCTCGCGCGCGGCGCGCAGCAGCTCCAGGTTGGTCCGCACCTGCCCGCCGCCGCACAGGATCGAGGCGTCATCCTCCACCTGGCCCGGCACCAGGATCCGGCGGCCCTCAGGCAGGGCAGGGGCGGCGCCGCCAAGGTTGTACTTCGACACGCCGTCGCGGATCAGCGACTGTACCAGGCGATCAGCCCGCAGCTCCTCCGCCTGGGTCATTTCCACCCGGCGGGCAATCAGCGCGTCCAAGTCAGAGGGGGTGCGCGGATCGTAGTATATCCCACCCCGGTCGGTCACCAGTGACAGGGGCGGCACCAATTCGGCGCCCAGCCCGCGCGAGCGCAAGAAGCCGTCCTCGACGCGCACCGCGCCACTGTGCGCGTCTGTGGCCTTTCCGGCCCAGACCATCCAGTTCCGGCCGCTGGCCTGCGCCTTGGCCGCGTCCCCGGTGAACAGTACCTTCTTTTCCACGCCAAAGAACTTTTGCAGCGGTTTGCGTTTCCACATCCTCATACCGCAGGCGGCCCAGCCCTTACGGTCCTGCCGCCAGGCGCGGACACGCGCCTCCAGATTGTCCAGCACCGTCTCCAGCGGGCACAGCTCATCCCGGAACGGGTCGTACCATTTCGGATAAAGGATCATTGCAGCAGCAAACAGCTGCGCCCGTGTCAGCTGCCGCTGCCGCCGTGCGGGCGGCGCGTCGTCTATGCTCAGCCCCCATCCCGCATAAAACGGCTGGCCAAAGACCCGCGGCTTGTGGCCTGCCAGGATTGCCTCGAATCCCAGCTGGGAGGAGACCGTATAGACCCCTACAGCCCCTTCCAGCAGCGCCCAGGGAGAGACGCTGCCGGTAAACAACTCGACCCGGCCCTGCGCATCCCCGGCATCGAAATAGCCCGCCCGGTAGCCGCGCAGCGTCTCCGGGTGGGTCTTGATCAGCACCCGCGCGCCGGGGTGCTCCTCCTGGGCAAAGGCCAGCATTTCAAGGAACCGGGCCCGGTCCGCACGCGAGGCTTTGACCGAGGCATCATCCCGCGCCTGATCCGCCACCAGCACATAGCCGGGTTCCGGCACCGGGTTTTCGGGGTCAAAGGCGTTGTACTTGCTGAGGTGTGCGGCTTTGAGACGGGCAACCGCATCACGCGCCCGGCGCATCAGATGGGCATCATCCAGCGGGTGGCTGGCCAGGAGCTGCTCCAAGTCCGACGGCACGCCGGCATCGAAGTGCACTCCTGCCCGGTCCAGCAGCAGCCCCGCCGGCGGCTCCCCCGCGCGGCCGGGGTGGATTGAGCGCAGAAAGGCGTCCTCCACCCGCAGCAGCCCGCAGCCGCGGCGCTCGGCGACTGCAAGGCCCCGGTGCGCCGTGGGGGAGGCACCCCAGATACCGATCAGATCCTCCGGCCGCGGCAGGCCCAGCCGGATATCATACCCGGACAGCTGCAAAATCCGCCGTACCCGCCGCTGGGTCAGAAAACCGCCGTTGAAAACAAAAAGCCGGGACGCGTCGCTCCCGGCTTTTTGCTGGCCTGTGTTCAGGCGCATGGAGGTTTAGCCATCCAGCGCAGTGGAGACGCTCGACAGCGAGCCCACCGGGGTCAACAGGACCGAGATGGTCTTGGTCCACTGCGTGTAGGGCGCTTCGGTGACATAAAGCGTGTCATCGTCGCGGATCACGAAGTCGCGGGCGACAAAAAGCCCATTCGGCTGGGTCAGGTCCAGCACATAAACCATGCGCTGGGCACCGATCAGGTCATCGCGGCCCAGCACCTGGTTGGCGATCTCGGACGGCTCGTTGCGCAGCACGAACACGCCAGTGGGGTCCGAGGCGTTGGAGATCAGCCCGCCGACCTGGGCAATCGCTTCCAGCGCTGACAAGTCCTGGCTTTCAAACGGCACCCGCGCCTGGGCGGAGGTTGCACCAAGGGCGGTGAAGGAGCGGGTGTCTTCCTCAACCAGGATTCGGTCGCCGCCGCGCAGGGCGACATCCAGCTGCGGATTGTCGAACAGGTCCTGGAACCAGATCTTGCCCTTCTCCTGGCCGCGGATCACGGTGACCTGGGCGATCTCCGGCTGGATTGTCACCCCGCCGGCCTGGGCCAGCATGGCGGACAGGGTCCGGGTCGGGCGTTCGATCGGGTAGACGCCCTGAGCACCGACAGAGCCGGTCAGGCTGACGGTGGCGCCATCACCGGCCAGGCGGCGCACCTGCACCTGCGGGTCAGGAGTCTGGTCTTCCAGCTTCCGGGTGATGGTCTCGCGCAGCTGGTCCGGCGTGTTGCCGGAGGCGCGCAGACGGCCTGCGTAAGGCACAAAGATATAGCCCGCGCTGTCCACCTGCACCTCTTCGAGCACGGTGGAGTTGGTGGCTTCTGCCGCCAGCAGCCCGTCATCGACGTTTTCCCAGACGGTGAGACCCAGCACATCGCCGGGGCGGATGGTGTCGGAGGTCAGCCTGCCCGCGGAGGTGAAGCCGGAGGAAAAGCCAAGGGCAGGCACCACGGCGGTGGCGCGGGCGACCCGGTCGTTGACGGAGACGATAAAGGCATCGCCTTCCCGCTGCACGGACCCGGCGAAGATCTGGCGCTTGTTGGGGCCGACTTTGGGCAGGCCGCAAGAGGCCGCCAGCGTCAAGGCCGCCAGCATGGCCACCGGACGCGCCCAGCGAAGGGGAACGGATTTCACTGCTCGGTCTCCTCGACCAATTATTGTTTGCCTCAAGTTTTACCGGCAACCTAACCGGGCAGCAGGGAAAAATCCAGTCTTTGGGCAATTCTGCGTCAGGTCACCAGGCGCAACTGTTGCCGCGGTGCCGCTGTGCCCAGGCGCAGCGCGTCATAGGGGTCTTCGTCCGCCAGCATCATATCGGCCACCTGGCGCAGCAGCTGGCGGCGCCCCTCGCGGGAATAAAACCCGCCGGGCACCTGCGACGTTTCCAGCAAAAAGCGGCGGTAATCCTTGTAGGCGCGGCTGTCGGGGCGGCAGGCGGCGGCAAAGAATTCTGCCAGCGGTTGCTGCGAGACAAACTCCGGCTTGCCATAAACCGCGCGTCCGAACACCCGCAGCGGGATGCCGCGCCACAGCACCTGCTGGCCGGCGGTAGAGTTGACGGTCACCGCGGTGCGCGCCTCGTTCAAGAGCTGCGCCAGCTTGCCGCCGCGCACATAATGGACCCGGCCGGCGATGCCATGCTCCCGCGCCAGCCGCCGCAGCGTGCGGCGCACCTGGGCGCGGCCATCTTCCAGCGGATGCGCCTTGATCACTAGGTGGTGGTGGCGCGGGGCGCCTGCGGCGAAGCCGCCGATCACTTCCTCCAGGAAATCCCGCATGCTGCTGAACGGGGAGTGCATCTGGAACGAGCTGTCATGTTCCAGCTGCAGCAGTGCCAGATGGTAGGGAAAACCGCCGTTGCGGATGCGCAGCTCCGCCAGCCGCCGCTCCAGCGCCTGGGTAGGCATCAGCAGCAGGCGTTTGAGATAGAGCTGGAATTCCTTGGTCACCGGCAGCGACCGGTGCGGGCGGAAATTGCGGTACCTGCGGTTCCAGAACATGACGAACCAGTGGTACAGCGCACCATAGAAGACATGCTGGCGCATGTCGCCCCAGTGCGCAGGCGGCAGCGGCGCCTCCATGTCCGACAGCGCCAGCGCTTCCTGCATCTCGGGGACCGTCATGTCCATCAGCCGGGAATGGCCATTGGCGCCGCCGCGCTCGTAGGTCACCCAATAGGGGCGCAGATAGCCTTCTTCGAACACATGCACGGTGAGGCCGCGCTGCCGTGCCGCCGCCACTGCTGCTGCGTGAATGGGGCGGGTGTCGCCATAGAGCACAATGTCGGTGACGGACCGGCTGTCCAGCAGCCCGGCCAGCACCTCCGGCCATTCCTGCTGGCTGCCGGTGAAAGGAATGTAGCTGTCCCTGCCGCGCCAGAACGCCTGGTCGCCGGCATTGAACCCCACCCGCGCCACCTCGCAGCCTGCAGCCCGCAGCATCTTGCCAAGCGCGGCAAAAAACGGCCCGTGCGGGCCCTGCAGGAACAGGAAGCTTCGGTGTGTCGCAGGATGGTTGGGCATCACGGGGTGCAAAACTCGAAATACAAGAATAAGGACCGGCTAACATTTGAGTGCGGCGAAACTATGGCCTCAGCAGGGGGGAACGCAAGCCGGGGCTTGTGAAGACCGCGCGGCTTGGCTACCTCTGCCGCAGGATAAACATTGCACCGGCGGGGAGCGTACCCATGTTCACAGGCATTATCACTGACGTAGGCACCATCGCCGAACTGGAGCAGCAGGGCGACCTGCGCGCGCGGATCCGCACAGCCTATGACACGGCCACCATCGACATCGGCGCTTCAATCGCGTCCGATGGTGTCTGCCTGACCGTGATAGCGCTGGGCGATGACTGGTACGACGTGCAGGTCTCGGCGGAAACTGTCTCCAAGACCAATCTCGGCGCCTGGGCCGTAGGCAAGCGGGTGAACCTGGAGCGCGCGTTGAAAGTGGGCGACGAGCTGGGCGGCCATATTGTGTCCGGCCATGTGGACGGCGTCGCCGAAGTGGTGGCCATGACGGACGAGGGCGACAGCACCCGCGTCACCCTGCGTGCACCGGAGGCGCTGGCGCGCTTCATCGCCCCCAAGGGGTCAGTAGCGCTGAACGGCACTTCGCTGACGGTGAACGATGTGGATGGCTGCGACTTCGGCATCAACTTCATCCCGCACACCAAGGACGTCACCACCTGGGGCGATGTGAAGACCGGTGACCGCATCAACCTGGAAATCGACACCCTGGCCCGCTACGTCGCGCGCCTGCAGGAAGCCGGATAAGCGCGCCGGCCCTTTCATCTTTCCCGAAATACTCCGGGGTGAGGCCGCCAGGCCGAGGGGCAGCGCCCCTCAACCCCCTCTCGAAGAAGCGCTCCCGCCCCTTCTGCCTGCATCACAGATGCCGTCAAAAGAGTTGGGCCGGGCGCGCCGCTGCCGCGGCGCGCATCACCACATGTCGCCGACGGTGTAGCCTTCTGGGAACGGGTCGCTGGGATCCAGCGTGTAGCTGGAGAGGCCATAGATCCAGCCCTGGCCGGACAGGGTCGGGACAATTGCCTTGTATGGCCCCACCTGTGTCTCTTCGGCAATCCGCCCGGTGAAGGTGGTGCCCAGCGGCCCGGCATTCACATAGTCCTGCCCGACGCCCAGCAGCCCGCGCGCGTGCAGCACCGCCATCTTAGCGCAGGTGCCGGTGCCGCAGGGCGAGCGGTCGAGGATGCCGCTGGCGTCCTGCGGGCGCTCCGGGTTGAAGGGGCCGGTCGAAATGGTGATCGCACCGCGGCCGTGGGTTCCTTCGGCAACCGGCGCGCCCCAGAGGTTTGTGATGGTCGGGCCGGTGATCTCAGGATTGTCCGGATGCACCACCGGCAACTGCTCGGCGGCAGCGTGGCGGATCGCCTCGGATACGCGCACGATCTCCGCGCCGTGGTCCGCATCCAGCGAAACGCCCAGCCGATCAGCCTCGGCCAGCACAAAGAACATGCCGCCCCAGGCCACATCCACGGTAACGGTGCCGAGCCCCGCCACCTCCACCTGCGCATCCAGATGCACTGCAAAGGCGGGCACGTTCCGGAACGCCACCCGCGTTACCTTGCCCTCCCGGCACTCGGCCCGCACCCGGATCAAACCGGCCGGCGCCTCCAGCACCAGCTCCGTCACCGGCTCCATCATCGGCACGATGCCGGTCTCCAGCAGAACCGTCACCACGCAAATGGTGTTGGAGCCGGACATCGGCGGGTATTCGGTCTGCTCGAAGATGATGAAACCCGCATCGGCCTCCGGGTGGCAGGGCGGCACGATGGCATTGCCGCACAGGCCCGGATTGCCCCGCGGCTCGCGCAGCATCTGCAGGCGGATATCGTCATGGTTCGCCGCCATGTCCTGCATCTTCTCAAACACCGAATTGCCCCGCAGCAGGGGCATGCCGCCGGTGATCACCCGGCCCGGCTCGCCCTCTGCATGAGCCTCGACCGCCTGCAATATGCGGGATGCGCGCATGTCTGGTCCTCCCAACCCATTGATGCTTGATCCAGAGATTGGATCCAAAACAACTTGTGCACAGATGCACAGGGCGCGTCCAGACCCCTTGTTGCCGTTTGCGGGACTGGCATTTGCCGCCGGCCTGGGCTATCTGGCTGGGAAAGAACCCGCAGTGCCAGGCGTGCTGCCCACGCACATCGAAAGGCTGCCATATGAGCTTTGAAACACCGGGGCCGGTTGAGGCGCAACTGCGCGATGCCATCAGCCCGATTGAAGAGATCATCGAAGAGGCCCGCCAGGGCCGTATGTTCATCCTGGTCGACCACGAGGACCGCGAGAACGAAGGCGACCTGGTGATCCCGGCCCAGCACGCCGATGCCGCCGCGATCAACTTCATGGCCACCCACGGCCGCGGGCTGATCTGCCTGACGATGCCGGCCGAGCGGATTGAGGAACTGGGCCTGCCGATGATGGCGCTGCACAACTCCTCGCGCCACGAAACCGCCTTTACGGTCTCCATTGAAGCGCGCGAGGGCGTGTCCACCGGCATCTCCGCCGCGGACCGCGCCCTGACCGTGGCCACCGCCATCGACCCGGACAAGACCGCAGCCGACATCGCCACACCAGGCCATGTCTTTCCGCTGCGCGCACGCCGGGGCGGGGTGCTGGTCCGCGCAGGCCACACCGAGGCCGGCTGCGACGTCGCCCGCCTGGCAGGCCACTACCCGTCCTCCGTGATCTGCGAGATCATGAAGGAAGACGGCACCATGGCGCGTCTGCCCGACCTGGTGGATTACGCGCAAAAGCACGGGCTGAAAATCGGCACCATCTCCGACCTGATCACCTACCGCGCCCGCAACGACAACCTGGTGGTGGAAACCTCGCGCGAGACCGTGACCTCCGAAATCGGCGGCGAGTGGGAGATGCGCCTGTTCACCGACCAGACTCACGGCATTGAGCACGTGGTGATGATCAAGGGCGACATCACCACGCCGGAGCCGGTGCTGGTGCGCACCCACGCGCTGCATGAGGCGACCGACATCCTGGGGCTGGGCCCCAAGTCCGCCCGCCAGCTGCCCCGCGCGATGGAGATCATCGCCGAAGAGGGCCGTGGCGTGGTGACCCTGTTCCGCCAGCCGCGCAATGCTTTGTACGCTAATGAGGACGAGGGCCCGCGCACGGTGACCATCAAGCAGACCGGCATCGGCGCCCAGATCCTGTCGAGCCTGGGCCTGCATGAGCTGGTCCTGCTGACCGACTCGCCCTCGACCAAATACGTCGGGCTGGACGCCTATGGCCTGTCCATCACCGGCAGCCGCCCCATTCTGAAGGACGCTTGATATGGCTGGACATGAAACCCACTACACCCTGCCGCGCGCCGAGTTCGACAAGCCGGTGAAGCTGCTGATTGTTGTCGCGCCTTACTACAAGGATATCGCTGACAATCTGGTCGCCGGCGCAGCGGCCGAGATCGAAGCCGCGGGCGGCACCTTTGAAATCGTGGAAGTGCCCGGCGCCCTGGAAGTGCCGACTGCGATTGCGATTGCCGACCGCAGCTCGAACTTCGACGGCTATGTGGCGCTGGGCTGCGTGATCCGCGGCGAGACCACCCATTACGAGACGGTCTGCAACGACTCCAGCCGCGCGATCCAGCTGATGGGCCTGCAGGGCCTGTGCATCGGCAACGGCATCCTGACCGTGGAAAACCGCAAGCAAGCCGAGGTGCGCGCCGATACCGCCGATCAGAACAAAGGCGGCGGCGCTGCGGCTGCGGCCTTGCATCTGATCGCGCTCACGCGTAAGTGGGGCGCCCAGACCAAAGGCATCGGCTTCAAGGCACCCGCAGGGGCGTATCAGGTCGCCGGTACAGACAACGGATCCACCAGCGCATGAGCACCCAGGACAGCCGCCCCAAGGGCAACGGCAAGAATCAGATGAGATCGGCAGCGCGGCTTTACGCCGTGCAGGCGCTGTTCCAGATGGAACACAGCGGCCTCACCTTCGACAAGGTGATCGTCGAGTTCGAGGATCACCGGTTTGGTGCTGTCTATGAAGGTGACGAAATGGCGGAGGGCGATACCAAAGTCTTCCGCAATCTGGTGCGCGAAGCGGTGAACCATCAGGCGCGGATCGACCAGATGACCGACCGCGCCCTGGTGGCGAAATGGCCGATTGCCCGCATCGACCCGACCCTGCGGGCGCTGTTCCGCGCCGCAGGCGCCGAGCTGACCCAGTCCGATACTCCGCCCAAGGTGGTGATCAACGAATTTGTCGACATCGCCCGCGCCTTCTTTCCCGAAGGCAAGGAGCCGAAGTTCGTCAATGCCGTGCTCGACCACATGGCGCGTGAGGCCAAACCCGAAGCGTTCTGAGGCTGCCGGTCAGCGAACTGAAAAGAAAAGAAGCGCGCCGATGGGCGCGCTTTTTTGCGTTAGGGGCAGGCGCCGCGCAAGGGGTGCGACAAATTCCGCTCATCTCCTCCGGAACCGCTGGACGGCGCCGCAAAGGCTGATAACCTCACTTTGCAATTCTGGAGGACTCAGATGCCTGAACTGGTGAAGATGTATATCCGCAATGTTGTGATCGGCTTTGCAATCGCCGCGGCCTTTGTGGCAATGCTTCTGTGGTTCAATGTAATGAACCTCTGGTCGCTGGTCACCGCCTCGGATGCAGGAGTTCTGGCGGTGTTCCTGCTCTGGTTCATGCATGGCATCGTCTTTGCCGGCGTGCAGTTTGCCTGGGCCGTGATGGCGATGGCTGAGAAAGACAGCGGCCCCCGCCGCGGCACTCCGGTGGCGCTTGACTTCCAGCCGGTGAAAGTGCCCGCTGAAAAGCCGTCCCAGCGCCAGCAACAGCTGCGCACGCGCCGCTAAGCAAACCGACGCACAGGCGTTCTGCCCGCGCTTTCCCCTCCGGAAGGCGCGGTTTTCTTTTGCAGAGAGGGTGGTGGAAGCGGCGGGACCACCAATCAACCGTGCGGCTTTGATTCCCGAGGACCTGTATATACAGGTGGGCGCCAGGTAAACGGACCAGGATCCGAACAGAGCCAGCTCCCTCGGAATTGCTTAAGGCCACCGGAATGCTGCCTGTCACGAGAAGGGCAGAACCCGCCAAGGGCGTAAGTAAGCTGCCCGGTCCTTCGTTACAAGGGGGAGCGCGGCGCGGCTTCGCCATTTCCGGGCAAAACCGCGGGATTGCAATTTGTTCTCTAATTGTTCACATTCGCGTCCATGATTGAAGATCTGCAGCCCGGACAAAGACTGGCCCGCGGGGTGTCGCGCTATTTGCGCTCGCTTGGCTTCGCCCCGCTGGAGGAATTCGTCCCCGCCCGCGGCTTGCGGGTGGACGTGATGGCGCTGGGTCCCAAGGGGGAGCTTTGGGTTGTTGAGTGCAAATCCAGCCGCGCCGATTTCCAGGGGGATGGCAAGTGGGAAGGCTATCTGGAGTGGTGCGACCGCTATTTCTGGGCGGTGGACATGGAGTTTCCAACCGATCTGCTGCCGGATGGCTCCGGCCTGATCATAGCCGATCCCTATGATGCGGAGATCATCCGAATGGCGCCGGAGGATAAGGTGGCGCCGGCGCGCCGCAAGAAGCTGGTGCAGAAATTCGCCATGGACGCCGCCCGCCGCCTGCAATTCCTGCGCGATCCGGACCCTGGCAAGGACGGGCTGCTGCTGGGCGGGGCAGGGGGCGAAGAGCCGGGCGTGTGACTGCGAAAGGGGGCGCTCCCGCGCCTGCAGGTGCCCCGGCTGCGCCGGAACCCCTTGGCGGCCTTGGGCCCGGCAGCACGCTTTGCAAGCGCGCTGCGGATAGCGTCAGGAAGCACCCGGTCCGGCAATCCCAAGCGCGCCGGGATGCGGGACGGGCCAACCGTCCGGATTACAGGGCCGGGACAAGAGCCTGCGCGCCAGCCAGGAGGGGCGCACAATGGGTCAGGCAGGCAGGATCACTTGATGCTGCGCGCCGCCTGGGCAGCCGCGCGGATCTCGTCGGCAATTTCCTCGGCCTCTTCCGGATCAAAGTCCATCGGGATCTCGGTGCCGCCCGCCTCGATGAAGATCCGCACCATGCCCTGATCTGTGGGGCCGATTTGCAGGTTTGCCTCGATGTCGCGTTCGGTATTGATACTCATCTTGCGCTCCTAAGCCGGTCAGCGGATTGCAGCCGGTGCTAGCCCGCCGCACGCTGAAAGGCAAGCCGGGTTTGCGCTACACTCGGTCCATGACGGATGTGACCCTGCGCCGATTCGCCCCGACCGACATGCAATGGCTGGTAGCCCGCCACCAGGATCTCTACGCCCGCGAGGCCGGCTTTGATGAAACTTTCGGGCCGCTGGTTGCCGACATTCTGCACAGTTTCTGCGCGGGCCATGACCCGGGCTGCGAACGGGGCTGGATGGCGGAAAGCCGCGGCGAGCGGCTGGGCACAGTCTTTTGCATGAGGAAGGACGAGCAGACCGCGCAGCTGCGGCTGTTCCTGCTGACGCCCAAAGCGCGCGGCAAGGGGCTGGGCAAGCGGCTGTTGCGGGAATGCATGGCGTTTGCCCGCGCCGCAGGCTACCGCGGCATGATGCTGAAAACCCATGAAAGCCACCGCACCGCCTGCGCCTTGTACCGCGCCTTCGGCTGGCAGCTGCGCGGCAGCCGCCCGGTCCACAGCTATGGCCAAGATCTGGTGGAACAGACCTGGAAGCTGACTTTTGAGACCTCGGGCGCTTAACCAATGCGGTTCCAGGCAGAATTGGATTCGCTTGTAATAGCAAGCGCTTGTGGATAACTCCGCGGCCGCGCCTGCCGTTGGTCCGGCCCGCTGAACCTGTAACCGCGATGCCTGGGATTTCTGCGGCGGAAAGGCAAAAAAACCTCTTGCGTGCCTCTGGGACGTGCTATAAATGCCCCCTCAGTGCCGCCTTAGCTCAGTTGGTTAGAGCGCTGGATTGTGGATCCAGAGGTCCCCCGTTCAAGTCGGGGAGGCGGTACCATAAATCTCATTTAAAGTAAGTATTTACCGCTTCCAGAAATTCCCTGCACAGCAGCCTATTGCGTCGCGTAGCCAATGTGTAGCCATCGATGATCCGCCATCGTTGTGACATTTATAATCCGGACACTTTAGGCAGCTGCGCAAACACTCAGCTCGTTTCCGCGAGTTGCTCTAGCTGCGGCGAATCATTCAAATATTTGCATGCCTGAGGTTCGCAAAGACTTAGGTCTCAGTCGTCTCTTGGTCATTAGGGCACAAGTCCCCAGATAAACCGCTCACCCAGCAGTCTCAAAGCTAAAGTTCCAACTTTGAGAGTTGACCATCCAGCAGCCTGGCAAACAGGGAGCATCGTTTCTGAACCAATCGGATCGCACACTTTCCAAAAACAAAATTTGATCCAAACAGTGCCCTGCCAAACGTTTAAGACGGCCCATATCCGTCACTCAGAATTGCCCAAACGAATGACAGCTTTGCAGCTTCAAGAGCTGAACATTCAGGATCGCCTCATCAGATTTGAACTTCTCAGTTCCCACGGTCCGCCCGAACTCCAGCCAGCCCGCGGCGTGCAAAATCAAGTCCGCGCCGCCGGCTAACGACGCGCCCAGGGCGCTGGCACCTTCGTATCCAGCCTGGGCGTCATTGATCTTGGAGGAGGTGATCAGGCCATCCCCGCGACACGGGACCCCGAGACGCCGCACCAACTGACAGCCGGCCAGCTGGGCTAGGCGCGATTCCGGTGTTCCGAAGACTGGCCCCATGAATTGCATCGAAAACGGGGTTGCAAAGATGCCACCCAAAACCGGGGTGCCGGGCCGGTAAATTTGGGCCAAAGCCAATCCTGCCATGATTTCTGCCAGCCCCTGTGCCAGGGCGCCCGCAACGGTGACAGGTGCCGTAGCCCCCATCATCATGTAGGAGGCGACCAGGCTGGCCTGGCCCAATTCCGAGGAGGCCCGCAGACAGCGCAACGGATTGGGCTGAAAGACCAGCGGAGGGGTTAGGTTGATCAGGTGAAGCAGCCGGCAGCCTGCCTGCGCATCCGTGACACCAGCCGCAGCGGCAACCTCGCGCAGCGCTTCCTCGGACAGGACGGTGCCCATCATCGGCTTGTCCGACAGCTCCAGATGCGCGCGCGCCAGTTCCTTGTAGGGCACCAGCTCAGCTCCGTCATGGGCAATGCACAGTTGAAAGCCGGTGCTGTTCAGTGCCGGTGAGGCATCGCACAGGCGCACAAGCTCGCGGTAATCCTCCAGCGAGCCCATGCGGATGCTTCCATCCGCGCGCCGCACGTTGGGCGGCCCGTAGAAGGGGACAAGCACGGGGCGCGCTCCCCCGACCGTGACCGAGGCGGCCTCGGTCTTTCCCTGCCAGACGAAGGAGGCAGGCGCCTGCCGGATCAGTTCGCGCAGCAGACTGGCATCCACGCGCACCCGTTCACCTTCGATCCGAGCGCCGATCGAGGCCATGGCCTCCACGCTGCCGGGATCTCCCTGAAGCTCTATGCCGGTTTCGCTGAGGATCTGCGCAGCCTGCTCTTCGATGACAGCGAGAACCTGCTCGTCAAGCAACGCGTAGGGGAATTGCATTCGTGACCTCGCGGGAGATTTCCTGAACAAGCGCCCGGACGGCGTCGTTCCTGGTTTTAGGGCGGGTGCGGACGACGTAGGCAATTGCAGGCGGTTCGGGGAAGATGCCCTCGACCACGTCCAGATCAGACGACAGGTGCAATCCGTTTAAGAGCGCAACGCCCAGACCGGAGCGCACCGAAGACAGGATGCCTGCCGCACTGGGGCATTCGAGCACTGCTTCGAACCGGTGCCCGGCCTGCGCGCCTTCGGCATTCGCCCAGTGTTTGTAAAAGCAATTGCTGTCAAAGGCGAGGAAGGGAACCGGCGCGGACGGGTCCAGCCGCAGATCGTGGGATTTGATCCAGTGCAACTGGTCTTCGTACAGGATCAAGTCGCCCGGCCTCACATCGCGCCGGAAAATCTGCATGACGGCGATGTCGATCTCGCCCTCGGCCAGCCAGTCGTTCAGTGTCAGGCTCTGGCTGATCCGCGTGCGCACCCGGGTTTCCGGATGCAGCCGGGTAAAGCGGCCCAGAATGCGGGCCACGTCACCACCGGTCGTGTCTTCGGTCATGCCAAGCCGGATCGTTCCCGCCAGGGGTTTCTTGCCCAGGGCGGCAAGCGCCTCGTCATGCAGATCCATCATGCGCCGCGCATAGTCCAGCAACCGTTCCCCTGCTTCGGTGAAGAGCGGCCCGCCTGCACGACGCGCGAGAAGGTCGCAATCCAGCGCCCTTTCCAGCCGCTTGATCTTGTGGCTGACCGCAGGCTGCGACAGTGCAAGATGCTCTGCCGCCCGGGTGACGCCGCCATGGGTTGCGATCGCCAGAAGCGCACGCAGACCATCTATTTCCAGTCTCTCAGCCATGCCTTCAAGCCATTCAGGATATCGATTGTTTCATGACAATCATTCATTTGCGTCATTTAGTACAGCGAAACTACAGTCAGGAAAAGTCAGAAAACGGTTTGAAACATGGCACCAGATGCAAACAAATCCTTGGAATGGGGCGGCGCGCTTCTCTCCATCGCCTATTCCCTGCTCATAGCCTCCAACACAGGCTATGAGGTCCTGTCGTTCGTGTTCTTCCTCTTGGCAGCCTTGCTGCTATTCACCCTTGCCATTCGCAAACGCATGTGGGGCTGGACGACGATGCAAGGCTTCTACATCGCCACTGGCGCGTACGGCATCTTCGCATGGAGCCTTTGAAGAATGCCTTGGCCATCCGTTTCGCTTGCACAATTAAAGAGCTGTATCCGGTTTGACGTGATTGCTGGACACCGCTTCTTAGCGCGGCGAATGTGCGGAATCCCCCACTCTCGCCATTGGGTGTCCTCGGCCGCCACCGGCCCTAAGCTGAACTTGCTTCCGGCCGAGCTATGCCGCGATGCGGCCCGCCGAACTGGACATTGCCTCGCCCCTCAACTCCTGGCTTGGAGCAAGCCGGGTGGGATTTTACGTGTTTGGCATTCTTGAACGTTAAAGTTGAACGTCATTTTCTGAACCTGATTGAACCATGCGCGGATCGCGCTTGAACGAGGGTTTGTCCTATTTGCCTAAGCGAGTGTGTCCAGCTATCTGGTCGGGTAATGCCGGAGATCATCGGGTTCTACTTTTCGGTTTGGGCTTCGCTTGTCGCCGTTCAGCGCGAAATCTCGGCTGAGCTCGCTCAGTTGCTGCGTGTTTACGCAGCAACAGGCGATTGGGGGTCTCTCGCAGCGCTTCTTCCCTGGAGCATCGTTTTCGGCGCGGCGCATGCGTTGACGCCGGGCCATTCCAAAACACTGCTTGCAACCTTCGTCGCAGGAAGCGGCGCGCCGCTGTCCCGCGGCTTGCTGACGGCAGTCTCGCTTTCAGCCACGCATATTGCAACCTCAGTCGCGATTGTGCTTCTCGCCTTGCCGGTGGTTTCAATGACCGTCGGCGAAGTGGGACGCGCCCCGGTCCTCGATGCGCTCAGCCGCGGACTGCTCGGGGCCGTGGGGTTTTGGCTGATCATTGTCGCGATTGGAAAGGCCAACCGCCACTCTCAGCAGGAGGGTATTTGTTTCGGTGTCTTTGCAGGCTTGATCCCGTGCCCGCTCACGCTGTTCGTCATGACCTTCGCAAGCGCCCGGGGTGTCACCGAAGCAGGCATCGCCTTTGCATTCATGATGCTCATTGGCGTGGCGTTCGTGCTGGCATTGACCGCGGCCCTTGCCACCGCCCTGCGGGCGGGCTTGGGGCATGCGCTACCTTATGCCGGGAATGTGGCTGCGAGGGTATCCCGTGTCGCGCTTTTTTTGACCGGGGTGATCTTGCTCTTCGTTGCAAGCGTCCAGTTCACACAAGCTGTCTGACTGCAAGTTGACCCGCGTCAGACGGCGGCGGATGCAACGCCGGCAACAACAAGATAGCGTCCGCCTTTTGCGATGGTCACGATAAGCACGAAGCGCCAAAGCGGTTCGCGCAGGAGACCTGCCGCAAGCGTCAACGGATCTCCAATCACTGGCACCCAGGACCCGAGAAGACTCCAGCGGCCCCCTTTTCCATACCACGCCGAGGCTTGATCCAGCCGCGCACGCGATACCGGGAACCAGCTGCGGTCCGAGAAATGCATGAGATACCGCCCGGCCACCCAGTTGAGGATTGAACCCAGGACATTTCCTGCCGTTGCTACCGCCAGGAGCAGCCATACCGGGTGGCTGCCGCCAATCAGCATTCCGGCAAGCACAGCCTCTGACTGTGCAGGCAAGAGCGTTGCGGCCACCAGGGCCGCCGTGAACAGGCCAGCGATGGAAAGCATTTCAGGAACGCATGGGCCAGCTGCGGTGCAGATCGTCAATGATGACTTCGTGCTTGTGCCCGGTCGCTCCGTGTTCCCGCAGATGCGGGTGGTCAGGCGGCAGATCGTCGTGGGTGTGCTCAATTTCCCCGGCCGTTCCGCCGGGCCACTGCACCAGGCAGGCCACGATCCCAATTCCCGCCAGCCCGGCCAAGGCAACCAGCGCGGGGATGGCACCGAAGTGTGTCATCAGCCAGCCGGACAGCGGATAGGTGACCAGCCAGCAGGCATGCGACAGCGCGAACTGTGCAGCAAACACTGCGGGCCTGTCCTCGGGGTGCGCCGAACGCTTCAGCAGCCGCCCAGAGGGGGTCAGCACCGCGGAATAGCCGAAGCCGACAAGCAGCCATGTGAAAAGCAGTCCTCCCCAGTGCAGACCGGATGCGGTGGTGACCCCGGCGAGCCCAAGCAAGGAGAGGATCATGAGGCAGGCACCCGAGAGCATGACGGGGCGGTCGGGAAGCCGGTCCAGAAGCCTTGGCAGCAGCAACGCTGCCGCCATGGAGCCCGTGCCGAATGCGAACATCGTCCAGGCCAGCGCGCTTTCCGGCAGGCCAAGCAGGCCGCGCACCAGAACGACCGAGTTCACCAGCACCATCGCTCCGGCTGCCGAGACCGCAAGATTGAGCGCAAGCAGGCCGCGCAGCCGCGGGGTTGCCAGGTAAATGCGCATTCCGCGCGTTGTGCGGTCGTAGATCCCTCGCGGCTCGGCGGCCTGAGGGCTCGGCAGCATCACTGAAACCACTAAGAGCGCGGAAGCGGCAAAGCCCGCCACGGTGCCCAGGAACAGGGTATTGTAGCTCATCAGTGCCAGCAGCAGCGCCGCCAATGTCGGGCTAATGATGTTTTCCAGATCGTAGGCGAGGC
The DNA here is from genome assembly GCF_982940295.1 of Leisingera sp. Taxonomy (NCBI): domain Bacteria; kingdom Pseudomonadati; phylum Pseudomonadota; class Alphaproteobacteria; order Rhodobacterales; family Roseobacteraceae; genus Leisingera; species Leisingera sp. The sequence continues at coordinate 70,046 of NZ_CEYXRG010000010.1, forward strand.
GCGAAAGTGAAAGCGCACGGGTATAGTGCGCCTCGTCGGGCAGCACGTCGGGAATCGTGGCCTGGAAGGTGGGCGTAAAGGCCGCCGAGGCAGACTGGAGCAGGAAGATCAGCACGTAGACCTGCCAGACCTCGGTCACGAAGGGCAGCGCCAGCGCCGCGGCAGCGCGCACCAGGTCCAGCACGACAAGGAGGCGGCGGCGGTTTACCCGGTCCGCAAAGGCACCCGCAATCGGTGCGATCCCCACATAAGCCACCATCTTGATGGTGAAGACCGTGCCCAGCACCATCGCAGCACTGTCACCCGCCAGATCGTAGGCCAGCAACCCAAGCGCAACAGTCGCAAGGCCCGTTCCCAGAAGTGCCACAACCTGGGCCAGGAACAGGTGCCGGTAGGTGCGGTCAGACAGGATGTCCAGCATGAGTGCCTCAAAGGTAACGTGAGATGGCCTTGAGTTCGGCCCGGTCGGATTCGGAGTTTTCCCCGTCGAGGCAGTGATCCATGTGGTCATGGATCAGCGCCTGCTTGGCGTTGCGGACGGCTTTTTCCACCGCCTGAAGCTGCTGCGCGATTTCGAGACAGGGGCGCCCGTCTTCAATCATGCCGATGACTGAGCGCAGATGCCCTTCGGCGCGTTTCAGCCGTGCGGAGAGCTTGGGGTGGCTTGCATGCCGGTGTGGTTCTATCATAAGAAGGTGCTATCCTCCCAGGGGGGATAAAGCAAGATGGCGTTTAGAGAGCCACGAGCAGGGACATGGTGCAAGCACGGATTGCCGGGAAATGGTCGGAATGGATGCAGCGGGGCCTGGCCGCGCTCCTCTGCCTGTGCCTAGTGTTCTGGTCTTCCCAGCCGGTCACCTCCCACATCCCGGATGTGCTTGCCACCATTCAGGACCATGCAGAGATGATCGAGACCCATGGCCATAGCCACGGGTTCGAGGAAGACCTCGCCTGGGCTCTGCACGGCCACAGCCATGATGTTGCCGATCATGACCACAGCCCGGCGCTTCTTGTCCGCGGCTCCTTTGCCGAAGCGTGGGATGTCCCCCAAGCGGCGGGCTCTCCCGCCGGGCCGTCATGGCGTCCGGGCCCGGTCTACCGCCACGAGCGGCCTCCGCGCGTGTGATCTGGTGCCGCCCGAGCGGCCGCCACACAGATCCCACACATTCTTTTCGGAGACCAACATGACCGCAGTCTTCCGGGACACGCGCCTCGCCGCTTTGCGCAGGCCGCTGTTCCTGACAACTTTTATCCTGCTTGCGCTCGGCGCAACGCAGGCCGCAGCCCACAACGTCACTGAGGGCGACGCCGGCTATATCCAGGAGATCTGGGGGGTAAACATCATCCCCTTCATGTATCTCGGCGCCAAGCACATGGTGACCGGCTACGACCACATCCTGTTCCTGCTCGGCGTCGTCTTCTTCCTCTACAAGATGCGCGATGTCGGCATCTACGTCAGCCTCTTCGCCATCGGGCATTCGACCACGATGCTGCTCGGCGTCTGGTTCGGCTGGGGGATCAACGCCTATGTCATCGACGCCATCATTGGCCTCTCGGTGGTCTACAAGTCGCTGGACAACCTCGGCGCCTACCAGCGCTGGTTCGGATTCCAGCCCAATACCAAGCTGGCGACGCTGATCTTCGGCTTCTTCCACGGCACCGGCCTGGCAACCAAGATCCTCGACTACGACATCGCGTCGGAGGGCCTTCTGGCCAACCTCCTGGCCTTCAACGTCGGCGTCGAGCTGGGCCAGCTTATGGCCCTGGCCGTGATCCTCATCGTCATGGGCTACTGGCGGCGCTCCCCGCGCTTCTTCGCCCAAGCCTACACCGCCAATGTCGTCATGATGGCGGCGGGCTTCATCCTCGTGTGCTACCAGCTCACCGGCCTTTTCGTGGCCGCCTGAACCGACAGGAGATATCCAGATGTTCAACGCAGAAAAACCCAGCCTCGACGAACTGCCCAGCTCGAAGCAGCTCATCCGCTCGACCGTGATCGCCGGAGTCTCGGCGGTGGCGATCCTCGTTACCGTGGTGCTGCCTGCCGAATACGGCATCGACCCCACCGGCATCGGCCGCGCCATCGGCCTGGCCGAGATGGGCGAGATCAAGACCCAGCTCGCCGAGGAGGCCGAGGCTGACCGGCAGGTGGACGAACAGTCCAGCCTGCTTGACCAGATGCTGGGCCTCTTCGTGGGCGCAGCCTACGCGCAGGATTCCACCGCCGCCGAGGCGGCCGAGGAGTGGCGGGACGAGACCAGCTTCACCCTGGCTCCGGGCGCCTCCGCCGAATGGAAACTAGTGATGGAAGAAGGCCAGACGGCCGAATACCGCATGCTCGTTGAGGGCGGCCGGGTCAACTTCGACCTGCACGGCCATGGCGGCGGCAACTCGGTCACCTATGAGAAGGGCCGCGGCTCGACCGGCGCAGAGGGCGAGATCGTCGCCGAATTCAACGGCGAGCACGGCTGGTTCTGGCGCAACCGCGACAGCTCGGACGTGACAGTGACAGTCCAAGTCCGCGGCGAATACGCCGAGTTCAAGGACGCAAGCTGAAGTCGAAGCTGCCGTTCGTACGCTGCGCGGCGAACGGCAGCTCCCCGCCCATGGTGCCGCTGCCTCGTCAGAACAGTAGGTCTGCCGGAATATCTTCAAACAGGTTCGCCAACCGGATATGCTTTTCCATCGTTGTTACCGAAGCGTGTCCTGTCTGGCGGCGTATGGCACGTTCTGCGGCCCCTGCTTGAATGGCACTGGTGACAAAGCCTGAGTTGCCGCTCAAAGGCATCAGAACGCGGTGCCACGCCCGCCACCAACTAGCCCAGATTCAATTACTGCTTGTAGGTCGGAAACGCGGTAACGAGCTCCTCCGCTCGGAAGCCTGATGTATGGAAACTTGGGGGCAGTACTCCGACTGATGCGATCGTAACCCGCCGCTTGCGGCCACTTGCGCGGGCCTCAGCAATGCAGCTTTTGGCGGATTTCGTTATCCGAACACCAAAGCCAGGGAGCTTGGAGCCATAGTAGATTCTCTGCCCGGTTTCCGGGTTTGGGAGCGCGTCTATCACGCTTGCGTTCAATAAAATCTGAGGCATGCTTAAACCCTCTATGGTCTTCTCATGTAGCCACAGTGTAGCCAAAAGGCCGGGAAGCCGTTGGAAGCTACGGGAACACGGACTAACGGCTAAGGCGATGGGTTTGCGTGCTTTTTGGAGAGATGTGTAATGTCCAGGAAAGCAAAGGAACGTACCATTTTGTGATTGTGGATCCAGAGGTCCCCCGTTCAAGCCGGGGAGGCGGTACCATCTCCCCTTGGTAGAATATGAAATCAGCAAGCGCCGGGCGCATTTGCTTGGCGGTTCTATAGTTTGCGCATTTGCCTGTGACGTTTGCGGCAGCGCAGGGCGGGCCTTGCTGAGCCTGTGCGGAAGCCTCTGCCGGGGCTGGGCTGTTTCTCTCGTGGGGATGCAGACCGGCCGCTGCCTGAACCAGCGGCCGGCCCCGGCCTCAATCGGCGGTGCTTGTGGTGGTTGTTGTCGTCGTAGTGGTGGTGCCATCATCGTCATCGGCGATCACAACCAGGAACAGGGCACCTGCGACCACCCCGGCGGTGGCACCGGCTGACAGGCCGGTCTCCGGCATGCGGCCGGTATCAGCTTGGGTCACGGTTTCGGCGCCTGTGGCCTGGCAGGTCACCTGCAGCGAGCCGTCCGGAAGATAGCTGGCGGAGACGGGCACACCGGCACCGCAGGCCAGGCGGCGCTTGGCCTCATCCAAGGCCGGGCCCGACGCTTGGGCCAATGCCGCCTGTCCGGCAAAGGCCAGCGGAATAATGAGCGAAGCCGCCCGCAAGATACTGGTATACATGTATAAACAACCTTATGATTGGGACAAATTCAGATTAGTTAACGGCCGTTCACCGGGCAACATTGCTGCGCCGCGGCCCATTCGTTCCGGCAAGAAGCCGCGCAGCGCTGCTGCGCGGACTGCCCGCCGCCGGCGGGCAGTTTCATGCAACAGTTGGGGTTACGAGATGTTCGATTCAATCTGCAAGTGTTTGACAGCAGGGGTTTCCTGCCTGGGCTTGTCCGCCTCGCCCGTCCTGGCGCAAAGCCCTGGTCCGCTTGTCTACACGGTGGTTGTGCCGGGCGGAGAGTTCGGCTCGGCGGCGTTTCTGGCGGAACTGCTGGCAACCCTGGCTGCGGCCAAAGCCTTCTGCGGCGCCACCGGCGATTCGGCTCTGCAGGTCGATTGTCTGTCCGAACGGCTTGAAGCCGCCGCAGACGGCATCCCGGAAGACACCGACTACGACGAAGTGCGCAGCGTGCTCAAGGACACCTCCGGCAGGCTCAAGCGACTGGCCCGCCTGAACCGCGATCCGGAGCGGAACCGGGTGACCGTGTCCAGCGCCGCCGACCCGGCAGAACGCACCGCCCGGCCGCTCACGCCGGTGCGCGCCTCTGTACAGGCCGCCGTGAACCTGGAGGCCACCCGGATATTGGAGGAAGCTGCCACAGTCCTTCTGCGCAGCGCGGAAACCGCGCGCGAGCGGCAGACGCAATACGCCCAAATCGCCGCGGCAATCGACTCGAACAAGGTACTGCTCCGGTCCTGATCGGGCCGGCTTAGTCGGTGATCTGCACCTCTTGGCGCAATTCACCGGTTTCCCGGTCGAAAATCAGGATGCGGTTGTCGTGGCTCACAACGGCAATCCAGTCCCGGCCCAGAGTCACGGCCTCGGCCTCGGCGCCATCGGGCAGGGCAATTTCCGCAGGCAGCGGCGCGTCACTTGCCTGCAGGCGGATGACAAGCAGCGAGATAATCACTACAAGCCCGCCAATCATCACCACGGTCAGCGTGGTCACCAGCCGCCGCAGGAACCGGATCTGCGGCGGTTCCTGTTGGATTTCGGTCTCGGAAGGATCAGTCATGGGCAGCCGCCGGATTGAGTTTGTCATCGCGGAAAACCCGCCTAAGCGGCTTGATAAAGCGGTTTCGCGCGATGTGCCAGAGGAGGCGTCGCTGTCGCGCACCCGCCTGGCCCGGCTGATCGAGGAGGGGGCGCTGACGGTGGACGGCGCCGTGGTGAGGGATCCCAAGGCGAAGATCGCCGAGGGCGCGCAGATTGCGATCGAGGTGGAAGAAGCCGAAGACAGCCATATTGGCCCCGAGGATATCCCGCTGGAGATCGTTTTTGAGGACGACGATCTGATTGTCATCAACAAGCCCGCGGGCATGGTGGTGCATCCGGCGCCGGGTTCGCCCTCGGGCACACTGGTCAACGCGCTGCTGCATCACTTTGGCGGCAACCTGTCGGGTGTCGGCGGGGTCAAGCGCCCTGGTATCGTCCACCGCATCGACAAGGAGACCAGCGGTCTGCTGGTTGTGGCCAAATCCGATGCCGCGCATCAGGGGCTGGCTGCGCAATTTGAGAAACACACGGTGGAACGCTACTATCAGGCGGTCTGCTACGGGGTTCCGGACGGCAACGACCCGCGTCTGCGCGGCGTCAAGGGCGCGAGCTTTGAGCCCGGCAATATCCTCAAGCTCACCACTCAGCTGGCCCGGCACAAGACCGACCGGCAGCGCCAGGCCGTTCTGTTTCAGGGCGGGCGCCACGCGGTGACCCGCGCCCGCATCTGCGAAAGTTTCGGCAATCCCCCCTGCGCGGCGCTGATCGAGTGCTGGCTGGAAACCGGCCGCACCCACCAGATCCGGGTGCATATGGCTCATGCCGGCCACGGGCTGGTGGGCGATCCCACCTATGGCGGCCGCCGCAAGCTGCCTGCCAAGGTGCTGAGCGCGGCGGCGCAGGCTGCGGTGCAGGCCTTCCCGCGCCAGGCATTGCATGCTGCGGTGCTGGGATTTGCGCATCCGGTCACCGGTGAGCCGCTCAGATTCGAAGCGCCGCTGCCGCAGGATATGGCTGATTTGCTGGCGGCTTTGCGGCAGTAAATTACCAGCAAATAGTTGTGTTCTTCCCTGTGATGCAATTCACAGACCGCCACGCCGGAGCTAACATAGAAGAATTCCACAAGCGGTCCTTGAAAAGGGCTTAGCGCTAACACATATGCGCTAATGTTAAGTCCTTATACATTTTGGGAGGGACACTTTAGATGGCGAATTATGCAAACCTGCCTGCCCCGACGCCCGAAGGCGGCCTGAACCGGTATCTCCAGGAAATCCGCAAATTTCCGCTGCTAGAACCGGAAGAGGAATACATGCTGGCGAAGCGCTGGGTCGAGGAACAGGATGCGGCTTCGGCCCACAAGATGGTGACCTCCCATCTGCGGCTCGCGGCCAAGATCGCCATGGGTTACCGCGGCTATGGGCTGCCGCAGGCCGAAGTGATCTCCGAGGCGAATGTTGGCCTGATGCAGGCGGTGAAACGCTTTGACCCGGAAAAGGGCTTCCGCCTGGCGACTTATGCCATGTGGTGGATCCGCGCCTCGATCCAGGAATACATCCTGCGTTCCTGGTCGCTGGTGAAGCTGGGCACCACCTCGGCGCAAAAGAAACTGTTCTTCAACCTGCGCAAGGCCAAGGCCCGCATCGGCGCGCTGGAAGACGGGGATCTGCGCCCCGAGAATGTCAAGAAAATCGCCACCGATCTCGGCGTGACCGAGGACGAGGTGATCTCGATGAACCGCCGCATGTCCGGCGGCGATGCCTCGCTGAATGCCACTGTCGGCAGCGAGGGCGAGGGCACCATGCAGTGGCAGGACTGGCTGGAGGATGAAGATGCCGACCAGGCCGGCGATTACGAGGCTCGTGATGAGCTTGAGGCGCGGCGCGAGCTGCTGGCCGAAGCGCTGGATGTGCTCAACGACCGCGAGAAGGACATCCTGACCCAGCGCCGCCTGATGGATCAGGCAGTAACGCTTGAGGACTTGAGCTCGCAGTATAACGTCAGCCGCGAACGGATCCGCCAGATCGAGGTGCGGGCGTTTGAAAAGCTGCAGAAGAAGATGCGCGAGCTGGCAAGCGAAAAGGGCATGCTGTCCAGCGTCTGACCGCTGTGTCCCGAAGAAGCGTATAAAGGCGGTGCTCCGGCACCGCCTTTTTTCGTGCCCCGGGCTGCTGGCGGTTGCGCTGGCTTTACGGCAGCAGTGTTTCCCCAATGTTTCGCGCGCGAAACATTGGGTCAGTCAGGCTGACCTGAATGGCTGGCGGATGCTGACAGGAAACCTGTCTGGCGCGTGCCTGGCTGCTGCGGAGCTGGGTGCGCTTAGGCTGGATGGGGCTGACTGGCGGAAGTGCTGGCTGCAAGTCTGGCGCGTGGCTGGCTGAAATCACTCTGGTGGCGGGCATCGCTGGCGGTCTGGCTGTCCCGGAGGATGGCTGGTGCGCTGGCTGCTTGCGGCCTGGTGATTCTGGCTTGCTTGCAATCTCTGCATCCTGTGTACCGGCGGCTGGCCAGGCGGTCAATGGAAAATGCAATAAAATCAAATAGTTGACAGATTTGCTCGGATATTGCCGCCGCGCGGGACTGGTCAGGCTGCCTGTGCGTACCTACATTCACATCCTCTGGCACAGGAGGAGGAGCCATGGCAGGCGGCTGGGCGCAGGACGGCGCGGTGAATGAACAGATCGAAGCTTCGATCAATGACGAGCTTGCGCGGATGAAGGCGCAGAAACGCCCGGTGGGTGAAAGCCTGACCCATTGCGCCGAATGCGAGGAGCCGATCCCGGAGAAGCGCCGCGTGGCCATTCCCGGCGTCAAGCTCTGCATCGACTGCCAGCAGGAGCGCGATGGCGCGCAACAGGCGCGCGGCGGCATCAACCGGCGCGGCTCCAAGGACAGTCAGCTGAAATAACCGCTGCCTGCATCCGGTCAGGTTTGTCTGCCCTCCGGCACAGGGGCCGGTGCGGCTGCCAGACCCTTGGGCGGGCAATAACGCAGCATGGGCATCAGGCGCCCCAGCCAGCGCAGCTTACCATGCTGTTCGATCCACAGCGCATAGGCGACATAGGTCGGGTCCTCGGACAGGTGCTTTTCCTCCGCCTTGGCGCGCAGGAAATAAATCCCGTTGATGCCTAGCAGCAGCAAGCAGTGGCGCAGTGCCTCGGCGGTGCCTTCGGTGGTGAAAAAGGGCACCGACAGCAGCCACCAGGATATGTTCTTGAACAGATACGACGGATGGCGGGTCCAGCGGTAGGGGCCGTTGGTGATGATGCCGCGGTGGGTGAGGTTGGAAAACCGGATGCCAAAGGAGGCGTTGGCCCAGGCCCACAGCACCTTGGCCGTGACGATGGCGGCGCCCCAAAGGGCCACCCAAAGCCCCCAGCCGGTCCCGAACATGTCCAGCCAGCCGAGCCCGTCATTATACTCCAGATACTTGCGGCCGATGACCGAGAAGAACGGCACATACATCGCCAGCGTCACCACCCAGCCCCAGAACAGCGGGTTGCAGGAGCGGATGTGCGAATTGGTGAGCCGCAGGGTCAGCACATAGCCGATGCTGACAAAGGCCAGGTCGACACCCACCGCCAGCCGGCCGGTGTAGCTGACAAAGGCGGGAAAGCTCTCCACTGCCGCGGTCAGCGGCGTCTTCAGCAGATAGGCGGCATTGCCGCTGAAATAGACAAACATCAGCGGCAGGAAGAACCCCTTGATCAGCCAGCCGAGGCCGTAGTCCAGCAAAGCTGCCCTGTTCGCTGGGGCGAGGCGGCCAAGGAGCAGGTTGCCTGCGTGAAAATAGCCGTCTTCTGGTCTGCGCATCCGGAGATCGGTGAGGATGAAGTAGGGAACCGCCAGGACCAGAAGCACCGGCATGCAGATGCGGCAAGCCTCCCAGAACGGCGCGTAGAAAGAACGGTGGTACTCCGGAAACAGCCAATAGGCCGCGGCGATCACGGCGAGGGTGCCGCACAGGCCAACCAGCTTCACCAGCACACGCGGCCAGTGGATGCGCTGCCAGCGCAGCGCAGTCAGCGGACCAAACCCGGCTGCCTTGTGGCGGTATACCCGCAGCACCAGGATCTCATGCGCCATCATCGGCAGCGCGGTGGCGAGCATCGCAATAATCCCGGCCTCAACCCGCCCGGTGCCAGTGCCCCGCATCAGCAACAAGGCGGTAAAGTAGCCAGCAAGCCCAAGCAGCATGGTGACCTGGCTGGTCGCTGAGGCTGGCGGGTCTGATCTGGGGCGTTCACTCATTCTGCTCGAACCGGATGCATGTAGCATTGCAGCATCAAGCTAGCTCAGGCAGCAGCAGTTTCCCGTCAATTCAGAAATTCGCAGCTGCTGGTAGCCTTTTTCGGAGCGTGACCCGTGGAGCCTGCCGGGGGTCAGACGCCGTATCTCTTACGAAGCTTGCGGACCTGCCTGCCAATCTTGTTGCCTGGCTTGACCCGTTCGGCGAACTCTTTTTTGGTCCGGTACCACTCATTCTTTTTCTGGTCGTGCTTCCACAGGCGCCCCTGGCTGTCTGCAACGTGCCGCCAGCATTTCTTTTCCGGCTCCTCGCCGACCTTACCGCCGTCATCGTAGTACCAAACGGCTTCATAGCAGAGGTTTCCCCTGGTGGTGGCATACCACCTGCCAATTCCGACACTCTCTTTCCATACCGCCTGGAATTTGCCGTCAGACCCCCAGTAGGACCCGCCTTTGCTCCAGACCCACGTTTTTCCCGCGTACAGTTCTGCAACTGTTTGACCGCTGACAGCATTCTTCCGGTCAGGACCAGCGGCAAACACCGCGGTTGCTGCAAGAACGGATGCTATTACGCTGATGTTTCTGAGCAATGACATCACTTATCCCCTCAAACTAGTGAACTGCGTTACTATACCACAAATTGACTGGTTTTCCGAGAATGTGACTTTGAGAGGTATCCTGTTTTGCTGCTTCCGGTGGCTGACCCGCGCGCGGATGCAGCTTTTGGCTTCAGGCGCGCGCCAGGTCCATCCGAAGGATGTGCTGCGGGCCGGCAAGGCCGTGGGGATAGATGCCGCCGGTATCGGCAAAGCCTCCCTTCAGGTAGCAGCGGACGGCGCCAGGGTTCTGCAGGTTGACCGTCAGCACCACCGCGCGGCGGTCCGGGTAATGGCCGGGCAGGTAGTCTTTCAGCGCTGCCACCGCCGCGGTGGCAAAGCCTTTACCCTGATCCTCCCGGCCGATCATAAAGGCGCGCAGGCCCAGCTCATCCGCTTGGGCAAACTCATAGGTCTCATGATACAGCCGGTCGATCTTGAAGAAGCCGACCGCGCGGGCATCGTCGAGGATGGCGTGAAAATCCACGCCCTCCTCATTCTCTTCAAACGCCTGCGCCACAGTGCCGGAAAAGCGGATCTGATCCGGTTCCACCTGGATGCGGGAAACCAGATCAAATTCGCTTCGGGCCACCGGGCGCAAGGTGATGGGCATCAGTCTTCCATCGCTTCCAGCTCGTCAATGAAGCCGGAGATCATGCTGAGGCCCTTGTCCCAGAACTTGGGGTCGGTGGCATCGAGGCCGAAGGGCGCCAGCAGCTCCTTGTGGTGCTTGGAGCCGCCTGCCTTGAGCATCTCGAAATACTTGTCCTCGAACCCTTCGCCGCCCTCGGCATAGACCGAGTAGAGCGCGTTCACCAGCCCGTCACCAAAGGCATAGGCGTAAACGTAGAAGGGCGAATGCACAAAGTGCGGGATGTAGGCCCAGAAGGTCTCGTAACCGTCCATGTACTCAAAAGCTTCGCCCAGGCTTTCGGCCTGCACCGACATCCAGATGGCGTTGATGTCGTCCGGGGTCAGCTCGCCCTCGGCACGGGCGGCGTGAAGCTTGCATTCGAAGTCGTAGAAGGCGATCTGGCGCACGACCGTGTTGATCATGTCCTCGACCTTGCCCGCCAGCAAAACCTTGCGCTGCTCCTTGGTTTCGGCCTTGTCGAGCATCTTGCGGAAGGTGAGCATCTCGCCGAACACCGACGCGGTTTCCGCCAGAGTCAGCGGGGTGGAGGAGAGCATCTCGCCTTGTTCCGCCGCCAGTACCTGGTGCACGCCGTGGCCCAGCTCATGCGCCAGGGTCATCACGTCGCGCGGTTTGCCCAGATAGTTCAGCATCACATAGGGGTGCACGTTGGTGACAGTCGGATGGGCAAAGGCGCCGGGCGCCTTGCCGGGCTTCACCCCGGCGTCGATCCAGCCGTCCGAGAAAAACGGCGCGGCGATCTCGCCCATGCGGGGATCGAAGGCCTTATAGGCCTCCATCACCGTCTTTTCAGCCTCGTCCCAGCTGATGGTGCGGGTGTCTTCCAGCGGCAAGGGCGCGTTGCGGTCCCAGACCTGCATGACGTCGAGGCCGAGCCATTTGCGCTTCAGCTCGTAATAGCGGTGGCTCAGCTTAGGGTAGGCGGCAACCACCGCCTCGCGCAGTGCCTCGACCACTTCGGGCTCCACGTCGTTGGAGAGGTGGCGCCCCATCTGTGCGCTGGGCATGCCGCGCCAGCGGTCGATGATTTCCTTTTCCTTGGCTTGCGTGTTGTGGACGCGGGCAAAGGTCTTGATGTTCTCGCCGAACACGCGGGCCAGTTCGCGGGCCGCGGCCTCGCGTTTGGAGCGGTCCTGCTCGGTCAGCAGGTTCAGGGTGCCTTCGATGTTCAGCTCTTCGCCGTTCACGGTGAAGGTGAGGCCGGCGATGGTCTCGTCAAACAGCTTTTCCCAGGCGTCGCCAACGATGCCGAGGTCGTGCATGAATTTCTCCAGCTCATCGGACAACTGGTAGGGCTTCATCGCGCGGATGCGGCGGAAGACGCTCTCATAACGCCCCAGTTCCGCGTTGGCGGCCAGATGCGCGTCCATCACGTTGTCTTCGATCCGGTTCAGCTCCAGCGTGAAGAACACCAGCGGGGTGGTGGCGATGGTCACCTTCTCCTGGCAGTCCGACAGGAAGGCCGCGCGGTCCGCGTCGGTGGTCAGCTGGTAATAGCGGAGGCCAGCATAGGACATGATGCGGCCGGCGATGTTGTTGATCTTCTCGTTGCGCTGCACGCACTCCAGCAGGCCATCCGCGTCAAGATCCGCCAGCTTGCCCTCGTAATCGGCGGCGAAGGCGGCGCATTCCTGCTGCAGCCAGTCCAGATCGCGGGCTAGTTCGGGAGCGTCCTCGGAGGTGTAGAGGTCGCTGAGGTCCCATTCCGGCAGGTCGCCAAGGCCGCCGGAACCGGCTGTGGCGTTTGCGTCGCGGACGGGGAAGGGAAGCTGGAACATGGGGGCTCCTGTCATGTGAAATGCTTTGCCCCAACATCTAAGCGGCGGCTTGCGGGATCACAAGCAGCCGGGGGCGGATCAGCACAGGAGAATGGCAGAGGCGGGTAACGGCCGGGTAAAAGAGGGGTGCGCTGCACAGGCAACGGACAAAGGCACGCCGTCAGCCGCCGTGCTGCTCAAACAGGCGGCACATGCTGGTAAAGACATGGGTGCGGATTTCCGGGGTTTCCATCATCACCTCGTGCTGGCCGCCCTTGATCAGGTCCAGCTTGCCGCCGGGCCAGCGGTCCATGCGGTCATGGATGGCTTGCACGTTAACGATCTGCTCGTCGGTGCCAAGGAAGGTGATGCAGGGCAGCGCGGGGGAGGGCATTGCTGCCAGCTCGGCGCATTCCTCAAGGCTGACCCGCAGCCATTGGATAGTGGGGCCGCCAAGCGCCAGGTCCGGCTGCGCCGCCAGCTGGGCGTGCATCATCCGGTACATCTCCGGATCGGTGGTCAGCGTGTTGCCCTCAAACGGGGTGATCTGGACGTATTGCTCCAGCGCGGTGGTCGGCAGCAGCCGCTCCTGCAGGCGCAGATAGGGGGCGATGCCGCTTATCACACGAACCAGCGGGCGCATCAGCGGCGGGATCTGGATGCCCCACATCGGGCCGGTGAAGCAGCAGGCATTGACGTCCAAGCCCTCGATCAGCGCCCGCAGGCCGATGGCGCCGCCCATGGAATGGCCAACCAGGAACCATGGCCGGGGCAGGTCCAGCTGTTCAGCCAGCGCTGCGAGCGCATGCACGTCTTTCTGGAAATCGGTGAAATGGCCCACGTGGCCCAGCCGCCGTTCGGCCAGCATCCGCCCGGCCAGCCCCTGGCCGCGCCAGTCAACGGTGAGGGTGGCATAGCCGCAAGCGGCAAACTCCGCCGCGGCCAGCCCGTATTTCTCGATATACTCGGTGCGCCCGGGGAACAGCAGGACCGTGCCCTTGGTTGTCCCTTCAGGCCGCCAATGGCCCGCACGGATGCGCAGGCCATCTGAGGTCTGGACCCAATGGGCTGCGCCGTCCGCAGGCCCCTGCGCGATCTCCGCGTACAGGGGCGCCGGCTGCAGCTCCACCGGGGCGCCGTCCATCAGGCGAGGGCCGAGGCCAGCTTCATCGCAGCGCCCATGTCGCCGTCGATTGTCAGCTTGCCGGACATGAAGGCGGCAGTCGGGTTCAGCTCGCCGTCCAGGATCGACTGGAAGGTGTCGGCATCTGCGGTCATGGTCACATCCGCCTCTTCGTCGCCGACACGCGCGCCGGCGCCGTCCAGCATGATGGCGCCCAGGTCTTCGATCTGAAACTTGGCGGTGGAATCGAATTCGCCTGCGTCCAGCTTGCCGTTCAGGGCTTCTGCCGCCTGTTCAAGGGTAACGCTCATATCGGTCCTCAATCTGTTTGGCGCGCTTATAGCACAAACCTGTGAAGCATGTGCATCCAATACTGGAAAATGCAGCGCGCGGGATTACACTGGAGGCATCATGCGGAGAAATTTCCCAAAGCTCAAAGCTATCGTGGCGGCAACGGCCGCCGCAGCCGCGCTGTCCCTGCCTGGCCAGGGGCTTGCGCAGGGCCTGTCGGCCGATGTGCTGCTGCAGGACCTCGCGATGGCCGAAGCATCAGAGGCTGCGGCAATAGACCGCGAGCTGCAAGCGCTGTGGGCCAAGAGCGGCTCGCCGTCGATGGACCTGCTGCTGCGGCGCGGCACCGATGCGATGGAGCGCGGAGACTTGCAGCAGGCGGCAGAGCATCTGACGGCGCTGACCGACCACGCGCCGGGGTTCGCCCGCGGCTGGTACGAGCGTGCACGGGTCTATTTCGCGCTTGGTCTCTACGGGCCATCGGTGGCCGACCTGGAACGGGCGCTGGCCTTGAACCCCAAGGATTACAACGCCATCTATGCGCTGGGCGCGCTTTTTGAACAGTTCCGCGAGCCTGAGCGCGCCTATCAGGCCTACCGGCGCGCCAAGGCTATACATCCGCATCACGAGGAAGTAAGCAGCGCCCTCGAACGTCTGAAGCCCTCTGTCGAGGGCAGGGAACTCTAAGCCCTTTCGGGGGCGGGGGCTGAAGCAATGGCAAGCGCATCGCGGATCGTGGCCGTCCTGGGCCCGACCAATACCGGCAAAACACATTACGCCATCGAACGCATGCTCGGCTACCGCACCGGGACCATGGGATTCCCGCTGCGTCTGCTGGCGCGCGAGGTTTACGACAAGGTGGTCGCCGCCCGCGGGCCGTCCGTTGTGGCGCTGGTCACCGGCGAGGAGCGGATCGTGCCGCCGCGGGCGCAGTACTGGATCTGCACCGTGGAGGCGATGCCGGAGGGCATGGGCTGCGACTTCCTGGCGATCGACGAGATTCAGCTCTGCGCCGACCCCGAGCGCGGCCATGTCTTCACCGACCGGCTGCTGCGCGCCCGCGGCACGCTCGAGACGCTGTTCCTGGGCGCCGATACCATGCGCGGACCGATTTCGGCCCTGGTGCCGGGCGTGGAATTCCACCGCCGCGAGCGGATGTCCGATCTGGTCTACGCAGGTTCGAAAAAGATAAGCCGGATGCCGCCGCGCACCGCCATCGTCGGGTTCTCGGTTGATAATGTCTATGCGATTGCCGAGCTGATCCGCCGCCAGAAGGGCGGCGCGGCAGTGGTGATGGGCGCGCTGTCCCCGCGGACGCGCAATGCGCAGGTGGCACTCTACCAGAATGGCGAGGTTGACTATCTGGTTGCCACCGATGCCATCGGCATGGGGCTCAACCTCGACATCGACCACGTGGCGTTTTCCTCCACCACCAAGTTCGACGGCCGCCGGATGCGCGAGCTGGCCCCCAATGAGCTGGCGCAGATCGCAGGCCGCGCGGGCCGCGGGATGAGCCACGGCACCTTCGGCGTCACCGGCGACGCCCGGCCGCTGGACGAGGGCACCGCCTCGGCGATCATGAACCACCAGTTCACGCCGCTGAAAAAGCTCAACTGGCGCTCTGCGGACCTGCAGTTCGGCACCGTCGAGGCGCTGATCAACTCGCTCGAATCAAGCCCCTCGAACGAGCACCTGATCAAGGCGCGCGAGGCCGACGACCTGGGCGCGCTGAAAATGCTGTCGCGGGAATCCGCCATCATCGCCCGCACAACCAATGCGCAATCTGTGAAACTGCTGTGGGACGTCTGCCGGATTCCCGACTTCCGCGGCATCAGCCATGCGGAACATTCTTCGCTTCTGGGCGTTATATTTGAGCATCTGCACGGCGGCGGCGTGGTGCCGGACGACTGGATGGCTCGCCAGATCAAGCGGATTGACCGGACCGACGGCAACATCGATACCCTGTCCAAACGTCTGGCATTTATCCGGACGTGGACATATGTCGCGCAGCGGAATGGCTGGCTGCGTGACGAAAGCCATTGGCGCGGGGAGACGCGCGCTGTAGAAGACAGGTTGTCAGACGCGCTGCACGAGCGCTTGACTCAGCGATTTGTGGACCGGCGCACATCCGTGCTTCTGCGCCGGCTCAAACAGAAGGAGGCCCTTTTGGCCGAAGTGAATGACAAGGGTGAAGTGACGGTCGAAGGCGAATTCGTCGGCCGTCTGGAAGGGTTCCGGTTCAGCCCGGACAAAGGTGCGCAGGGTGCTGAGGCAAAAGCCTTGAAAGCGGCCTCGCTGCAGGCTTTGGCGCCGCAATTCCATCTGCGTGCGGACCGGTTCTATAACGCGCCCGATACCGAGATCGATTTTACCGAGCAAGGCGGCCTGATGTGGGGCGGCGACGCGGTGGGCAAGCTGGTGGCCGGCGCGGACGCGCTGAGCCCGCAGATCGAGGTGTTCGTCGATGACGCCGCCGGGCCGGATGTTGCCCAGAAGGTGGAGCGCCGCCTGCTGCATTTCATCACCCGCAAGATCAACGCGCTGTTCGAACCGCTCTTGAACCTGCAGAAGGACGAGGAGCTGTCAGGCCTGGCCCGCGGTTTTGCCTTCCGGATGGTCGAAAACCTCGGCGTGCTGCCGCGTGCAGGCGTTGCGCAAGAGGTCAAGGACCTGGATCAGGACGCCCGCGGCGCGCTGCGCAAGCATGGCATCCGGTTCGGCCAGTTCACCATCTTCATGCCGCTGCTCCTGAAACCCGCACCGACCCGTCTGCGCCTGGTGCTGTGGTCGCTGGCCAATGGCCTGCAGGACTTCCCCGAAGCACCGCCCCCGGGACTGGTCACCGTGCCGTCGATCAAGGACGCGCCGGAAGGTTACGACACCATGTGCGGCTACCGTGCCGCAGGCGAGCGGATGATCCGCATCGACATGCTGGAGCGCCTGGCCGACATGCTGCGCGCCGAAGACAGCCGCGGCGGCTTTGAAGCCAAAGCCGACATGCTGTCGATCACCGGCATGACGCTGGAGCAGTTCGCCGACCTGATGCAGGGCCTCGGCTACAAGGCCGAGAAGGGCGAGCGCCAGAAGGTGAAGCCGGTGGACGCCGTGGTAACCGAAACCGGAACCCCGTCCGAAGACAAGCCGGTGATGGACGCCGCCGCTGAGGTGGAGAACACGCCCGCCGCCGCACCGGCCGAGGAAGGTGAAACCGCACCCGCAGATGTGCCCGCAGGCACTGAAGCGATTGAGGATGCAGGCGTTGCTCCGATCGCCGAAGAACCGGCCGAGCCAGTGGCAGAGACGCCGGTTGCGGAAACCGCTGCCGATGAAACCCCGGTTGGCGAAGCTGCCGATGCCGTGGTGGACGAACCCGAAATGGAGGTCTTCTATACCTTCACCTGGGGCGGCAACCGTGGCGGCCGACAAGGCGGCCAGCGCCAGCAGAACCGCCGTCCGCAGGGCGAAGGCAAGCCTGGCGGCAAGGGCAAGCCGCGCGGCGGCGAAGGCGGAGGCCGCGGCAAGCCGGGCCGCAAGGGCGGTCCGCGCCAGGACAAGGGCGCCAAGACTTATTCCTCGCGTCCCGCCAAGAAGGAAAAACAGATCGACCCGGACAACCCCTTTGCCGCTGCGCTGATGGGGCTGAAACAGGGCGACTGACCCGGCCATGGCCGAAGGCGCGCCCAAGATCCGCATCGACAAGTGGCTGTGGTATGCGCGGTTCTTCAAAACCCGCAGCCTTGCCGCCAAACAGGTCGGTGCGGGCCATGTGCGCGTCAATGGCGCCAAGGCATTGAAACCGGCTCAGAACGTCTCCCCCGGGGACGTTCTGACCTTTGCCCAGGGCAAGATGATCCGCGTGGTCCGCATTGAGTCCATCGGCGAGCGCCGCGGCCCGGCACCGGAAGCGCAGGCGCTGTACTTTGACATGACGGAAAAGCAGGAAAAAGTTCCGGCCAACCCCAAGTTCGAAGGAAAAGGCCGCCCGGACAAAAAAGCCCGCAGGGCGCTTGATCTTACTCGCAAGCAGGATACCCTTTGACGGCTTGAAGCCTTGGCCGGTCTGGATTAGCTAGGCGCAAACGGATAACGGGACTCGGTACTATGACCTATGTCGTGACGGAAAACTGCATCGCCTGCAAATACACCGACTGTGTCGAGGTATGCCCGGTGGACTGCTTCTATGAGGGCGAGAACACCCTGGTGATCCACCCCGACGAATGCATCGATTGCGGCGTCTGCGAACCGGAATGCCCGGCGGATGCCATCCGCCCGGACACTGAGCCGGACATGGACAAATGGGTTGAATTCAACCGCAAATACTCCGAAATGTGGCCGGTGATCGTGTCCAAGAAGGACCCGCTGCCCGACGCCGAAGAACGCGACGGCGAAGAGGGCAAGATGGAGAAGTATTTCTCCGAGGCACCCGGCGAAGGCGGCTGATTCTCCGCCACACGCAGAGGTGCCGCATTTGTGCGGAAATTCGCCGTATTGCATTGGGATTTTACGGCTCCTCGCCAGCAGGCCGCCTTCCGGGCGGCCCTTTTTTATGATATACTCCAAGCACAATAGACATAAACAATCGGAGTCCGCCCCCGGCGCACGCCTCAAGCGGTGCGCACTTTGGGCGGTATTTCTGCGGAGAAAATGTCCCGGGGACTGGTCCAGATGAACTGGCCGGAGCCGGGTGCTTTTTCGCGTTAATGCCGGTGCCGCCCGGCTGTGAGTGAGGAAAAACCTGTATGACCAAGTCGAAGAAGCTCGAATTCCGCCCCAATGATTACGTGGTCTACCCGGCGCATGGCGTTGGCCAGATCATCTCGATCGAGGAGCAGGAAGTGGCCGGCTTTGCGCTGGAGCTTTTCGTGATCACCTTTGAAAAGGACAAGATGACCCTGCGGGTGCCGACCAACAAGGCGACCGAAGTGGGGATGCGTTCGCTGAGCTCGCCCGATGTGATCGAGCAGGCGATGAAGACGCTCAAGGGCAAGGCCAAGGTGAAGCGCGCCATGTGGTCGCGCCGCGCCCAGGAGTATGAGCAGAAGATCAATTCCGGCGATCTGATCTCGATCGCTGAAGTGGTCCGCGACCTGCACCGCACCGACGACCAGCGCGAGCAGAGCTACTCCGAGCGCCAGCTGTACGAAGCTGCACTGGAGCGCCTGACCCGCGAAGTGGCCGCCGTCTCCGGCAATGATGAGATCGCCGCCGCCAAGCAGGTGGATGAGGTGCTGACCTCCCGCGCTGCCTGATACGGCGGATCACGGAAATCAGGGGCCGTGCCTGCGAGGGCGCGGCCCTTTTTCATGCCCGGACCGGCTCAGCTGCAGATGGCGAGGAGGGCGAGAAGCCCAGCGATCTCCGCCACTTGCTGCGAAGCGCCGAGGATGTCGCCGGTCTGGCCGCCGATCTTGGCCTTGGCCAGCGCTCCCAGTCCCATGGCGGCTGCGCCCATTGCAAGCGCGACACCAATGGCTGCCCAACCAATCAGCGGCAAGGACAGCAGAACCGCCAGAAACGCTGCCAGCCCGCAGGGCAGGGCACGGGGGCGGCCCACAGTCTGCGACAGCCCCGCGGCGCGCGCGTTGGGCAGCACCGCCATCAGCGCGGGCATCACCGCCCGGCTCATCATCGCCAGCGCCAGCAGCGGCCAGGGGCCCGCAACCTGCAGCAAGGCCGTCAAAGCGCTCCAGCGCAGGCCGAACCCGAGGATCAGCGCAATCACCCCATAGGCGCCGATGCGGCTGTCCTTCATGATCTCCAGCCGCCGCGCGCGGTCGAAGCCGCCCCACAACCCGTCGGCGGTGTCGGCCAGCCCGTCTTCATGCATGGCGCCGGTCAGCATGACCTGAACCGCCAGCGCCAGCCCCGCGGCCACCGTGGCAGGCAAGCCCGCCGCCAGCGCCAGCGCGGCAAGCAGTGCTGCGGGCAGGGCAACCGCAAGACCCGCCAGCGGAAACGCCCAGACAGCCTTGGCCTGGCGCTGGAACGCCACCGCCGGCAGATACGGCAGCGGCAGCCGGGTCAGCAGCACCAGCGCCAAAGCCACGTCTTTTGCCTGGATGTCGTTTTTTCGCATTTACGGGCCTATTGCGGGGCTTGCGGCACTGCCGCCAGCGGTTAAACAGATTGCCAACCGCTTTATCCGCGTCACCCGCTCAGATGCAACGAGGCTTTCACATGCTGCCACAGCTTTCCTCCCTTGATGATTTCCGCGCCGCACTCGCCGCCGCACCGGCCCAGGATCAGGCCGCCCTGCAGGGGGCGGCCGCGCGCAATACCCAGCTGACCAAACCGCCGGGCGCGCTGGGGCGGCTGGAGGATCTGGCCATCTGGTACGGCGGCTGGCGCGGCAGCGACCGGCCCGAAATCGCCGCGCCGCAGGTGATCGTCTTTGCCGGCAATCACGGGGTGACGGCGCAAGGCGTCTCAGCCTTTCCGCCGGAGGTTACCGCGCAGATGGTGATCAACTTCGAGCACGGCGGCGCCGCGATCAACCAGCTGGCCAAACTGGCAGGCGCGCGCATGGATGTGCTCGCCCTGGAGCTGGACCGCCCGACCGCCGATTTCACCCAAGGCGCAGCGATGAGCGGTGATGAGCTGCTGGCGGCACTGCAGGCGGGGTGGGATGCGGTCGACCCGAGCGCTGACCTGCTGGTGGTTGGCGAGATGGGCATTGGCAATACCACCCCGGCCGCAGCCCTGGCCTGCGCACTGTTCGGCGGCGCGGCGGCGGATTGGACCGGACGCGGCACCGGTGTGGATGACGCTGGCCTTGCGAACAAGACCCGGGTGGTGGCCGAGGGCGTGGCACTGCACAAGGACGCTATCCGCGACGGGCTGGATGCGCTGGCCTGCCTTGGCGGGCGCGAGATTGCCGCCATGGCCGGGGCCATTGCCGCGGCCCGGGTGCTGCGCATCCCGGTGATCCTGGACGGCTTCATCTGCTGCGCCGCAGCCGCCTGCCTGCTGCAGACCGCAGACGGGGCGCTGGACCACACGCTGGCAGGCCATCAAAGCGCCGAGGGCGCGCATCCGGCGCTTCTGGAGAAGCTGGGCAAGCAGCCGCTGCTGTCACTGGGCCTGCGGCTGGGCGAGGCCTCCGGCGCTGCGCTGGCGATCCAGGTGCTAAAAGGCGCAATTGCCTGCCACAGCGGCATGGCGACCTTTGCCGAGGCGGGGGTTTCAGACGGCTGACCGGCCGAATGCCAACATGAAAAAGCCCCGGCCTGTGCCGGGGCTTTTTCATTCTGCGGCTTCCGAGGATTTCTTGCGCTTGCGCTCCGCCATCTCGAAAATCGCGCTTTCCAGTGCCTTCTCCAGCTCGCGCGCGCGTTCAATATAGGCGGGGTTCTGGCTGGCCGGGGTGCCGGGGATCCAATGCTCAGCCAGATCGCGCAGGTTCTGACGGTCGTGGGCATAGAAGGTCTGCGCCGCCTGCGCCGCCTCGTATTCGCTGAGGCCGACGTTCTCCAGCACGTAGCGGCCCGCCCGCACCGAGCTGTCGAACAGCTCGCGCACGATATCGTCGGCACCGGCCTGATACAGCTCATAGACGTGGTTGCGGTCCTTGGCGCGGGCAATGATGTGCAGGTCCGGATAGGCGCGGCGCACATAGGCCACCATCTTGACCACACCTTCGGGATCGTCCAGCGCCACCACAAAAACCTTGGCCTTGGCGATGCCGGCCGCCTTCAGCAGCTCCGGCCGGGTCGGATCGCCCAGGAAGCTCTTGACCCCGAAGCGGCGCATCAGCTGCACCGCTTCCATATCGTGGTCCAGCACCACGGTCTTGAAGCCGCTGGCCTGCACCAGCCGGTTGACGATCTGCCCGAAGCGGCCAATGCCCGCGATGATGACCGGGCCTTCCTCGTCAATCTCGTCCGGCTCGTGCTCCTGGCGAGCGTCCCCCATGCGCTTGGACAGGAAGTCATAGAGGATGAACAGCAGTGGCGTGATCAGCATCGACAGCGCAATCACCAGCAGCAGCTTTTCCGACAGCGCCGCCGGAATGACGTTGAGCTGGCGCGAAAAGGCGAGCAGGACAAAGCCGAATTCCCCGGCCTGCGCCAGGCTGAGGGTAAACAGCCACAACCCGCGGCGGCGCAGGCCAAAGGCGCGGCCGACCGCAAACAGCACTATGCCCTTGGCCAGGATCACCAGCGCGGCCAAGCCGATCAGGTCGCCCGGATCAGCGAGAAACTGGCGGTAGTCAATGCCCGCGCCGACGGTGATGAAGAACAGCCCCAGCAGCAAGCCTTTGAAGGGGTTGAGGTCGCTTTCCAGCTCATGCCGGAATTCGGAGTTGGCCAGAACCACCCCCGCCAAAAACGCGCCAAGCGCCGGCGACAGGCCGACCAGCGTCATCAGGAAGGAAATCCCGACCACGATCATCAGCGCCAAGGCGGTGTACATCTCGCGCAGGTTGGAGGCGTGGATAAAGCGGAAAAGCGGCCGGGTCAGGTAGATGCCCGCCAGGATGATGAAGGCGATGGCTGCCAGGGTGACAAGTGTTACCGCCCAGCCCGGCAGCCCTTCCACCAGCGACAGGGAACCGTGGCCCGCGCCGTGGTCATCGCCTTCGAGGCGGATGGAGCCATCGCTGGAAAACTGCGGAATGGCGTATGAGCCAAGCAGCGGCAGGAAGGCCAGGATCGGGATTACCGCAATGTCCTGGGTCAGCAGCACCGAAAAGGCCGAACGGCCGCCGCCGGTCCGCATCAGCCCCTTTTCCGAAAGGGTCTGCAAAACGATCGCGGTGGAGGAGAGCGACAAAGCGAGGCCGATGGCCAGGCTGACGTGCCAGGGCTGGCCCATCGCCATTGCCGCGCCCATCAGCGCGAGCGTGGACAGCGACACCTGCATGCCGCCAAGCCCCAGCAGTTTGTGCCGCATCGCCCACAGCGCGCGCGGCTCCAGCTCCAGCCCGATCAGGAACAGCATCATGACCACGCCGAACTCGGCAAAATGGCGCAGATCCTCGGTTTCGGTGCCGGTCAGGCCGAGCACCGGGCCGATGGCGATGCCCGCCGCCAGGTAGCCGAGCACAGAGCCGAGGCCGAGACGGGCGGCCAGCGGCACCGCGATGACGGCGGCTGCCAGATAAACGGTTGCCTGATAAAAAAACTCTTCCATACAGAAGGTATCGCAAGTGCGCCGGTGCCTTGGCAATGGCTTTGGCAGCTGTGGCGCGCTGATAAGGCAATTCAGCGCCTGCCGGGGGCAGGCGCTGCGGAATTATTGTTCGAGGAGACGGATTTCTTCACTAAGCTTGCCGATCCGGTCCAGCCGCCGCGAGATCCGCTCCTGGAAACCGCCGAGCTGGTCGATGATATCGGCCAGGGTTTCGCCGGAATCGGTCAGCCTGGCGCTTTCGATCTTGAGCAGCACCCGGGTCGAGCTGAGGCCAAGGAAGTGCCGGTGCATGATCTGGCAGGCGCTTGTGATGCGATCGGCTTCCTGATGGACCTCCTTCATCCCGTCCTGCGCGCGCTTGACCTGCTCCTGAACCAGATCGCCGAGGATATTGCGCTCCGACTCCATGTCGAGTTCGCCCAGTTCGCGGCGCTCCCTTTGCAGCTGGTGGTCGCACTCGATCAGGATCCGCGCCATCCCCTCGACAAACAGGCTGTCATTCACTGAGGATTTTATCTTGGCGAAGTTGCTGTTCTTGCCCATCACATGCGCGGCAAACCAATCCGACATCTCACGCGACATGGATCCGTAGTTCTGCGAAAGCACGGTGACCGGGCCGCCCGAAGGCTCAATCCGGGAGGCCAGCACCCGCAGGTTATGCGGGATCGTGTGCATGGCGTCGAAATCGGCGATCAGCCCCTCGGTCTCTTCCACCAGGGTTTCGGCATTGCGCAGCATGCCGGTCAGCTCCTGGATGCGGGCATGCGGCTGGTTGCCCAGGCCGGTGTCGCGCGCGATCAGCTCCTGGCTCAGCGCGTGGGCGGCAAACTGGTGGTAGTTCTCGTAGCCGTGGCTTTCCAGCCAGTCGAGCAGGTACCGGGCGCTTTCCTCTGGCTTTACACCATGCTCTTTTTCGCGCTTGAGCATCTGCGCATACAGGCCGCGCACTTCCTCGAACAGCTTGCTGCTGGGCTTGATGCGCGCGGACAGATAGCCGTCCTGGCACGGCACCACCACGGCGAAGACCCAGTAATACAAACCGTCCTTGGCTTTGTTTTTGACATAGGCGCCCATGAACTCGCCGCGCTGGATGGTGTCCCAGAACAGCGAAAACACGCCCTTGGGCATGTCAGGGTGGCGGATCACCTTGTGCGGAGCGCCAATCAGTTCTTCCCAAGGGTAGCCGCCCACCCGCCGGAACACATAGTTACCCGCCTGGATAACACCGCGGCTGTCAGTCCTCGAAAAGAACACTTCATTGAGGCCAAAGGGAGCCTCGCCGCTGCTTGGCCGCGTTTCAACACGCCGGTCGACAAAGGACACGTCAGTTTCCACTTCAGATTGAGATATTTGTTGCAGCCTGATTACATAGAAATTCTTGTTTGTTGGTTAAGTCGGCAGCGGCGCATCGCGTTTTAATTGTGCCATTACGATCTGGCTCTGGACCCGTGACACCCCGGGATGCGGCAGCAGAATCTCGTGGATCAGCGTGTTCAGCGCCTGCAAGTCGGCACAGTAGACACGCAGCAGGTAATCGGCCTCTCCGGTCATCGTCCAGGCTGAGGTGATCTGCGGCTGGCTGGCCACCAGCCGGGCGAACCCCTTGGACTGTTCAGGGCCGTGGCTGCCCAGATGCACTTGCACAAATCCCTGAACGGCCAGCCCCAGCTTGGCCGGATTGAGCCGCGCCGAATAGCCCTCGATATACCCTTCCGCCTCCAGCCGCTGGCGCCGCCGCCCGGCCTGGCTGGGCGACAGGTTGAGCAGGTCTCCCAGTTGCTGCGCCGTCAGATGCGCGTCTTTCTGCAACGCTGCGAGGAGTTTCGTATCCGTTGGGTCCAGCATGCGCAAAATCTCCGCGTTTTCGGCACTTTCCGTGAAAACGCCGCGCATATCAACCTGCGCGCGCGAAACTATGCGGAAAACCTGTATCCGAAAAGCGGTATTCTTAGGGCAAGATTTGATCCTGTCCCCACACCAGATGAAGGAGACGCGCAATGGGCCCGTTCCCGCATAACGCCCCGAAATCCGAGATCACGCCGGAGAACCCCGCTGGCACCGATGGCTTTGAATTTGTTGAATTTGCCAGCCCCGAACCGCAGGAACTGCGCGACCTGTTCACCCAGATGGGCTATGAGCTGGTCGGCCGCCACAAGCAGAAGCCCGGCGTCGAGCTGTGGCAGCAGGGCGACATCACCTACATTCTGAACGCCGAGGCCGGCAGCTTTGCCGAAAAGTTCGTGGCAGAGCACGGCCCCTGCGCCCCGTCGATGGGCTGGCGCGTGGCCGACGCGCAGAAAGCGTTCGAACATGCCGTCGCCAAGGGCGCCGAAGCCTACGACGGCGATGACAAGACCATGGATGTGCCCGCGATCAAGGGCATCGGCGGTTCGCTGATCTACTTCATCGATCAGTACTACGACACCTCGCCCTACAACGAGGAATTCGAGTGGCTGAAGCAGTCCAAGCCGCGCGGCGTCGGCTTCTACTACCTCGATCACCTGACCCACAATGTCTACAAGGGCAACATGGACAAGTGGTTCAAGTTCTATGGCGAGCTGTTCAACTTCAAGGAGATCCGTTTCTTTGACATCGAAGGCAAGTACACCGGCTTGCTGAGCCGCGCGCTGACCTCGCCCTGCGGCCGTATCCGGATCCCGATCAACGAGGACCGTGGCGAGACCGGGCAGATCGTCTCCTACCTGAAGAAGTACAAGGGTGAGGGCATCCAGCACATCGCCGTCGGCACCGAGAACATCTATGACTCGACCGATGAGATCTCGGAGCGCGGCATCCGCTTCATGCCGGCCCCGCCGGAAACGTATTACGACCTGAGCCACGACCGGGTGCAGGGACATGACGAGCCGCTGGATCGGATGAAGAAGCACGGCATCCTGATCGACGGCGAAGGAGTGGTCGATGGCGGCGAAACCAAGATCCTGCTGCAGATATTCTCCAAGACCGTGATCGGGCCGATCTTCTTTGAATTCATCCAGCGCAAGGGCGACGACGGCTTTGGCGAAGGCAACTTCAAGGCGCTGTTTGAATCGATCGAGCGCGAGCAGATCGAAAACGGCGAGATCCAGGCCGCGGAATAACGGCTAGCAGGCTTTTGCCCCAGGCCGGGTCCGCATCGCGGGCCCGGCCTTTTCTGTGCCTGCACCCTTCCTGTCCCGGCCCGCGTAAAAGAGGAGCCGCCGCCCGCGTTGCGGCGGCGGCAGCTGTATGCTGGCCAGGGGAGAGCGCAGGAAAGGGAAATCTCTTTGGAGCGGGCGCTTAGCCGTTCGGCATCTTCAGAGTGCGGTTGCGGCCGCCTTTCTGATACTGCAACTGGTTTTCGCCGATGGCGATCACCCGGCCGCCGTCGATGCGGTCGCCGACCTGCACCTTCTTGTAGCGGCCCGAAGGCAGCCGGACCAGCGCGCGGCGGTCGGACGCAGTGCCGTAGACGCCGATGAGGTTCAGCTTGCGCAGGTTGATAGCGTTGCTGACGGTGGCCCGGCGGGCGACCGACGCCGTAGTCGGGATGCGCGGCGCGACGGCGGCGGCGGCAGCCGGCACCGCGGCGGCGGTCTTCACCTGGTTCTGGGCGTTGCGGCGGGCGCGGTCGACCAGATTTGCGAAATTCGCGGGCCGCTCGCGGGGGACTGCCGAGGCGGCAATTGCCAAGGCTGTTGCGGGCAGCTGCTCTTCCTCCGCCGGCTTCAGGCTGGCCGGCCGCTGACGCGGGCGCAGCGAGGCGAGCTCAGCGCGGCTGAGACCGCCCAGCTGGGCGCGCTCGGTCTGTTCCTGCAGGTCCGCGGGCCGGGCCTTTGGCCGCTTGCGCGACAGCACCTGATTCCGGGCCACTTCCTCGGCCAGGGCCTCAGCGGCCGGGTCGTTGCGTTCGGGTGCCGGCGGCGGCACCTTCTTGGGGCGGCCCAGGTAGACCGTAATGCCATCGGGGTTCAGCGTGCCGCCAGGCGTCGCTTTGACCAGGCCGCGCTCATCGAGGTCGAAATCTGCGCCTGCCGCGGCGGGCGAGGCGACGGCGCCCGGTTCCTCATCCAGGGCAAAGGTCTCCGGCTGCGGCAGCGCCACAGCGTCCGGCGCGCTGCCGATGCGGTCGATAGAGGCGGTATACAGCTCATCGAGGCGCGGCGCAGCGGGGAACGTCCCCAGATCCGGCGCCACAGGCCAGATCCCGGTTGCAGCGTACCGCGCGGCCAGGGCCAGTTCGTCCAGCGGCTCATCCTGGACGGCGGCCGCGTCCGTGTCCACAAGGGCGGTGTCCGTGCCATCCTCAGGCAGCTCCGCACCGTCTGCGGCGGCTTCGTCCTCGGCGGTGGGGTCCGGCCCAGTGTCCGCCAGGGCTGCGTCGCCGGCAGCCTCCTCCGCTGCCGCCCCGGTTTCCTGGATGCCGGGATCGGGCTGATCGGCCAGCACGCTGACCTGCGGAGCGATGGGGGAGGTGTCCTGGTCTGCTTCGGGCTGCGGCACCAGGGCGGGCGGTTCGGTTTGGCCATCTGTCTCCTCCGTCTGGCTGCCGCCGGAAGCGGGGGAGAGGCTGCGGCCGCCGTCTGCTGCGTCAGACAGGAAGCCGCCGCCGCCAAACACGGCCCAGACCGCGACAGTGGCCATGAACAGCAGCAGGATGGCGGTCAGGATCAGGCCAAGAAAGCGAGGCTTGCCTTTGGTGGCGGGCTTGTCTGCGGCGGGTTTGGACGGTGCGGGTTTGGACGGTGCGGCAGGGGCTGGGGCAGACTCGCGCAGCGCCGCGGGCGCGGGCGGAATTTTCGGGCTGGCCGCGGCGGCATCAGCCTGGTCTGCGCCCTTGGCCGCAACTGCGGCTCCCAGCGGTTTCGCCGCTTCCGGCACGGGGCCCGGCTGCCGTGCGGCTGCAAGCGGTGCTGTGTTTTCCTGGGGCTGCGGCGCCGGGACCGCAGCCGGGATT
The DNA here is from genome assembly GCF_982940295.1 of Leisingera sp. NCBI lineage: Bacteria > Pseudomonadati > Pseudomonadota > Alphaproteobacteria > Rhodobacterales > Roseobacteraceae > Leisingera > Leisingera sp. Next base: position 97,690 of record NZ_CEYXRG010000010.1, read on the forward strand.
GGCGGAGCAGCAGAGTTTGCGGCTGCGGCAGCTTTGTTGCGGGTGGTCGAGAACCCGCTGGCGTTCTGCACCTGCACGTCAGCCGCGGGCGCGGCAGGCGGCGGGGCAGGCGGGAGGCTGGCCGGCGTCTCAGTCTTTGCAGCTTTCACCGGAGGGGTTTCCGGCGTATCCTCCTGCGCCGGGTCCGCTTCCGGTTTCTGCGCAGTTTCTTCGGAGGGCAGGGCGGCGTCTCCGCCGCTCGCCGGCTCAGAGTTGTCTGCCTGCGGTTCGGGCCGCTTCTGATCGCCGGCGTGGGCGGGTGACGGGGTGTCCGCCGCAGCCTCGGAGCTGCTGTCTTCGCTGCCGTCCTCTGTCACCGGGTCCGGCAGTTTGGCCGGGCCGGCAACCTTTACCGCTTCGGCGTCGGGTTCCACCTCGGTGCCGCGGATCGCGCGTGTGGTGCCAAAGAAGGGCTCGCCCTGAAAACCGCTGTCTTCGGGTGCCGCGACAAAGCTCACCGGGCCAAAGCCATGCTCCACCGCAAAGGTTTCCGCCTCATCCAGCGTTTCCAGCGCCACGGCGGCAACATGGGTCAGGCTGCCGTCAGCGCTGATGTCAAACGCCAGCTCGTCCACCGGATAAGGCGTCGCCCCTTCCAGCGCAGCCCTGGCGGCGGCAATCCGCTCCTCCGCGGACTGCTCACCTGTCTCAACCGTCAGATACCGGATCTGGTCATTGGGCAGGATCAGCTTGCTGAACACGTCCTCCGGCGCCAGCCGCAGCGCGTCAGCACGCATCTTAGCCAGTGCGGCGGGCAGATCCTCGGCGTCAAACGGAGTGCTGCCCACGTGCCGCCAGCCGTCTTCGGCGCGATAGAGAAGCGCAATACCATCAGCGGAAAGCGAAAGAGCAAAAGCCGGTTTCATGCCTTGGGTCAAACCATCCAAATCCATACTGCCCGGGGCCGCCCGACGCGCCCGGTGTTTTGCCGCGGACCTTAAAGCAGGAGATTGCCGAGTTAAAGGAAAAGACTTCTGCCGGGGCTTGCGGGCGGCAGTTTGCCGTCCCCATCTAAGGGGTATTCGAAAAAGGAGCTTTTGAGAATGAAAGCAAGGAAACTTCTGGCCGCCGCACTGATGCTGTCGATGAGCGCAGGCGCTGCTGCCGCAAGCGAGGCCGCGGCGCCGCGGCAGATCACGGTCAATGGCGAAAGCACGCTGCAAGTGGCGCCGGAACTGGCGACCATCACCCTGGGCGTGACGGAGGAGGCCGAGGAAGCCGCAGCTGCGATGGCGGCCGTGTCTGAGGCGATGGGCGGGGTGATCGCACGGCTCAAGGAAAGCGGCATCGCCGGCGCGGACTTGCAGACCCGGCAGATCGCGATGCATCCGGTCTGGTCGCAGGACCGGTCCTACGACAGCGGCGGCCGGCGCGAGATCACTGGCTTCCAGGCCTCGAACACGCTGATGGTGCGGGTGCGGGATCTGGACCGTTTGGGACCGGTGCTGGACACGGTTCTGACCGCCGGCGCCAACCAGTTCCAGGGCCTGACCTTTGGCGTGGAGGACCCTGCCGCGGTCACTGACCGGATCCGCGGCGAAGCGGTCAAGGATGCGATGCGCAAGGCGCAGCAGCTGGCGGAGGCGGCCGGCATGGAGCTGGGCCCGGTGCGCACAATCACCGAGCACGGCAGCGGCGGCGGGCCCCGGCCGATGATGGCGATGGACATGGCCCGCAGCGAGTCGATGCCGGTCGAAGCCGGGGAGCTGACGTTCACGCACAACGTCTCGGTGGTGTTCGACATGGCGGTGCCGGGCGGCGAGGGCAGCGAATAACAAAAAAGGCCGGGCAGAGCGCCCGGCCTTTCTCATTCGGATAAGCCGTGCCTCAGCCGCAGGCTTTGGCCAGCGCCTGGTCCAGGTCGCGGATCAGGTCGTCCGCATCCTCGATGCCGATGGACACGCGCACCACATTGGGGCTGGCGCCCGCGGCTTCCTGCTGCTCCGGCGTCAGCTGCCGGTGGGTGGTGGAGGCCGAGTGGATGATCAGCGAGCGGGTGTCGCCGAGGTTGGCGACGTGGCTGAAGATCTCCAGCGAATCCACCAGCTTGATGCAGGCCTCGTAGCCGCCCTTGACGGCAAAGGTGAACAGCCCGCCGGTGCCCTTGGGGTAGTGCTGCTGGGCACGCTCGTAATAGGGGGAGGACGGCAGGCCGGCATAGGTCACATAGTCGATCCGGTCATCGTTCTCGAGCCATTCGGCCACCTTGCGGGCGTTCTCGCAATGGCGCTGCATCCGCAGGGACAGGGTCTCGACACCCATCAGCGTGTAATGCGCCGCCTGCGGGTTCATCGTCATGCCCAGATCGCGCAGGCCGATGGCGATACCGTGGAAGGTATAGGCCAGGGGTCCGAATGTTTCATGGAACTTGAGGCCGTGATAGGCGGGTTCCGGCTCGGACAGGGAGGGGAACTTGTCGTTGCCCGACCAGTCGAACTTGCCGCTGTCGATCACGCAGCCGCCGGTCACAGTGCCGTTGCCGGTCAGGTACTTGGTTGTCGAATGCACAACCAGCGTCGCGCCCTGCTCGATCGGGCGGCACAGATAGGGGGTGGCAGAGGTGTTGTCGACGATCAGCGGGATGCCGGCGCCATCGGTAATGTCCGCCAGCGCGCGGATGTCGGTCACGTAACCGCCCGGGTTGGCGATCGACTCGCAGAACACCGCGCGGGTGTTTTCGTCGATTGCGTCCTTCACTGCGTCCAGATCGTCGGTGTCGACAAATTTCGCCGACCAGCCGAAGCGCTTGATGGTCTGGCTGAACTGGGTGACGGTGCCGCCATACAGCCGGGTCGAGGCGACCACATTGCAGCCCGGACCCATCAGCGGGAACAGCGCCATGATCTGCGCCGCATGGCCGGACGAGCAGCAGACCGCGCCGACGCCGCCCTCCAGCGTCGCCAGCCGCTCCTGCAGCACTGCAACCGTGGGGTTGGTCAGGCGGGAATAGATAAATCCGACTTCCTGCAGGTTGAACAGCGCCGCAGCGTGCTCGGCATCGCGGAAGACATAAGCGGTGCTCTGATAGATCGGCGTCTGCCGCGCGCCGGTCGCCGGATCCGGCTTGGCGCCGGCATGGATTTGCAAGGTGTCAAAGCCATAAGACGGGGCATCGGTCATGAGTGGGTCTCCCTGAAAACTCTTTCGCGCGCACAACAGCATGGCTGGATGCAGAAGGCAATCGCGCCAATGCCGCAGCGCAGGCAGGCCGCGCGGAGGATCGTGCCGCTGGCGGCATGCGGCAGCATCGGCAAGGGAAGCAAGCGGGCAAATCACCCGCGCCCCGCCGACTGCAGCACGCAGAACGGCCAGAGGATGTTGTTTTCCGATTTCCTGCGTATCAGCTGCCGGAGCCAAAAGCACCGGCACCTGCAAAGGCAGCCGTAGGCGAAACGGTCTCCGGCAGGATCCACGGCTCATTGAGATTTGGTGAAGCCGGAGAGAAACCAATATGTTAGCTGAAAAAGTGGTGCCCCCACACGGACTCGAACCGCGGACCTACTGATTACAAATCAGTTGCTCTACCAGCTGAGCTATAGGGGCGCCGAGCTGTGAAACCGCGCTTAGCATCCTTCGCAGGTCCCTCGCAAGAGGTCTTTTCAGCAAATGAACAAGCTTGCAGAATTGCAGACCGCCGCGCGCATTGCTGGCGCTGCGGGAGACTGCCGCGGGGGTTGCTGCCAATGCCTTGCCGGGAAGGCCGGTACGCGGCCGCTCAGCCATAACCGGCCAGATCCGGCCAGCGGTTCAGGCTTACCGCAGGGGGTGGCCGTTGCGGCCGAAGGAAAAGCTCTCGGTGCTGAGGTCATCATAGGTCACTTCAACCGCGACCTGCTGGATCGAGCCCAGCGGGTAGCTGCGGTAGGGCATGCCGTCTTCTTCTTTGATCATGTTGGGAAAGCCCTCGTCCAGATGGCACTTTGGCAGCGGCCAGACTTCCAGCGGGCTGCCGTTCACCCCCAGTTTCACCTGCGCCAGGCCGCAGCGCCAGGACCACAGGTGGGTGACATAGAGCAAGTCCTGGCCGTTGAATTCGCGCACATGTATCCAATTGGCCAGGGTCGCGGCCAGGATCGGCTTCACCTCGGTTGCGGTGGTAAAGCGGCCGGTGGCCTCCTGCGGCTCCGCCGCCAGCGCGCTGCCAGCCGGAGCAGGCGCGGCGACCGCCGCAGCCTCCTGCGTGCCGTCCTCCGAGCCCGGCTGCGCCGCGGCCGCGATTATCGCCAGGATCACATCAATCATGTTCTCTCTCCACTTGGGACGCCCTTTCGAGTCACAGGGCCGCCCGAAATTCCCGGCGGCCTGTTGCACGGCATCCTGCCGGCTAGTAGCTACCATAGCAGGCAGGTCTGCCTGCGGCCTTAACAGGCAGTCCTAGCCGCCCGGCAGAGACGAAAAAACGGGGAAAACAATGGCAAATGCCCCCTTCAACGTGATGATCATCGGCCAGGCGGGCCGGCTGCAGTATGAGGCGGTCCTGTTTGCCGCCTCGCTGCGCCACTGTTCCCCCGGGTTTTCCGGCCGCCTGTTTGTGGCGGTGCCGCAGCCGGGGCCGTTGTGGGACAAGGACCCCAGCATCCGCAACCGGGAGGTGCTGCAGGTGCTCGCGGATCTGGGCGCGGAGATTGTGCCGTTCGAGAGCAAGGTGTTCGGCGCCGCATACCCCTATGGCAACAAGATCGAGGCGCTGCAGGTGCTGCCGGAAGGGGAGCCGTTCGTGTTCTTCGACACCGACACGCTGATCACCGGCGAGCTGGCGGAGGTGCCGTTTGACTTCTCCCGTCCCTCGGCGTCGTTGCGGGTGGAGGGGACCTGGCCCAAGCCGACCCTCTACGGGCCCGGCTATGCCGGCATCTGGCAGTCGCTCTATACACGCTTTGGCCTTGATTTCCTGGCCAGCCTCGACCTGAGCCAGCCGGATGAATTCTGGAAGCGGTATCTCTACTTCAACGCGGGCTTCTTTTACGGCGCCTGCCCGCGGGCCTTTGGCAAGCGCTTCCTGGTCTATGCGCAATCGGTCAGGAATGATCCGCCGCCGGAGCTGACGGGCCAGTCATTGGATCCGTGGCTGGATCAGATCGTGCTGCCGCTGGTAATCCACTCCTTCGGCGGCGGCCGCGATGCGCTGCCAGCCGGTTATCTGGACGGGGAGACCAGCTGCCACTACCGGCTGTTTCCGCTGCTCTATGCGCGCGAGAGCGACCGGGTGGTGGAGCTGCTGCACGAGATCACCGCACCGAACCGGATCAAGAAGGTGCTGAAATCCTATGAGCCTATCAAGCGCATGGTCTATCAGGGCCGCGGAGATAAGGTGCGGGCGCTGTTTGACCGCGAAAACCTGCCGCGGCGCGAGCAGGCGATCCGCAACCGGATCAAGAAAGAAGGCTTCTGGATGCGCTGAGGGCGGCAGTGGCGCGGTGCTTTCTTTCTAACGCAGCGCCCGCTCGATGCTGCGGGCAAATTGCAGCAGACGCGCATCCGACCCTTTCGGCCCGGTGATATGCAGCCCCACGGGCATCCCATCGGCTGAGGTGCCGAAGGGAATTGAGACTGAGGGCAGCTCCATCGGCGGTGTCAGCGTCACCGTGCGCCAGTCCTCAGGCAGCTCGCTGTCGCGCAGATCCGCAGAGAACGGCATCCCCGTCGCCGTGGGCCACAGGGCAAAGTCATAGCGGTCAAAGAAAGCAGCCACATCCGCCCAGACCCGGGCGCGGGTGGTCTGATAGGCCACCAGCTCCGCCAGGCTGCGCCCCTCTGCCTGGGCGCAGGCGGTGCGGAAGCTTTCGCCCGCCAGCGCCATGTCCGGCTCCAGCGCCGCGCGGATCTGCAGCGCGCACTGGCCGCGGGTGACATCGCCATGCGCCAGCAGCGGCTCCAGCGCCGGGGCGTCTTCCGCCACCTGCCAGCCCAGCTCCCGGCACAGGATTTCAACCGGCGCAATTGCCGCCTGCACTGACGGCTCCACACTGGCCCCGAAGGGCGACAGCGACAGCGCAACCCGGCCAGGGCGCCGGGCAGGGGGCTCTTCCAGGTCCGCCAGCCGCGGCAGGCCGTGCCAGAAGCCCAGCGGCTGGCTGGCGGCATTGCCCTGCATCACCTCCAGCATCAGCACCAGATCGCGCACCGTCCGCGCCATCGGCCCCGGCACCGACAGCCCGTCAAAGGGCGCGGGGTTCGGCGCATAGGGGATCAGGCCGGAGGTCGGGCGCATCCCCATGACACCGCACCAGGCCGCAGGCGTGCGGGTGCTGCCGCCCAGATCGGAGCCATCGGCCAATGCCACCATGTTCGCCGCCAGCGCCGCCGCCGCGCCGCCGGAACTGCCGGCCACAGTCTTTTCCGGGTTCAGCGGGTTGCGGGTGGTGCCGCTCACCAGGTTGCTGGTCTGGCCGGAAAAGGTGAATTCCGGCGTGTTGCTTTTGCCGGTGATCACTGCGCCCGCCGCCCGCAGCCGCGCCACGTGCAGCGCGTCATAGTCCGGCACATGGTTTTCAAAGCTCCGCGACCCCCAGGTGGTGCGCAACCCCGTGGTTTCAAAGCAATCCTTGACCGCCAGCGGCAGCCCGTGCAACGGCCCGGCAAAACGTCCGCCGGCGGCCATCGCATCCAGTTCCGCCGCCCGCGCCTCTGCCGCGTCCCAGTCCAGGGTGACAAAGGCATTGACCGCGCCCTCCCGCGCCTCTGTCTGCGCCTTATGCGCCGCCAGCACCTCGCGGGCGCTCAGCTCGCGGGCGCGCAGCTTGGCCGCCATCTGTTCGGCGCTCAGCGCAGTGATTCCGGTCATGCGGCAGGTCTCCCGGGCTTTGGCGTTAAGGCTGCCGGGACACTAGGGAGACGTTTCCGCAGGCTCCGTCCTGAAACCGGCCTCAAAACCGTCTGCCAGCGACCTTGCCCGCCTCAGCGGCGCAGCCAGCGGTACACCGCGTCCTTGCCGTGGCGGCAGGCCGCCTGCAGGCTGGCCCCTCGCGCCAGATGGCAAGCGATGGCCGTGGCCAGGCTGCACCCGGTGCCGCGCCTCGATACCGCCAGCCGCGGCGCGGCAAAGGGGACGGGCGCGTGATCTGCGGTGAGCAGCAGGTCAATGCTCTCAGCCCCGGTGCCATGGCCGCCCTTGACCAGCACCGCTTGCACTCCTTGCGCCAGTAGCGCGGCGGCTTGGGTCTCAAGGCTGCCCTGCACGCCGGACAGCAGCTCCAGCTCCGCCAGGTTCGGCGTTACCAGCGCCGCCCGCCGCAGCAGCGCGCCAAACCCGTCCGCCGCCATCAGGGTGCCGCCGGAACTTGCCTTCAGCACCGGGTCCAGCACGATGGGCAGGCCCGCGGGCAAAGCGGCCTCTACCGCTTCCGCCACCGCAGCCGAGCCAAGCATCCCGATCTTCACCGCACCGGGCCGCGGCAGCGTTGCCAAGGCAGCGCGCGCCTGGTCCGCAACACCTTGGGCGGGGCAGGGGTGAACGGCCAGAACCGCCTCGTTGGTCTGCACCGTGACGGCTGTCACCACCGGGCGCACGGAGACACCCAGCTCCGCCGCCATAGCCGTATCGCGGGTGAGCCCCGCGCCGCCGCTGCTGTCGGTGCCGCCAATGGCCAGGATCATTGTCACGCACCATCTCCCGCCGCCAGCAGCGCAAGATCGTTGAAACCGGCCTGCCGCAGATCCTGCGCCGCGCCCCAGGCCCGCAGACCAGTGCGGCAGCACAGCACGATACGCCCCTCGCGCGGCAGGTCTGCCGTCAGCAGGCCCCCGCGGGCAATCCGGCGGGCCTGCGGAGCCGGCAGGCGCGGCGCTTCGGCGGCATCGCGCAGTTCGATCACCGTATCCTGCGGGGTGATATGAGACGCCGCAATAAAGGGCGGGGTGTCCTCCGGCTCCTCGGCGCCGTCGAAGCGGAATGTGCTGACCTGCAAGTCCTGCAGCCGGAAAATAAACAGCTGTCCCCGCGGGGACGGCTGGTGATTGAGCAGCGCCTTCAAGGCAAGCTGCGCCTGCAGCGCTCCGATCATGCCCACGGCCGGCCCCATCACGCCTGCGGTTGCGCAGGTCGCGGCCTGTGCGGGCAGATCCGGGAACACCGCACGCAAGGACGGTCCGCCGCCGCAGAAGCCGCCGGCATAGCCGGCCTGCCCCAGCGCGGAGGCGGAGATCAGCATCTTGCCCTGCCGCAGGCATTCATCCGAGAGGATATAGGACACCGCAAAACTGTCCGCCGCATCCACCACCAGATCTGCATCGGCCACCAGCGCGGCGGCATTGGCGGCTTCCAGCGGCTGGACCTGCGCCTGCACCTCCAGCTCCGGGTTGGCCGCCAGCAGATGCCTCCTGGCAGCCTCCGCCTTGGGCCGGCCGAGATCGTCCATGGTGTAAAGCACCTGCCGGTGCAGGTTGCTCTCCTCCACCACGTCGCCATCCATCACCGTGATCCGGCCCACGCCGGCCCCGCCCAGATACTGCAGCACCGGGCAGCCCAGTCCCCCGGCGCCCACCACCAGCACATGGGCACGAGCCAGCCGGTCCTGCCCCTCGGCGCCGACCTCCGGCAGGATCATCTGGCGCGCATAGCGGCTCATGCCGGCTCCTTGATCCGGCAGGCCTCCACCCATTCCCGGGTGCGCGCCTCTGGATCCTCCGCCAACTGGATATCAGTCACCACCGCGGCGCTGTCGGCCCCGGCGGCAAAGACCCCCGGCAGCCGCTCCGGCGTCAGCCCGCCAATCGCGACCAGGGGCACCTCTCCCGCCATACGCTTCCAGCGCGTCACCCGCTCCAGCCCCTGCGGCCCCCATTTCATCTTCTTCAAGAGTGTCGAATAGACCGGCCCCAGTGCCACGTAAGCGGGATCAAAGGACAACGCCCGCTCCAGTTCGTCTTCATCATGGGTCGACAGTCCAAAGCGCACCCCCTTGCGGCGCAGCGCGGCGAAGTCGGCGGTGTCCATGTCCTCCTGCCCCAGATGCACGAAGTTGCAGTTCAGGTCCAACGCCGCCTGCCAGTAATCATTCACCACCAGCTGCGCGCCATGCACCGCGCAGAAATCCCGCGCGCGGGCAATCTGGCGGCGCACTTCGGCATCCGGCTCATCCTTGATGCGCAGCTGCACCAGGCTGGCCCCCTGCGGCACCAGCAGCTCCAGCCTGCCGACATGGCTCACGATCAAATAGAAACGGTCCATCATGCAAACTCCGCCAATCCCAGAACCGGGGTGGAGGGCACCGCCATATCGCGCCGCTCCATCGGGTCGGCCTCATACCCCAGACGCCCGGCCTCAACCGCCAGCGCCATCGCGCGGGCCATCCCTGCCGGATTACCGGCCTTGGCCACGGCGGTGTTCAGCAGCACCGCGTCCATGCCCAGCTCCATCGCCTGTGCCGCGTCCGAGGGCCGCCCGATTCCGGCATCCACGATCAGCGGCACATCCGGGAAATGCGCCCGCATCGCCCGCAAGCCATCCGGGTTGCGCAGCCCCTGGCCGGAGCCGATCGGCGCCCCCCAGGGCATCAGGACTTCGCAGCCTGCGTCCAGCAGCTTCTCCCCAACCACCAGATCGTCGGTGGTATAGGGAAAGACTTGGAACCCCTCGCTGCTCAGCACCCGCGCCGCTTCCACCAGCCCGAACACATCCGGCTGCAGCGTGTCGGAATGGCCGATCACCTCCAGCTTGATCCAGGCCGTATCGAACAGCTCCCGCGCCATACGGGCGGTGGTCACCGCCTCCTGCACCGAATGGCAGCCGGCCGTGTTGGGCAGGATGCGGCAGCCCGTTTGCCGCAGCCCTTCCCAGAACCCGGCGCCGGAGCCATCGGCGGTTTCACGGCGCAAGCTGACGGTGATAACCTCCGTGCCGCTGGATGCCACCGCCTCGGCCAAAACCGCAGGCGAGGGATATTGCGCAGTGCCCAACAGCAGCCGCGAGGCAATTTCTGTTCCGTAAACTTTCATCTCAGCCTCCCTGCATCGGGGCCAGAACCTCCAGCCGGTCGCCTTCGGTCAGAAGCACCCCCTCCCGCTTGCCGCGGGCAATGAATGTGCCGTTCAGCGCGGTGGCAACGGCAGAGCAGGCAAAGCCCAGCTCATCCAGGACCGTCTGAAGGTCGGTTGCGGACACGTCACGCGGTTCGGCGTTCACGATGATCTTCATCTGATATCTCCGGTATCAAGCGGTCAGCGGCTAGCCGTGCCATTGCGGGGGCAAGCAGGAAGCCGTGCCGGTACAGGCCATTGAGGCAGAGCGTGCCGTCCTGTGCGGTCAGCCGCGGCAGGTTGTCCGGGAAGGCCGGGCGCAGCCCCGCGCCGGTCTCCACAACGCTGGCCTCCGCAAAGGCCGGGTGCAGGGCAAAGGCGGCACTCAGCAGCTCGCTGAGCGAGCGCAGGGTGATGGCGCGGTCCGAGCTGCTCTCGATCATGGTGCCGCCGATCATGAAATACCCGTCCCCGCGGGGAACGAGATACAGCGGCATCCGCGGGTGCAGCAGCCGCAGGGTGCGGCTGATCTCCACCTCCGGGCAGTGCAGGACGGCCATCTCACCGCGCACCGGGCGCAGGCCGGGCAGCGGTGCCGCCATGCCGGTGCAGTCCAGCGAGACGCGGGCCGGAGCAGGGGAGCCATAGCGGATCTCTACCCCCATTTCCTGCACCGTCGCAGTCAGGTCCCGCAAAGCGCGCCGCGGGTCCAGATGCGCTTCCTGCTCAAAGAACAGCCCTTGCGCAAACCGTCCCGCCAGCGCCGGTTCCAGCTCTCCAATCTCCGCCCCGTCCACGCCCCGGTGGCCGGTGGTGCGGCGGGCAAAGCGGGTCAGCTCCGCCCGGTCGCGGGCAGGCGCCACCACCAGCGTGCCGCGCCTGTGGACGGGCGTGACCTTGGCCCACCAATCGAAGGCGCGGCTGCCGAGGGTGATCACCTCCTCCTCGGCGCTTTCGCGTTCGCACCAGGGCGCCAGCATGCCGCCCGCAAAGCGCGCGACGCTGCTGGCCCCGGGCGTCTCGCCCTGCTCATGGACGGTGACTGCCGCCCCGCGCTGCGCCAGCTCATAGGCGCAGGCGAGGCCGGCAAGGCCCGCGCCTGCGATGGTGATCATTCCGCCGGTTCCGCTGCTTCAGCGGCAGGCACGTACAGCTCCCCGCCCTCGCGGAACTTGGCGGCCATGGCCTCCATGCCCTCTTTCTGCGCTTCCGAGCGGATGTCGTGGCTGATCCGCATCGAGCAGAATTTCGGCCCGCACATGGAGCAGAAATGGGCGACCTTATGGGCCTGTTTCGGCAGTGTCTGGTCGTGGAACTCACGCGCGGTATCCGGGTCCAGCGACAGGTTGAACTGATCCTCCCAGCGGAATTCGAACCGCGCCCGGCTCAGCGCATCGTCGCGGCGCTGGGCGCCCGGCAGGCCCTTGGCCAGATCGGCGGCATGGGCGGCGATCTTATAGGTGATCACGCCTGTCTTGACGTCGTCACGGTCGGGCAGGCCCAGGTGCTCCTTGGGTGTCACGTAGCACAGCATGGCGCAGCCGAACCAGCCGATCATCGCCGCGCCGATGCCAGAGGTGATATGGTCATAGCCCGGCGCGATGTCGGTGGTCAGCGGCCCAAGCGTATAGAAGGGCGCCTCGTGGCAGCACTCCAGCTGCTTGTCCATGTTCTCCTTGATCTTGTGCATGGCGACATGGCCCGGCCCTTCGATCATCACCTGGCAATCCTTGGCCCAGGCAATTTTCGTAAGTTCCCCAAGGGTCTCCAGCTCGGCAAACTGCGCCTCGTCATTGGCGTCCGCGATGGAGCCGGGGCGCAAGCCATCACCCAGCGAGAAGCTGACATCATACTGGCGGCAGATGTCGCAGATCTCCTCGAAATGCTCATAGAGGAAGCTCTCCTTGTGGTGATGCAGGCACCACTTGGCCATGATCGAGCCGCCGCGCGAGACGATCCCCGTCACCCGGTTCACCGTCATCGGCACCATGTGCAGCCGTACGCCCGCATGGATGGTGAAATAATCGACGCCCTGTTCCGCCTGCTCGATCAGCGTGTCGCGGAACACTTCCCAAGTCAGGTCCTCGGCGATGCCATTGACCTTCTCCAGGGCCTGGTAAATCGGCACGGTGCCGATCGGAACCGGCGAGTTGCGCACGATCCATTCGCGGGTGTTGTGAATGTTGCGCCCGGTCGACAGGTCCATCACCGTGTCGGCGCCCCAGCGGATCGCCCAGACCAGCTTGTCGACCTCTTCCTCCATCGAGGAGGTGACGGCCGAGGTGCCCATATTGGCGTTGATCTTCACCTTGAAATTGCGGCCGATGATCATCGGCTCGATTTCCGGGTGGTTGATGTTGGCCGGGATGATGGCGCGGCCCGCGGCGATTTCCTGGCGCACGAATTCCGGAGTCACGTAGTCGGGGATGCTGGCGCCGAAATCATTGCCGTCGCGTTTGGCGTGGCAGGGGGACAGCTCGCGCAGCTGATTTTCGCGGATCGCCACGAATTCCATTTCCGGGGTGATTAGCCCTGCACGGGCATAGGCCAGCTGGGTCGGCGCTTTGCCATCCTTGCCGCGCAGGGGGGCGGGTTTCACCGGGAACTCCGGCGTCAGCCGGTCGCCTTCGACAAAGCCGTTGTCCTCCGGCTTAACATCGCGGCCTTGGTATGTCTCGACATCGCCGCGTGCCTCGATCCACTGGCGGCGCAGTGCTGGCAGACCCTCGCGGATGTCGGTCAGCACCTCCGGATCGGTATAGGGCCCGGAGCTGTCATAGACCGGCAGCGGCGCCTCGCCCGCGGTGGGGTGGGTGGAGATTTCGCGCATCGGCACGCGGATGTCCTGATGGACCTCGCCGCTGACGTAGATCTTGCGCGACGCGGGCAATGCGCCCGTCGTAATCTTGGGGTTGGGGACGTTCATTTTTTGGTGCTCCTCGAAGCCTAAACTCAGAAAAGACACCAGGTGAGTTTTGGCTCGGGAAACCGGCAGGCATGGGGCCTGCTTGACCGGAATGCGCCCGTTTCAAACGGCTGTCCCCGCGGGGACAAGGGGCCAAAAGGCGCGTCCTAGCTTCCTACGCCAGTGTCAACTGGGTCAGGTTCAAAGGGTCGCGCCGCCGGTCCGGGCTGCCCCGCACCATGACGCCTCTCAGTCCCTTGGGCGGGACTCCCCTGCGTGCCTATAGGGCTAGGGGAGGGGCGGGGTTCGCGTCAACCGCTATTTTCATAGATTATTTTTTGGCATTATCTTCAGTGCGATACTGGTCTTAAGGAGGCATCTGCGAGGCAAATCGCTGCAGCGCAGCTTTGGTGCTTGATCGGCGGCCTCAAAATTATCTATAAAAACTGGAAACGCCATCCGCGCATGGCCAACAGGTATAGAGAACAGGAGACAGCATGCTGGACGCTGCACCCATCCGCACCGACTGGACCCGCGAGGAAGCGGAAGCGATTTACAACAAGCCTTTCATGGACTTGCTGTTTGAGGCACACACCGTGCACCGGCAGTATTTCGACCCCAACCAGGTGCAGAAATCCAAGCTTCTCAGCATCAAGACCGGCGGCTGCGCCGAGGATTGCGCCTATTGCTCCCAGTCGGCGCGAAACGGCGCGCAGCTGTCGGCGTCCAAGCTGATCGAGGTGCAGCGGGTGATCGCCGAGGCCAAGAAAGCCAAGGAAGGCGGCGCGACCCGCTATTGCATGGGCGCCGCCTGGCGCTCGCCCAAGGACCGCGACATGGCCGCACTTGAGGCGATGGTGCAGGGTGTCAAGGACCTGGGCATGGAAACCTGCATGACGCTCGGCATGCTGGACGAGGAACAGGTGTTCCGCCTGCGCGATGCTGGTCTGGACTACTACAACCACAACATCGACACCTCCGAGCGCTACTACTCCGAGATCATCACCACCCGCACCTTCGCCGACCGGATCGACACCCTGAACCGGGTGCGCGAGGCGGGCATCAAGGTCTGCTCAGGCGGCATCGTCGGCATGGGCGAGCAGCAGCTGGACCGCATCGACATGATTCTGGCGCTGGCCACGCTGGAGGTGCACCCGGATTCGGTGCCGGTGAACATGCTGATCCCGATTGCCGACACCCCGCTGGCCAATGTCGAGAAGCTGGACCCGATCGAATTCGTCCGCTCCGTGGCGCTGGCCCGCATCCTGATGCCGAAATCCCACGTGCGCCTGTCCGCAGGCCGCACCGATATGTCGGACGAGATGCAGGCGATGTGCTTCTTTGCCGGTGCCAACTCGATCTTTGTGGGCGACACGCTGCTGACCGCGGACAACCCCGAAGAGGACAAGGACCAGCAGCTGTTTGACCGTCTGGGCATCACCGCCATGGCCGCGGGCTGCGACGGCAGCCGCTGATGGCGGGCGCCTTCCCGAGGCATAAGAAATCGCTGGAAGCGCTGCGCACGCGCGGGCGCTACCGGCAATTGATGCCGCGGGACGGGCACGACTTTGCCTCCAACGACTACCTTGGGCTGGCGGGCAGTGATGTGCTGCGCGCCGCTGCCGCAGATGCGCTGGCGCGCGGGGTGCCGGTGGGGGCAGGCGGCTCGCGCCTGCTGCGCGGCAATGATGCTGAACACCAGCTGCTGGAAGCCGAGGCTGCGGAGTTTTTCGGCACCGGGGCGGCGCTGTTCATGGGCGGCGGGTTCAACGCCAATCAGGCGATTTTCTCCACCCTGCCGCAGCAGGGCGATCTGGTGCTCTATGACGCGCTGATCCATGCCAGCACCCATGACGGGATGCGGCTGGGCCGGGCCGAGACACGCAGCTTTGCCCACAGCGACGCGGAGGATGCCGCGAGGGTGCTGAAGGACTGGCGCGCGGAGGGCGGCACCGGCCAGGTCTGGATCGCGGTTGAGGCGGTCTATTCCATGGACGGCGACCTCGCTCCGCTGGAGGCGCTGATGGCCCTGGCCGATGCCGACGGCGCCGTGCTGGTGGTGGATGAAGCGCATTCGACGGGTGTGTTCGGCGATCTGGGCCGTGGGCTGGCGCATGAGATTGCGCACCGCTCGAACGTCCTGTGCTTGCACACCTGCGGCAAGGCGCTGGGAGCCTCTGGCGCGCTGATCTGCGGCCAGCGGGTGCTGATCGAGACGCTGATCAACAAGGCGCGCGGGTTCATCTTTGCCACCGCGCCTTCGCCTTTGAACGCGGCGCTGGTGCGGGCTGCCTTGCAGGAGCTGCAGCAAAACCCGGGCCGCCGCGAACAGGCGTGGCAGGGGATCACCCATGCGCAGGGCGAAGCCAAGCGCCTGTGCGGGCTGGAAGGATTCCAAAGCCAGATCCTGCCGGTGGTGATCGGTGACGACAAGCGCACCATGGCGCTGGCTTCCGCCATGCAAAGCCAGGGCTATGACATCCGCGGCATCCGCCCGCCGACGGTGCCCCGCGGCACCTCTCGGCTGCGGCTGTCGATCACGCTGAACACGGGGGCAGGGGTCATCACCCGGATGTTCGAAGACCTCGCCCGGGAAATGGAGAGTGCAGCATGAGTGCGCTGATCGTGACCGGAACCGATACCGGCATTGGCAAGACCGTTTTTTCGGCCGGCCTGGTGCAGGCGCTGGGCGCAACCTATTGGAAGCCGGTGCAATCGGGGCTGGAGGAAGAGACGGACAGCCAGATCGTCTCCCGCCTGTCGGGCCGCCCGGCGCTGCCCGAAGGCTATCTTCTGAAACTGCCCGCCTCGCCGCATCTGTCGGCAGAGGCCGAGGGTGTGGAGATCGACCCGGACGCGCTGCCTTTGCCCGAAGCTGATGGCGTGCTGGTGGCCGAGGGGGCAGGCGGGCTGATGGTGCCGCTGAACCGGGAGGTCCTGTATCTTGACCTCTTCGCGCGCTGGCGAGCGCCGGTGATCCTGTGTGCGCGGACGCAGCTGGGGACGATTAACCACACGCTGCTGTCGCTGAAAGCGCTTCGGGATTCGGGCTGTACCGTTGTGGGCGTTGCTTTCATCGGCGACGCGGAACCGGCGGTGGAGGAAACCATCTGCCAGTTCGGCCAAGTGGCCCATCTGGGCCGTCTGCCGGTGCTGGGCGAGCTGACCTCTGATGCGCTGGCCGTGGCCTTTCAGGCCAGCATCCGCATGGACCTGATCAAGGAGGCGCTGGCATGAGCGCCGCTGACCTCAGCCAGCTGGAATTCGACCAGCGGCACCTCTGGCATCCTTATACCAATGTCGCCAAACCCGGCCCGACCTTCGTGGTGAAGGAAAGCGAGGGTGTGCATATCACGCTGGATGACGGCACCCGGCTGATCGACGCCATGTCGTCCTGGTGGTGCATGATGCACGGCCACAAGAACCCGGCGATCACCAAGGCGATTCACGATCAGCTCGACACCCTGCCGCATGTGATGTTTGGCGGGCTGACCCATGACCCGGCAATCGACCTGGGCCGCAAGCTGCTGGAGATCACGCCGGACAGCCTCACCCGCATCTTCTACTGCGACTCTGGCTCGGTCTCGGTCGAAGTGGCGATGAAGATGGCGGTGCAGTACCAGCACGCCATTGGCCAGCCGGAGCGCAAGGAGTTTGCCACCATCCGCTCCGGCTATCACGGCGACACCTGGAAGGCGATGAGCGTCTGCGATCCGGACACCGGCATGCACCACCTGTTCCAAGGCGCGCTGAGCGTGCAGCATTTCGTCTCCCGCCCGCCGGTCCGCATCCATGAGGCGTGGGTCGACGATCCGGCACGGAACGGTTTGGGAGAACTGCGCGCCGTCTTAGAGGCCAATGCGCAGAAGATCGCCGCGTTTATCCTGGAGCCCGTCGTTCAGGGCACAGGCGGCATGTATTTCTATCATCCGGAATACCTGAACCAGGCGCGTGCCTTGTGTGATGAACTGGGTATCCTCTTGATCTTTGACGAGATCGCCACCGGCTTTGGCCGCACAGGGGAACTGTTTGCCACCAACTTCAGCACCGTTGAGCCGGATATCATCTGCCTTGGCAAGGGGCTGACGGGCGGGCATATCTCTTTCGCCTGCACCATGACCAATGACCGCGTGGCGGAGGGTATCGGCGGCGGCAATCCCGGCCTGTTCATGCACGGGCCGACCTATATGGGCAACCCGCTGGCCTGTGCTGCGGCCAAGGCGTCGCTTGACCTGCTCACGGGCCAGGACTGGCGCGGCACCGTGGCCGCACTCGGCGAGCAGATGGAGGCGGAACTGGCCCCGGCGCGCGATCTTCCCAACGTGGCGGACGTGCGGGTGCTGGGGGCCATTGGCGTGATCGAGATGAAGCACCGGGTTTCGGCGGACGAGGCCCATGCCCGCGCGCATGAGATGGGTGTGTTCCTGCGGCCCTTCGGCTGCAACATCTACACCATGCCGCCCTTCATCACCTCACCGGATCAGCTGAGCCAGATCACCGCCGGCATGCTTCGGCTGGCGCGGGAGCTGTAACCATGGAATTCCGCTGGATCAAACAGAACCAGGCAGCCGAGGCCATCGTGGTCTTTGGCGGCTGGGCTGTGGGGCCGGAGGTGTTCTGGCACCTCGACGGCCCGCAGGATATTCTGTTTGCCAGCGGCTACAGCGATCTGAACGCGGAGTTGCCGGATCTGTCTGCCTATGACCATGTAAGCCTGCTGGCCTGGTCCTTTGGCGTCGCGGCCTATGGCCATTGGCAGCAGGGGCGGTCCGATCCGTTCCACCGCAAGGTGGCGGTGAACGGCAGCCTGAAACCGGTGAACCGCAGTGCGGGTATTCCGCCCGCGGTCTTCCGCAAGACAGCCGAGACGCTGAGCCTGGAAAGCTTTCAGAGCTTTCTGACCCGCGTTTTCGGGCAGCCGCAGCCCCCCGAGCCGGTGGATGTGGACGCGCTCCGGGCGGAGCTGCTGGCAGTGGAGCGCCGCGGCGACGCACCGCAAACGCGGTTTGACTGGATCTGGATCAGCTCTGGTGACAAGATTTTTCCGCCCGCCAATCTGGCGCGGGCCTGGGCGGGGCAGGCGGTCAGCCAGATCGACGCGCCACACGCGCCTTTTAGCCAGTTCGAGACCTGGGAGGCGCTGTTGCAATGAAAGACATGATGCCTCCGCAGCTTGACCGGTCGCGGGTGCGGCAAAGCTTCCGCCGCGGGCTGGAGAGCTATCACCGCAACGCCTCGGTGCAGGCGGATATCGCTGCTCAGCTGGCGCGGATGCTGCAGGCTGAGGGCGCGCCAGGGCAATTCGGGGCGGCGCTGGAATTCGGCTGCGGCACCGGTCATCTGACCCGGCAGCTGGTGCAGCGTTTCGAAATCGGCAGTCTGCTGCTGAACGACTTGGTGCCGGAGGCGGCTTCTGCGTTGCAGGAACTGGGTGACGCTGCGCCTGCGCAAACCCGGTTCGAGGCCGGGCCGGTGGAAAGCCTGCCGCTGCCGCAGGAGCTGGATCTGATCGCCTCGGCCTCCACCGTGCAGTGGATCCCGGACCTGCCTGCGCTGACAGCGCGGCTGGCAGCGCGTCTGAAACCCGGGGGCTGGCTGGCGCTGTCGGGCTTTGGCCGCGGCCAGTTCCGCGAGCTGGCGGCTCTGGGCTCAGCCGCCGCCGCGCCCAGCTACCTGGATGCCGGGGAGTGGCGGGCGGTATTGCCCGGCAGCCTGGACCTCGTGGCGGCCGCCCAAGCACCTGTGGTGCTGGAGTTCGATAGCGCGCTGGCGCTGCTAAGGCATCTGCGCCAGACCGGCGTCAACGGTCACGCCCAGCAAAGCTGGAGCCGCCGGCGTCTGCGGGATTTCGAGGACGCCTACCGGGCGCAGTTCGGCCAGGGCGGCAAGCTTCCTCTGACCTATGATCCGGTGCTGCTGGTGGCCCGGCGCACGGCCTGATCCAGTTGCGTTGTTCCGGCGGTGCAACGCGCGCTTGAAGCAAGTTTTAGGCTTTTTTCTATTCTTTGGCGCCGCCGTTTCCGCGCGGCGTTAATCTTTGTCAATGTCCCGCTGCTATGCCGGTTCCGGAGCTGCGCCTGAGAGCGCGGCACGTGGGTAGACCGGCAGTACGGGAGTGATGCCAATGAAAGTCAAAGCGTTTGCGGCAGCGCTGGCGGCGCTGGCGGTTTCGGGGGCCGTCGAAGCAGCCGATATGGGGGATGCGGAGACGCCGATCCGCCTGTCGCTGAACAACTGGACCGGCCAGCGCCTGTCGACCTATATCGCGGGCGGCATGCTGCAAGAGGCGGGTTATACCGTCGAGTATGTCGAGGCGGATCAGAGCGCCTTGTACGAGCAGATTGCCACTGGCGAACTTCATGCCATGGTGGAGATCTGGACCAGCAGCGACCCTGACGAATACACCGCCGCGCGGGACGCGGGCCGGTTGGAAGAATTGGGCGATCTGGGGCTGGATGCGCGCAACGGCGTGGTCTTCCCGCCCTATGTGGCGCAGATGTGCCCTGGCTTGCCCAACTGGGAGGCGCTGCGCGACTGTGCGGGGATCTTCTCCAAGGATGGCAAGGGCAACCGCGGTATCTATCTGGCCTATCCGGAATCCTGGGGCTCCCCCGGGGCGGACCGGATCCGGGCGCTGGACCTGCCGTTTGATGTGGTCGCGGCCGAGTCCGAGGCCGCGATGATCGAGGAATTCCAGCAGGCCTACAAAGAGAAGCGCCCGGTGATCGCCACCTTCTGGGCGCCGCATTGGGCGATGTCTTCTTACGCGCTGCAATTCGTGCGCCTGCCCAAGCCTGAACCGGCCTGCTACACTGATCCGTCCTGGGGGCCGAACCCCAAGGCCACCGGTGATTGCGATTTCTACCGCGGCGGCGTGGTCAAGGCGAGCTGGTCCGGCTTCAAGGAACGCTGGCCCGCAGCCCATGAGATCCTCAAGAACTATGAGCTGAGCATCTGGGACCAGCAGCCGCTGATCGGGCTGGTGGACGTGCGCGGTGAAACCGTGGCGGGGGCCGCCCGGGGCTGGCTGGCGGTGAACCGCGCCAAGTGGATGCCGGTTGTTGAGGAGGCCACCGGCAAGGGCCGCTCCTGAGCTTTGGGCTTTTAGGAACGTTTTCAGCGCTCCCGCCGGTGCGGGGGCGCTTTTTGCTGTCTGCAGACGGCTTGATGGCGGAGCCGGGCCTGCGGTAAGCAGCTTTGGCACAGCGGAGGCGGCGGCCCGGAGTGATTCCGGATCTTGTCCGTTTGCACAAAAACTTGAACCGTCAATCAGAATTTTTTACGTTTTGCGCCGCATTTTCTCGACAAAGTGCCGCAATATGTTCCAATACTTGCATTATCCCCGGCCACACTTGGGTCATGGGCACACGCTGACAGCAACAAGACCGGCCGTAAGGCCAGGCAGGTGCCGCGAACCGCCGGGTTCCAAAAGATGCGCCACAGCCGGAAAACGGCGGCGCAAAAGGATAATGACAGGGAGTATTGAGATGAATTTCAAAGGATATGCGCTGGCACTGGGCGCAGCCTCGATGACCGTGGCTGCCGGTATCGCCTCGGCGGCGGAGCTGGGCGACACCAGCAAGCCGATCAAGCTGGCGGTGAACGAATGGACCGGCCAGCATGTGACCACCCATATCGCCGGTGAGATGCTCAAGGCGGCGGGCTATGATGTGGAGTATGTCTCGGCCGGCATGATGAACCAGTTCCAGGCAATTGCCGACGGCGACATCCACGCGACACTGGAAATCTGGTCCTCCAATGTCTCCGACGAATACGCCAAGAAGATTGAAGAGGGCACTGTCGTCGAACTGGGCGACCTGGAGCTGAACGCCCGCGAAGGCATCGCCTACCCGGCGCATGTGGCAGAGATCTGCCCCGGTCTGCCCGCATGGGAAGCGCTGAAGGACTGCGCAATGCAGTTTGCCACCGCTGAAACCCTGCCCGAAGGCCGTCTGGTCGACTACCCCGCCGACTGGGGCACGCCGGGTGCGGACCGGATGACCGGTCTGGGGCTGCCGTTCAAGGCGGTGCCCGCAGGCTCCGAGGCCGCACTGATCGTCGAGCTGCGCGCCGCGACCGAGCGCAAGACGCCGCTGCTGATCACCTTCTGGCAGCCGCATTGGGCGATGTCGGCCTATGACGTGAAATTCGTCGACCTGCCGCCGGGTGAGGACGCCTGCTTCAGCGATCCGGCCTGGGGTCCGAACCCGGATGCGGTGAACGACTGCGACTTCTCGCCCTCGCGGATCTTCAAGGCCGCCTGGTCCGGCACCGAAGAAACCTGGCCCGCGGCCTTTGAAATCCTGTCGAACTACACCCTGGCCGTGGAAGACCAGCAGCCGATGATGGGCGCGGTCGACGTGGACGGCGGCAAGGTCGAAGAGGTGGTCGCCGAATGGATGGCCGCCAATGAGGACAAGTGGCGCCCGGTTGTCGACGCTGCCATCAATTGAGCCAAAGCCAGTGAGCGGCTCTGAAACGCCCGCCATCACCTGCCGGAATGTCTGGCAGGTGTTTGGCAACAACGCAGACAGCGCCTTGAAGGAGGCGCTGTCGCGGAACGAAACACCCGAAGCGGCGGCGCAGGAACTGCGCGGCAAGGGACTGATCCCGGCGGTGCAGGACGCCTCCTTTGATGTGAAGGAAGGGGAGCTGTTCGTGATCATGGGGCTGTCGGGGTCCGGCAAGTCCACCCTGATCCGCTGCATCTCGCACCTTTTGCACGCCACCGGCGGCGAGATCCGCATCGACGGCGAGAACATCGTCGAAGCCAGCCCCAAGCGGCTGATCGAGCTGCGGCGCAAGAAGCTGGGCATGGTGTTCCAGCACTTCGGCCTGTTCCCGCATATGACCGTAGCCGAAAACGTCGCCTACCCATTGCGGGTGCAGGGGGTGAAGAAAAAGCAGCGGCTGGCCAAGGCGCAGGAAGTGATCGAACTCGTCGGCCTTGGCGGGCGGGAAAAGAACTATCCGCGCGAGTTGTCCGGCGGCCAGCGCCAGCGCGTCGGCATTGCCCGCTCGCTGGTGGCCGATTGCTCGGTCTGGTTCCTGGATGAGCCGTTCTCGGCGCTGGACCCGCTGATCCGGCGGCAGCTGCAGGATGAGTTTCTGGAGATTCAGGCCAAGCTGAAAACCACCATCGTTTTCATCACCCACGACATCAACGAGGCGCTCAAGCTTGCCGACCGCATCGCCATCATGCGCGACGGCAAGGTTGTGCAGATCGGCACGCCTGCCGATATCGTGCTGCGCCCGGCCGATGATTACGTGCGCGAGTTTTCCAAGGACGTCGCAAAGGGCCGCCATGCCCGTGTCGCCTCGGTCATGCAGCCGGGTGAGCACCATGTCTATGGTGCCGACGACCCCGGCCTGCGCCAGGACATGACGCTGGACGCGGCGCTGGCGCGCTGCATGGAGCTGTACGAGCCCGTGCCGGTGCGCACGCCCGAGGGCAAGCTGGTCGGCGTGGTGAACCCGGCGGATCTGGCCGCGGCGCTGCAGGTGGAGCAGGGGTGATGGCAGGTCTTTCGAAAGGCTCTATTGCGGCGCTGATTGCGGCGGCGGTCGGCGCGCTGTGCCTGCTGCTGGAAAGCAGCCTGCCGTGGCTGGTGAAATTCCCCGCCGCCTGGGTCCTGCCCGCAACCGACTGGGTGGGGGCCGCCATGGAGTGGTTCCTGGCGCTGATCAAACCCGCGGCCCGCAGCTTCTCGGCGCTGATGTTCTACCCGATGGAAGCCGCCAACTATGTGCTGAGCCACACGCCCTGGCCGCTGGTCATCTGTGCCGCCACGGCGCTGGCCTGGATGCTGGGCGGGGTGCGGATGGCGCTGATGGCGGTGGTGGGCCTCGGCTTTGTGCTGGCGTCGGGCTATTGGCCCGAAAGCATGAACACTCTGGCGCTGGTCGCTGTCTCGGTACCTTTGGCGCTGATCATCGGCGGCGGCATCGGTATCCTTGCCAATGAATACCCCAAGATCCGCCAGCCGGTGCAGGCGGTGCTGGACATCATGCAGACGGTGCCGACCTTCGCCTATCTCACGCCGTTGCTGGTGCTGTTCGGCTTTGGCCCCGTGGTGGGGCTCATCGCCTCTGCCATCTACGCAGCGCCGCCGATGGCGCGCAACGTGCTGCTGGGCCTTGAACGGGTGGAGCCGGAGATCAAGGAAGCCGCCATCATGTCCGGCGGCACCCGCCTGCAGCAGCTGTTCCAGTGCGAGATCCCCTCTGCCGGGCAGCAAATCATGGTGGGTGTCAACCAATGCCTGATGGCGGCGCTGTCGATGGTGATCATCGCCGCGGTGATCGGCGGCTTTGACGACATCGGCTGGGAGGTGCTGCTGACCATGCGTAAGGCGCAGTTCGGCCAGAGCCTGCTGGCGGGCCTGGTGATCGTGATCTTTGCGATCCTGATCGACCGGATGAGCGGCACCCTGACCCAGGACCGGCGTGCGCAATACGATCCGCGCGTTGCCTGGGGCATCCTGGCCCTCGGCGCAGTGGTGAGCGTGGTGTTTTGGGGCAGCGTTCAGCAGCCCGGCACCTATGCGCTGTTCAATCCGGTGGCGGACAGCGTGGATCGGGGCCTTTCGGCGTTCACCAGCGCCAATGCCGAGTTCCTGACGGCGCTCAAGAACAATGTGCTGTTCTACGTGCTGCTGCCGCTGCGGATCGGGCTGGACCAGGCGGTGCTGCCCTTCACCTGGGGCTTTGCCTGGACCCCGGCGATGAGCCTGGGGCTGTTCGCAGCAGGTGCCGCCGCTGCCGTCGCCTTTGCCCTGCGGGGGCAGCTGGCGCTGGGCGTGATGCTGCTGATCGCCGCCGGGATGCTGGAAACCGGCATCTCGCAGCTGCCCTGGCCGTTTGTTCTGGCGGGGGCAGGCGCGCTGGCATGGGTTGCCGGCGGGCGCGGGCTGGCAGTGCTGACGGTGGTTCTGCTGGGTACCATTCTGGTCTCCGGCCTGTGGGAGCGGGCGCTGCTATCGCTCTACCTGTCGGGCGCGGCGGTCTTTGCCTGCGCAGTGATGGGCGGTGCCATCGGACTGGCCTCGGCGGTCTCGCCCGGTGTCTGGCGGGTGGTGCGTCCGGTCTGCGACATGCTGCAGACGATCCCGCTGTTCGTGTTCCTGATCCCGGTGCTGATGGTGTTCCAGATTGGCGAGTTCTCTGCCTTCTTGGCGATCATCGCCTATGCCATCGTGCCGATGATCCGTTACACAAGGCACGGGCTGGTCTCCACACCGGATGAAATGATCGAGGCAGCAACGGCATCCGGCGCCACCAAGTGGCAGATGCTCAAGGACATCCGCGCGCCCTATGCGGCGCCGTCGATCCTGTTGGGGCTAAACCAGACCATTCTCTATGCCTTTGCGATGCTGGTCATTGCGGCGCTGATCGGCACCACAGGCCTTGGCCAGTCGATCTACCTGGCGCTCGGTCAGGCGGATGTGGGGCTGGGCATTTCCGCCGGTGCGGCGATGGCGATCCTCGCCCTGATCGCCGACCGCATGGTGCAGGGCTTTGCCGAGGAGCGGCGCAAAGCCTTGGGATTGTAAACATCCCGAATAACCACGAAAGGGCGCCCCAGCGGCGCCCTTTTTTGATCTGGGGCAACGTTATAGACTGCCAGCCCGCCTATAGCTGCACAGAAGACTGATCTATACCCGGAGAGACCCCGATGGGCTGGCTTGAATTCACCGCCGCGCTGATGCTGTTCCTGGCCAGCCACGCCATCCCCGTGCGCCCGCCGGTGCGGCCCTGGCTGGTCAGCCGCCTGGGACTGCGCGGATACATCATTGCCTACAGTGTGCTGTCGCTGGCAATCCTGGCGTGGCTGGTGGTGGCTGCCGCCCGCGCGCCCTACGTGGGCGTGCTGCCCTATTGGGAGGGTTTCCGCTGGGTGCCGTTGCTGGTGATGCCGCTGGCCTGCCTGCTGGCGGTTGCGGGGATGATGCGGCAGAATCCGTTCAGCTTTGGCGGGCTTGGCATCAAGCCCTTTGACCCGGCAGACCCCGGCATTCTGGCCGTCAGCCGCCACCCGCTGCTGGCGGCGATGGCGCTCTGGGCCGGGGCGCATCTGCTGGCCAATGGCGATCTCGCGCATGTGATCCTGTTCGGCCTGTTCGCAGGCTTCGCCTGGATTGGCATGGCGCTGATTGACAAGCGTAAGCAGCGCCAGATGGGGCAGGGCGAATGGCGCCGTCTCAGCCGCAATACCGCGCGGCTGAACCTTGCCCGCCTGCGGCCCGCGACCCGTGAGGCCGGGCTGGCGGCGGCGGTGTTCCTGGCGCTCTTGATCCTGCACGCGCCGGTCATCGGCTACAGCCCGCTGCCCTGGTAGGGGTTGACCCCGGACGCCGCATGACCACCTATGAAATCAGACGACACTGGAGAGACCGACACATGCACCTGGCCTATGTGATGACCGAAGAGCGCGGCGCCACCGACCGCCTGCTGAGCGAACTGGCCGAACGGCTGCAGGCCAAGGGCCTCCGCCTGGCGGGGATCGTGCAGACCAATGTGGAATGCTACGACAAGGAGCTGTGCGACATGGATGTGCGGGTGCTGCCGGACGGCGAAACCATCCGCATTTCGCAGTCCCTGGGCGCGGGCGCCCGCGGCTGCCGCCTGAACCCCGAGGCGCTGGAACAGGCGGTGGGGCAGGTCTCTGCATCGCTGCAATCCGGCGAGGCGCCGCAGCTGATGATCGTCAACAAATTCGGCAAGCACGAGGCCGACGGCCGCGGCATGCGCCCCATCATAGGCGAGGCGCTGGCACTGGGCATCCCGGTGATTTCCGGCGTCAACAAGATGAATGTGGAGCCGTTCCAGGCCTTTGCTGACGGCATGGCAGTCGAGGCGGGCCCGGATCTGGACGCGCTGGTTGAATGGGCGGAGCAGGCCGTGGCCGAAACTGCCTGACCCCGGCGATTTTCTTTTGAAATCAATCGAAAGGCCCGCGAACTTCACGCGGGCTTTTTGCTGCGTAGGGCAGCGTGCGGCCCGTTCAGCCTTGCTGCTGAACCACCATCGTCCGTCATGTTAAGAGGGATAATGGTGGGCGACCCTGGAATCGAACCAGGCGTGCGTCTCCGCGAGGGAGTTACAGTCCCCTGCCACACCTTGCGGCCTGTCGCCCACTGTCAGTTGCTTGTTGCACCTGATGTGGAGGCGTGATTACAAGCAGGCCAAAGGGGCGTCAACAGGAAAATCGCAAGTTTTTCGCGCGCCCCGCAAATTCTTTCTGCCGGAGAGCAAAATGTCCAAGAAACCCAAGTGGGTCGTCGAAAAAGAGCAGGCCAAGCGGGCGGCCGCAGCGGAAACCGTGTGGCTGTTCGGGCTGCATGCGGTGCGCGATGCGCTGCTCAATCCCAAGCGCGAAAAACTGCGCCTGATGGTGACGATGAATGCGCAGGCGAAGCTGGCGGATGCCATCGAAGAATCCGGTGTCGAGGCCGAGGTCATTGACCCGCGCAAGTTCAACCCGCCAATTGATCCGCAGTCGGTGCATCAGGGCGCGGCGCTGGAAGTGAAGCCGCTGAACTGGGGCGGACTCGCCGAAAACTGCATCGGCCGCGAGGCGCCGCGGGTACTGCTGCTGGACCGGGTCACCGATCCGCATAACGTCGGCGCGATCCTGCGCTCGGCCGAGGTGCTGGGCGCCAGTGCGGTGATCGGCACCCGCCACCATTCGGCCCCTGAAACCGGGGCGCTGGCCAAGACCGCCAGCGGCGCGCTGGAGCGCCAGCCGTACCTGCGGATGCGCAACCTGGCCGACACCATCACCGAGCTGCAGCAGATGGGCTTTACCGTGCTGGGCCTGGACGGCGAGGCAGAGCAGACCGTGGAAGCCGCGCTGGAGGGGAAAAAGGATCAGCCGGTGGCGCTGGTGCTGGGGGCGGAAGGCCCCGGGCTGCGGCAAAAGACCAAGGAGACTGTCGACCAGCTGGTCAGGATCGATGCTGCGGGCGGCTTCGGCTCGCTCAATGTCTCCAACGCGGCTGCGATTGCGCTTTACGCCTCAATTGCACGCTAGTCGGGGCCAACCCGTAACGGGGTAATCACATCTGCGTATGCTCCCTTTGCAAGGGCAGGGCGCTGCGGCAGAGTCAGTGAACTGCTGCAAAAACGTGAATGGAGAATGACGTGGCCCTGCGCCTGATTTCAATGGCTGTTGCGGTTCTGTTGCTGGCGCTGCCCGGTCCGGCCCGGGCGGATGCGGCCATGTTCTCCTCCCGTTCGGGGGTCGCTATCGGCGGCTATGACCCGGTGGCGTTCTTTGTGCATGGGGCCGCTGAACGCGGACGGCGCGGCCATGCGGTGATGTGGAAGGGGGTCGTGTGGCGGTTCGCCTCGGCCAGCAACCAGGCCCGGTTCGAGGCAAACCCGCGCGCCTATGCGCCCGCCTTTGGCGGCTATTGCGCCTTTGCGATGTCGCAGGGGGTGCTTGCGGATGGCAATCCGCAGCTTTGGGCGATCGTGGATGGCGAGCTGTTTCTGCTCAATAACCCGGAGGCACAGGGTGTCTGGGTTACCCGCCGCGGCGAGCTGATCACCCAGGCGCGGCTGCACTGGCCGGTGATTCTCCGCAAATAGCCCGTCACCTCACGATTTCGCGAGGAGGGCTTTTATTTTCCAGACTGTGACCCATATTCAATACAGACTGCGGAGTGGAACCACCGCAGATCTTTTTCACTGTCCCTCGTTCCATACCTTGCGCCCGGTTCGTCCGGGCGCATTTTTGTTCGCGTACGGCGAATCCGGCTTTGCGGCGCTGTGCGGCAAGGCTAGGGTGCGCGGCATGACTGATTACAGTGATGAGCATCTGAAAAAGGTTCTGCAGCGCACCAAGGTGGTTGCGGTGGTCGGCGTCTCGATGAACCCGGTGCGGCCGAGTTACTATGTGGCACGCTACCTGGGCCTCAAGGGCTACCGGGTGATCCCGGTGAACCCGGGCCATGCGGGCAAGCGGCTGTTCGGCGAGACAGTGCATGCCAGCCTCTCGGAGATAGACGCGCCGGTGGATATGGTCGACATCTTCCGCCGTTCCGAAGCGGTGCCGCCGATTGTGGACGAGGCGCTGGAGGCGTTTCCCGGGCTGAAGACCGTGTGGATGCAAATCGGGGTCGAGCACGCAGAGGCCGCTGCCAAGGCCGAGGCGCGCGGCGTCACCGTAATCCAGAACCGCTGTCCCAAGATCGAATACCAGCGGCTGTTCGGCGAGTTGCGCATGGGCGGCTTTGCCACCGGAATCATTTCCTCGAAGCTGTGATGTCTGCGGCCGGGCAGGGCGCTCCCGCCCGTTCCCGCCGTCCTGCCGGACGGCCTCCACGGTTGGGCCCGGCGCCGCTGCGCGGCGCAGATTTTAGGCTGAGAAGCCCTTGAGGGGCAGGAGTGCCCTCAAGGGCCTTGCCGAGTGTGTTTCAGAGTGCGCGTCAAGGGCAAGCCGCGCTGGCGCGCGGAGGCTGCGCCTCCCTTGACCCGCCGCCTGGCCCGGGTGTCAGCCCTTGGGGCGGCTGGCCTTCTCGGCGATGCCGCTGAGGCCTTGGCGTTCCGCCAGCACCTGCAAAACGTCATCCAGCGCCACATCGCGGGCGGCCAGCATCACCAGGAAATGATAGAGCACATCGGCCCCTTCGGAGGCGAGCCCCGCCTTGTCGCCCTTTACCGCCTCGATGATGGCCTCAATGGCTTCCTCACCGAATTTCTCGGCGCATTTCTCCGGCCCCTTGGCCAGCAGCTTGGCGGTCCAGCTGGTGTCCGGATCTGCGCCCTTGCGGGACAGGATGGTGGCTTCAAGATCGTGCAGAAAGCTCATCGCATGCCCCTCAGTTCAGCCGCATCGGGATGCCGGCGGCGGCCATGTGTTCCTTGGCTTCCTGGATGGTGTATTCGCCGAAGTGGAAGATCGAGGCCGCGAGCACCGCGCTGGCGCCGCCCTTGGTCACGCCCTCCACCAGGTGATCGAGGTTGCCGACGCCGCCGGAGGCAATCACCGGCACGTCCACCGCGTCCGAAATGGCCTTGGTCAACGGCAGGTTGAAACCCGATTTGGTGCCGTCGCGGTCCATCGAGGTGAGCAGGATCTCCCCCGCGCCCTTGGCGGTCACCAGCTTGGCAAACTCCACCGCGTCGATGCCGGTCGGTTTGCGGCCGCCGTGGGTGAAGATCTCCCAGCGGCCCGGCTCAACGGTCTTGGCGTCAATGGCGCAGACGATGCACTGGCTGCCGAACTGATCCGCGGCCTCGGCGATCACATCCGGGTTGGCCACCGCGGCCGAGTTGAAGGAGACCTTGTCGGCGCCTGCCAGAAGCAGTGCGCGCACATCTTCCTTGGTGCGAACCCCGCCGCCCACGGTCAGCGGCACAAAGCACTGCTCGGCGGTGCGCTGCACCACGTCGAACATAGTGCCGCGGTTTTCATGGGTCGCGTGGATGTCGAGGAAACAGATCTCATCCGCGCCGGCCGCATCGTAGGCCTTGGCCGATTCCACCGGATCGCCCGCGTCGCGCAGGCCGACAAAGTTGACACCCTTGACCACGCGCCCGTCGGCGACGTCGAGACAGGGAATGATGCGGGTCTTCAGCATGTTGCCGTGCCTTTCAAACTGCTTGGCCCCGTGGGTACGCAAAGCCCGCGGTAAGCGCAACAAATATGGCAGAGTCTGCGCGTTTTGGTCCGGGGCACGGGTGCAATCCGCGCGAAACCGCTGGAACTGTGCAGTCTCGCAGTTGTGAATTGCCTGGCCGGAGCGGTTGCCCCGATCATGATCAGACGTCCCTGAATTTGGAGCAGCTGTTATGACCAAGACCTTTTTCCTTGCCGGAGCCATCGCCCTCGCCACCGCACTGCCTGCCGCCGCGGAACTGGTGACCGTGCAGAGCCAGAAATCCGTCGGTGAAACCATGGACGCGCTGGAGGCCGCGGTTGAGGGCGCGGGCGCCACCGTCTTTGCCCGGGTGGACCATGCCGCAGGCGCGCAGAACGCAGCGCTGGAGCTGAGCCCGTCCCAGCTCCTGATCTTCGGCAATCCCAAGCTGGGCACTCCGGCGATGCAGGCCGACATGCGGGCAGGGCTCTATCTGCCGCTCAAGGTGCTGGCTTTTGAGGACGCGGACGGCCAGGTCTGGCTGACCTATGAGGACCCGGCTGAGATGCTGTCGGGCCTCGAAATCCCGGCAGATGCAGCGTTCATTGGCAAGATGCAGGGAGCCTTGGACAAGCTGACGTCCAAGGCAGCGCAATAACCGCGGAAACCGCCCGCGGGCTGCCCGTGCCTTAGCGGCGCGGGCGGGACCGGTGGCGGTCAATCACGATCGCAATGGCCCACAACAGCCCTGCGCCCATCGTGACCGGGCCAAAGATCAGCGGCCCCCAGGCGGCCAGGACGCCCGCAGTATAGGCGGTCTCGCTCAGGTCATGGCCCAGCACCACGCAGGGGTTGGCAAAGCCTTCGTGGATTTCGCAATCAAAGCCGAACCCCAGCAGCATCACGAAGGCAATGCACAGAAGCCACAGGACAATCGGCCCTATGGTCAGCGTCGCGAGGATTCGGCGGACAAGGCGCATGAATTTTCCCTTCGCCGGATCAGACCGGGGCGGGGCGTCAGGCCTTCAGAACCGCCAGCGCCTCTTTCAAGTCGATGGCGCCATCATAGAGCGCCCGGCCCGAAATCGCACCATTGAGCGGCGCACCGCAGGATTTCAGCGCCCGCAGGTCCTCCAGCGAGGACACGCCGCCGGACGCGATCACCGGGATGCTGACCGCATTGGCCAGATCGGCAGTCGCCTCGACATTAGGGCCCTTCATCGCGCCGTCGCGCAGGATGTCGGTATAGATGATCGCGGCAACGCCCGCGTCCTCAAACGACTTGGCGAGGTCGGTGACCATGAAATCGGTCTCCTCGGCCCAGCCCTTGGTCGCGACCTTGCCGTTGCGGGCGTCGATGCCGACTGCGACCTTGCCGGGGAATTCCCGCGCCGCCTCACGCACCAGGCCCGGATTCTCCACCGCCACGGTGCCCAGGATGACCCGCGCCAGGCCCTTATCAATCCAGCGCTCGATGGTGGCCATGTCGCGGATACCGCCGCCCAGCTGCGCGGGCACCTTTGTCTGCTTCAGGATCTCCTCGACTGGCGCGGCGTTCACCGGCTCGCCGGCAAAGGCGCCGTTCAGGTCCACCAGGTGCAGCCACTCGCAGCCCGCCTCGACAAACTCCAGCGCCTGGGCGGCGGGGTTGTCGTTGAACACGGTGGTCTTGTCCATCTCGCCATGCAGCAGGCGCACGGCCTGGCCGTCTTTGAGGTCAATCGCGGGGTAGAGGATCATCCGGGCGGTCCTTCGTGAAATCAAGCTGGCGGTGTTTTGCACAACGCGAGGGCAGATTGCAACGCGACCCGAAGTCAACCTTGCCAGAAGCGGCGCATCAGGGACAGGCTGCCTGAAAACAGGGAGGAAATGGAATGAAACATCTATTGGCAGGCGTCGCGCTGGCACTGGGTTTGGCAGGCGCCGCATCGGCGGATCCGGTTCTGGGTGTCTGGAAGACCCAGCCCGACGACGGCTCCTATGCCCATGTCCAGATGGCTAAATGCGGTGCTGCCGTCTGCGGCAAGATCGCCCGCACCTTCAACAGCGAGGGGGAGTACAAGTCCCCGAACCTCGGCAAGACGCTGGTGATCGACATGTTGCCGAACGGCGACGGCTCCTACGAGGGCAAGGTCTGGCGGCCGTCCAACAACAAGGTCTACATCGGCAAGATGGATCTGGCAGGCAGCTCCTTAGCCTTGCGCGGCTGCGTGGCGGGCGGGCTGATCTGCTCGAAACAGACCTGGACCCGGATCAAGTAAGTCCGGCGGGGGCTTTACAGCAGCCCCAGCTGCACCGGGATCGGCGCATAACCGCGTTTCAGCTGCCGGTCCCGGAAGCCTTCGAAAATCGCCAGCGCCTCGGCATGGCCTGCAAAATAGGTCCGCTTCTGCGCCCCGCCCGGAGCGTTCAGCGGCCCCGAGACACGCTCAACACACCAGTCGCCGAACAGCGTCGGCGTCAGGCTCAGCAAGCAATAGCGGTGCTTGCCGTCGGCGTGGTCGTATTTCTCGAAACGGATGTGCAATGGGGGCTGCCGCAGTGACAAAAGGTCCGCCCCGTATGCATCGAAGCGGACCCCTTGTCTATTGTTCAATCCGGCGAATTGCACCGGCCCCTGCGGCAGCTGTGACGCTTAGACCTCACCAGTGTATTCGCCGCGCGCCGGGTAGTTATTGGGGATCGCAAAATCCAACGCCGCCACCAGCTCCGCGAAATGCGGGCGCACAAACGGCATGCTCTGGACCGAGCCATAGTACAGCGTCTGCTCCGGCGTCACCATGAACAGGCCGGGCTCGGAGAACAGCTCCGGCTCCTCGATCCCGATCGAGGTCTTGCCGCGCGAGGTTGAGATATAAAGCCCCCATTCCCTGGCCACGGACAGCGGCAGGTCATAGCCGAACCGCAGTTCCTTGGCCCCGATCTTGTCGGCCATCGCGCGGGTGCGCTCCTCGCCGTCGGAGCTGATCGCGATGCAGTCGACGCCGCGCTCGGCAAAGGCCGCAACCTTTTTCTCGAATTCCTTCAGGTAGGTCGCGCAGATCGGGCAGTGCAGGCCGCGGTAAAAGCAGATCACGGTGCCGCGCTCGGCGTTTTCCGCCGACAGGTCAAACTGGCCGTGGTCCAGCGTCGGCAGGGTCAGGTCCGGGGTCTTCTGGCGGGGGATCAGCATAGTGACGCTCCATTTGTGTGATGTGAGTGGTGGTGGTGCTTGCCCAAAGGTATCGCGCAGTTTACTGTCGCATAAATCCGAAAAACCTGACGGGAACCCCGGAATTATGGATCGCCTCACCACATTGATGGACCGCTTTCAGCTGGCCGTGCAGGCGGCCGGACCGGGGGAGGCCAATCTGGCAGCGCTGGCGGACAGCACCGGCGCGCCGGTGCGCATTCTCTACTGCACCAAAGGGGCGATGCAGGAGCTGGATCCGGCCACGGTCATGTGGTCCGCGCGGGTGGAGTGGTCGGGGCAGAGCAACCCGTTTCTGGCCGCCTTGCCGCAGCTGGTGGACTACGGCATCGCCGGCAATGCCGAAGCCCAGGGGCTGGTGCGGCTCATGCAGGAGGAAGCCGAGGGCCAGCACTGCGGCGCGCAGTCGGTGATCAACCGGCTGGGCGAGGTGCTGATGGTGCGCCTGTTGCGTAATCAGATCCAGAAGGGGGCGACAGAGCCGGGTCTTCTGGCGGGCCTCGCCGATCCGCGCCTCAGCCGGGCCATCGTCGCGATGCATGATCACCCCGGCAGGCTCTGGACCAATGCCGATCTGGCGCAGGAGGCGGGATTGTCGCTCTCACGCTTTGCCGAGCTGTTCGCTGCAGAGGTGGGCGAAACCCCGATGGGCTACCTGCGCCGCTGGCGGCTGATCCTGGCGCATCAGGATCTCGCGCGCGGCGACAGGGTGGAGGCGGTGGCCCGCCGCTATGCCTACACCAGCCCCGAAGGCTTCACGCGTGCTTTCCGCAAGGCCTATGGCGTGGCGCCGGTTTCGCTGAGGACGGCTGCCGCCTGAGCGCCGCGGCTTTCATCTTTCCCCAAATACTCCCGCCGGAGGCAACGGCGCGTCAGCGCCGTCCCCTTACGGTTTCCAGGTCAGGAAGTTTCCGATCATCCGCAGCCCGGTGGCCTGGCTTTTCTCCGGATGAAACTGCATGCCCACCATCGTGTCCCGGCCAATGACTGCGGTCACGTCGCCGGCATAATCCACATGCGCCAGCCGTTCCGCCGGATTGGCCACGCGGAAGTGGTAGGAGTGCACGAAATACACGTGATCGCCGCTCTGGATGCCGTCAAATACCGGGTGCGCATGGTCGATCACCAGATCGTTCCAGCCCATGTGCGGCACCTTCAGCGCCGGGTCTGCCGGCGTGATCTTCACGACATCGCCGCCGACCCACCCCAAACCCGGAGTGTCCTGATACTCGTGCCCGGTGGTCGCCATCAGCTGCATGCCGACGCAGATGCCCAGGAACGGACGGCCTTTCTGCTCCACCGCCTCAACCATCGCGTCATAGATGCCCTTGTGGCCGCGCAGTTCCGCCGCACAGGCCGGAAAGGCGCCGTCGCCGGGCAACACCAGCCGGTCGGCACGCGCAACCACATCGGCGTCGGAGGTCACCACGACCTCGCCCGCATCCACTTCCCGCGCCATGCGCTGGAACGCCTTCTCGGCGGAGTGCAGGTTGCCGGATTCGTAGTCGATAATTGCCGTCAGCATGTCAGAGTGCACCCTTGGTGGAGGGAATCGCATCCGCCTTGCGCGGGTCGGTTTCCACCGCCAGCCGCAGCGCGCGCGCGACAGCCTTGAACGCCGCCTCGGCAATGTGATGGCTGTTGAACCCGTGCAGCTGGTCGATGTGCAGGGTGATGCCGCCGTGGGTGCTCAGGGCTTGGAAGAACTCCCGCACCAGCTCGGTGTCGAACGCGCCGATCTTCTGGGTGGGCAGCTCAACGTTCCAAATCAGGAACGGGCGCGCCGACAGGTCCAGCGCGCAGCGCACCTGGGCGTCATCCATCGGCAGGTGGCACTCGCCATAGCGGCGGATGCCCTTCTTGTCCCCCAGCGCTTGCACCAGCGCCTGACCCAGCGCGATGCCGGTGTCCTCCACCGTGTGGTGGTCGTCGATGTGGTAATCGCCCTTGGCCCGGATGGTCATGTCGATCAGCGAATGGCGCGCCAGCTGGTCCAGCATGTGGTCGAAAAAGCCGACGCCGGTCTGGTTGTCGTAAACCCCGGTGCCGTCGAGATTGATTTCGACCGAGATATCGGTTTCCGCGGTCTTGCGGGTCACTTTGGCGGTACGCATCAGCGGCTTTTCCTTCGTCATGCTGCAAGAACTTTGGTTCTGCCCCGGCGCTTATAGGGCGGGCAGGGGGGCTGGCTCAAGTGCGGCATTGTGCAAGCAGGGCAATCTGTTGCAGCAATCCCGGTCCCATCCCGGTCTCTTGCGCCCGGATGCGGCGCGTGCGAGCTTGGGCGCAAATTCCTGATCAGCCATGAGGGCCTCCCATGTCCACCTGCGTCTTTGTCCAGATCCGCTGCAAGCCCGGCACCACCTACAAGGTGGCCGAAGAGATTGCGCTGCGGGAAATCCACTCCGAACTCTACTCCACCAGCGGCAATTTCGACCTGCTGATGAAGCTCTACATCCCCAGCGGCGAGGATGTGGGCAAATACATCAACGACCAGTTGCTGCAGATCGAAGGGATTGAGCGGTCGCTGACCACGATGACCTACAAGGTGTTCTGAGGCCACCGGCAGCCAAGAGGCAGACAGCAAAACGCCCCGCAGTGCGGGGCGTTTTTCCTTCCCAGTACAGGCTGGTCAGGCAGCAATCAGGCCTTTGTCCTGCAATTCTGCATAAGCCGTATCTACCGCGGTCTTCATCCGGGCCAGCATGTCGTCCACTTCTGCCTTGGTGATGATCAGCGGCGGGCACAGCGCCAGTGCGTTGCCGGCGACTGCCCGCAGGATCAGCCCGTTGTCCTGGCAGGCCTTCTGCGCGGCGGCACCCGCGGCCCCCTTGCCAAAGCTCGCGCCGGTGGTCTTGTTCGATACCAGCTCCAGCGCCGCGATCAGGCCCTTGCCGCGGACCTCGCCAACCAGCGGATGGCTGCTGAACACCTCGCGCAGCTGCGCCTGCATGTAGGCCCCCACTTCGGCGGCGTGCTCGAACAGGTTGTCGCGCTCGTAGATCTCCAGCGTCTTCAGTGCTGCGGCGCAGGCCGCCGGGTGGCCGGAGTAGGTGTAGCCGTGGCCGAACACGCCGACTTCATTGGTCTGCGCGATCATCGCCTCATACATCCAGCCGGGGATCACAGAGGCCGAGATCGGGAAATAGGCCGAGCTCAGCTGCTTGGCAAAGGTCATCAGGTCCGGCTTGATGCCCATGGTGGTGCAGCCGAAATCCGCCCCGGTGCGCCCGAAGCCGCAGATCACCTCATCGGCCCAGACCAGGATGCCATGCTTGCGCAAGAGCGCTTGCAGCTTCTCATAGTACCCTTCCGGCGGCACGATCACGCCGGACGCGCCGGTGATCGGCTCGACGATCATCGCGGCGATGGTGTCGGGGTCTTCGGCCAGAATCTGCTCTTCCAGATTGCTGATGATCCGGTCGACGAACTGCTCCTCGGTCTCGTTGCCCTGGCGGCCGGTGTAATAATGCGGCGCGTCGGAGCGCAGGATATGCAGCGCCTCCAGCGGCGCGTCGAAGTGGGCCAGGTTCGCGGGCAGGGAGGTCAGCGAACCGGCCGCCACGGTCACCCCGTGATAGCCGCGCTCGCGGGTGATGATCTTGCGCTTCTCCGGCTTGCCGATGGCGTTGAAGTAATAGCGCAGCATCTTGTAGTGGGTGTCGTTGGCGTCCGAGCCGGAGTTGCCAAAAAAGATATAGGCATCCTCCACCGGCACCATCGCCTTGAGCTTCTCGGCCAGCTTCATGATCGGCTCATGAGTCTTGCCGCCGAAGGTGTGCGAGAACGGCAGCTTGTGAAGCTGATCGGTGATCGCATCCATCACCTCGGTGTTGCTGTAGCCCAGCGAGGTGCACCACAGGCCCGCCAGGCCTTCGATGTATTTGTTGCCGTCCGTGTCATAGACATAGATGCCTTCGCCGCGGTCCAGGCACAGCTGCTCGGTCGCGGTGAAATTGGTGGTGGGATAGATGACAGGGGCCATGTCCAAACTCCTACAATGACCTGCCGCAGGGGCTGTTTTGCAGTAGCTTTGGCGTGTTTTGCGGCGCGCGTCAAAGGGAATTTGATCAAATTTCAGGGTGCGTCCAAACCCGGTGCCGGAAAAAGCGAAAGGCCGCCCCGAAGGACGGCCTGTTCGTTTCCCGATGGAGCGGGCGATGAGATTCGAACTCACGACCCTTACCTTGGCAAGGTAATGCTCTACCCCTGAGCTACGCCCGCGCTGCCATCCGGTGAGGCGGTGAATAGGAAATCCGGCAGGAGGCTGCAAGCGGAAAGTGACAGTCTGATGAAGAAAATGCCGCCGGCGCCGCCGGGCCAAAAAGCGAAAGGCCGCCCCGAGGGACGGCCTTTTCGGCTTTCGAATGGAGCGGGCGATGAGATTCGAACTCACGACCCTTACCTTGGCAAGGTAATGCTCTACCCCTGAGCTACGCCCGCGCTGCCATTCGGTGAAGCGGTGTTTAGGGTTTTCCCAAACGGGCTGCAAGAGGAAATTTTCAGAACCGCGCAAGTATCTGTGGATAAGCGTTATTCTGTGGATTTCAGAAAGTCCGCGAGGCGGTTTTTCAAGGCCGCGCGATCCTTGGTTTCGCATTCCCAGATCGTCAGTACCTGCCAGCCCGCTGCCTGCAATGCCGCCTCTTGCTCTGCGTCGCGCTGAACATTGCGCCGTAGCTTGGGCTCCCAGTAATCGCGGCGGCTGGCCGGAATGCGCCCGTCGCGGCACTCATGCAGGTGCCAGAAACAGCCATGCACAAAAATCACCTTGCGGCGCGGCCCGAACACCAGGTCCGGCTTGCCGGGCAGGTCTTTGCGGTGCAGCCGGTAGCGAAAGCCCATCCCGTGCACCATCCGCCGCACCAGCATTTCGGGCTTGGTGTGCTTGGCGCGGATCTTCGCCATATTGGCGCTGCGCCGTTCCGGTGTCAGCTTGTCGGCCATTCCAACTTGTGCCTGGATTGCTCCACCATGCGGGCATGGTAGCTGCTTTCAATCCGGCAGGAAATAAACGCGCTGGCCGGGCAGGGCGGCAGACCCAGCGCCTTGATCAGCTGGGCATCCTTCTGGCCTTCCAGCAGCACGATCTGCTCGCGCGCCAGCATGTCGCGGGTGCCGTGGCCGCCATCGGCCCGGATGCGGCGCATAAAGTCCTTCTGCTGCGCCACCGCCTCCACCACGTCGCGCGGCACCGGGCGGCCCTGAATCAGCCGGAACAGCCGCGCCATCCGATCGTTGCCAGTCTCACCTGCAAAGATCTGCTCCACCGCCGCCTCATCCGCAGTCCGCCAGAAATTGGCAGGGTAGGGCTGATCCTTCAGCAGCCACAGGATATGGCGGAACCCCTCGGCGGAGATGCTGCGCTTGGCGTCCTTGTTTTGCCCCGCGGTCAAATACTCAGGCCGGGCCACGATCAGACCCAGATAGCAGCGCGCCCGCACCTCATCCGCGGCGACCAGCAGGCAGGCGCAATCAATCGCCTCGGTCGGGATCATCCAGTTGCCGCCCATGGTGTGCTTGATGTCGACATCCTGGCCCAGGATCTCAGTATCCAGCCGCCCCTTGCGCAAGCGCAGCAGCGCCCGCAGCTCGATCTCGACCCGGGTGCCGATATAGGTCTTTTCGGTCTTCTCCAGCTCTTCATAAGCGCGCCGCCCGGTCTTGGGCGTCATGATCACATCATCAATGCACTGCCGCAGCATTTGCGGCACATCATATTCCAGCGCCAAGGCGCCGCCCGCACGGGTGGTGATTTCTTCTGCCAGCGGGAAAAGGATGCCGAAATCCGGATGGCCGGGAAGGACAAGGCTGTCTGGGAGCTTCTGTTTCAAATGAGGATCTCCCGCCCGGCGGCACGCCGGGCAGTGCCCGACCGCCCCCATGGGCGGGCACTTCGTTTCCGCCCGCGGCCGGGCACTGCCCTTAACGCTCTGTTGCTACGCTCGCACAGCATGCAGCTTCGGCTTGGCAATCGCCGCCTTCAGTTCCCGCGCCACGGCTTCGGCCACCGGCGGCGGGAAGGCGTTGCCGACCTGGCGGTAGGCATTGGTCTTGGCACCTGTGAAATGCCAGGCATCCGGGAAGCCCTGAATGCGCGCGACCATCCGCACCGTCAGCCGCGGCATGTCGTTGTGGAACGGATCCGGCGCCTCGTTCGCGATGGTGCGGCCCTCAACGCCCAAAGCCGCCCAGGCGCGCCGTGCGCGGGTCGGGCCCAGGTCGGGGCCGCCATGTTTCTTGGAGCCGCCAACGATGGTTGGCGCGATCTCATCCGCCTTGGCGGCCCAGTCATCGGCCCCGCGCCAGCCGCGTTCCTTCATCAGGTCGATCAGGGTGGCACCCACGGTCGGCGGGTTGTGCGGCAGCGGCTCGGGCCAGTTGAACTGACCTGCGAATTCCTTGCGCAGGGCGACAATCGCCACCCGCGGCCGCAGCTGCGGCACCCCGAAGTCGGAGGCATTGAGCAGCCGCCAATCGGTCTCATAGCCCAGTTTCGACAGCTGCTTCTTCAGCTTCTCGCGGTAGTCATGGAACACCGCATCCAGAAAGCCGCGCACATTCTCGATCATCACCGCACGGGGGCGGGTGGCGTCGACAATCTCGATCGCGTCATCGAACAGGTTGCGCTCGTCCTTCTCGCCCAGCTGCTTGCCCGCGACGGAAAACGGCGGGCAGGGCAGACCGCCGGCCAAAAGGTCGATGCCCTTGTAGTCGCCCGCAACCTCCTTGAACTTGCGCACGTCCTCTTCCAGCACGTTCCACTGCGGCCGGTTGTGGCGCAGGGTGGCACAGCAGTGCTTGTCGATCTCAACCAGCGCCGTGTGGTCAAAGCCTGCCTTTTCCAGCCCAAGGGCCTGGCCGCCCGCACCTGCGCATAGTTCTACCGATGTCAGCATTCTGCTCCGCCCGTGTTTTTTTCGCGTTCTTGCTCTGTTCCTAGGCGGAAAGGTGATTCCGCACAAGGGATTCCGCACCGGGCCAGAGTAGGGGCAAACCGGCAAAAGCGAAAGGCCGCCCCGAAGGGCGGCCTGTCCGTTTCCCGATGGAGCGGGCGATGAGATTCGAACTCACGACCCTTACCTTGGCAAGGTAATGCTCTACCCCTGAGCTACGCCCGCGCTGCCATCCGGTGAGCGGTGAAATAGGGTTTTGGGGGCCAGGCTGCAAGAGGAAAATCGGCAGCAGGAGAAAAAAATCCGCACCGACCGCGACGGAACGGCGCAAGACGCGCGTTTCATCCTCAAAGACCGGATTGTCAGGGGAGATTGATAGGATGCTTTGCAAGGATTTCCTGCGGATTGGCAGCCTCTGTGCCGCGATTGGCCTTGGGCTGCTGGCGCACAGCAAGCCACCGCAGGCGGACAGCTGGGCGGGAAGGATTAATGTGATCAAGCCTGTGCAGGTCGAAACCGTGACCTTGCCGGAGCCTGCGGCGTTGCGTGTCTGAAACCTTGCGGCAGACCGTTTCCCGGCGCGGGAAACGGCCAAAAATCCTGCGAGGATTTTCTGGCTTCGCAGGCGGGCGAAGCCCCCAGTTTTCCGCGCCGGAAAACTGGCCGGAATTCTCGCAGAATTCCGGTTCCGCCGCGCAATGAAAAGGGCGCCCTGCCACTGGCAGGACGCCCTTGTTTCAGATCCGCCTAGCAGCTTATTCCAGCTCGACCAGCAGGTCCTTGGCGTCGATCTGGCCGCCGGCCTGAACATGCACCGCCTTCACAACCGCGTCGCGCTCGGCGTGGATGCCGGTTTCCATCTTCATCGCTTCGATGGTCAGCAGCATGTCGCCTTCATGCACCTGCTGGCCTGCCTGCACCGCAACCGATGCGACAACACCCGGCATCGGCGCGCCGACGTGGTTGGGGTTGCCCGCTTCCGCCTTGGGGTTGGCCTGGGTTGAAGCCTTGACCAGACGGTTCGGCACCCGGATCACGCGGGGCTGGCCGTTGAGTTCAAAGAAGACCTTCACCTCGCCCTTCTCGTCGGTTTCGGAGATGGCCTGCAGGCGGATTTCCAGGGTTTTGCCCGGGTCGATCTCGGCAGTGATCTCCTCGCCCGGCTCCATGCCGTAGAAGAAGGTCCGGGTCGGCAGGGTGCGCACCGGGCCGTACTGGCGGTGGCGGCCCATGTAGTCCAGGAACACCTTGGGATACATCAGGTAGCCGTTCAGATCCTCGTCATCGACCTTGAAGCCTTCCAGCTGCTTGGACAGATCGGCACGGACCGCTTCCAGGTCGACCGGCTCCAGATGCGCGCCGGGGCGTTCGGTGTTCGGTGCCTCGCCTTTCAGAACCTTGCTGACGATGCCCTCGGGGAAGCCGCCCGGGGGCTGGCCCAGGTTGCCGCGCATCATGTCAACAACCGAGTCGGGGAAGGCCACGTCGGTGGCGGGATCCTCGACCTGCGCACGGGTCAGGCCCTGGCTGACCATCATCAGAGCCATGTCGCCAACCACCTTGGAGGACGGGGTCACCTTGACGATGTCGCCGAACATCTGGTTCACGTCAGCATAGGTCTGCGCCACATCGGCCCATTTCTCTTCCAGCCCCAGCGAGCGCGCCTGCGCCTTCAGGTTGGTGAACTGGCCGCCCGGCATTTCGTGCAGATAAACCTCTGAGGCCGGGGCCTGCAGGCCGCTCTCGAACGCCACGTACTGCGCCCGCACCTGTTCCCAGTAGCCGGAGATCTCGCGCACCTTGGCGATGTCGATGCCGGTGTCGCGGTCGGTGTTGCGCAGCGCCTCCACGATGGAGCCGAGGCAGGGCTGCGAGGTGCCGCCCGAGAAGGCGTCCATGGCCGCATCCACCGCATCGACGCCGGCATCAGCTGCCGCCAGAATGGTGGCACCCGCCACGCCGGAGGTGTCGTGGGTGTGGAAGTGGACCGGCAGGCCGACTTCTTCTTTCAGCGCCTTGACCAGCTGGCGGGCGGCGGCGGGCTTCAAGAGGCCTGCCATGTCCTTCAGGCCCAGGATGTGGGCGCCTGCGGCTTCCAGCTCCTTGGCCATGCCGACATAGTACTTGAGGCCGTACTTGGCGCGGTTCGGGTCCAGGATGTCGCCGGTATAGCAGATGGTGCCTTCGCAGACCTTGCCGCTCTCGACCACCGCGTCCATCGCGACGCGCATGTTCTCGACCCAGTTCAGCGAGTCGAAGACGCGGAACACGTCGACACCGGTCGTGGCCGCTTGGCGCACGAACTCCCGCACTACGTTGTCCGGATAGTTGGTGTAGCCGACGCCGTTGGAGGCGCGCAGCAGCATCTGGGTCATCAGGTTCGGCATCCGCTCGCGCAGGTCGCGCAGACGCTGCCACGGGCATTCCTGCAAGAAGCGGTAGGCCACGTCAAAGGTCGCACCGCCCCAGCACTCGACCGAGAACAGCTGGCTGAGGTTCTGCGCATAGGCCGGCGCCACCTTGATCATGTCGATCGAGCGCATCCGGGTCGCAAGCAGCGACTGGTGGCCGTCGCGCATGGTGGTGTCGGTGAGCAGCAGCTGGCGCTGCGCCTTCATCCAGTCGGCAACGGCTTGCGCGCCTTTCTGCTCCAGCAGGTTGCGGGTGCCATAGGGCAGGTTGCCCGGCTCCGCCTTGGGCGCGCGCGGCTCTTTCAGGTCGGCAGCGGGCGCCGGGCGGCCTTCGGTCTCCGGGTGGCCGTTCACGGTGATGTCCGCGATATAGGTCAGCACCTTGGTGCCGCGGTCGCGGCGCTTCTTGAACTGGAACAGGTCCGGGGTCTCGTCGATGAACTTGGTGGTGTATTCATTCGACAGGAAGGTCGGGTGCTTCAGCAGGTTCTCGACAAACGCGATGTTGGTGCTGACGCCGCGGACCCGGAATTCGCGCAGCGCGCGGTCCATGCGGGCAATCGCCTTCTCGGGCGTCGGCGCCCAGGCGGTCACCTTGGTCAGCAGCGAGTCGTAATACCGGGTGATCACGCCGCCCGCATATGCGGTGCCGCCGTCCAGGCGGATGCCCATGCCGGTCGCAGAGCGGTAGGCGGTGATGCGGCCGTAGTCCGGGATGAAGTTGTTCAGCGGATCCTCGGTGGTGACGCGCGTCTGCAGCGCGTGGCCGTTCAGGCGGATATCGTCCTGGCTGGCCTTGCCGGTGGCCTCGGCAATGGTCTTGCCCTCGGCGATCAGGATCTGCGCCTGCACGATGTCGATGCCGGTGACCTCTTCGGTCACGGTATGCTCCACCTGCACCCGCGGGTTCACTTCGATGAAGTAGAAGTTGCCGGATTCCATATCCATCAGGAATTCGACGGTGCCTGCGCACTCATAGTTCACATGCTGGCAGATCTTGCGGCCCAGGTCGCACAGCTCGGCGCGCTGCGTGTCGCTCAGGTACGGGGCAGGGGCACGCTCAACCACTTTCTGGTTGCGGCGCTGGACCGAACAGTCCCGCTCATAAAGGTGATAGATGTTGCCGTCCTTGTCGCCCAGGATCTGCACCTCGACGTGGCGGGCGCGGGTGATCATCTTCTCCAGATACCCCTCGCCGTTGCCGAATGCGGCTTCCGCCTCGCGGCGGCCTTCCAGCACCTTTTCTTCCAGCTCCTTCTCGGCGTGGATCGGACGCATGCCGCGGCCGCCGCCGCCCCAGGAGGCCTTCAGCATCAAGGGATAGCCGATCTCGGCCGCTTCCTTGCGGATCGCGTCCATGTCGTCGCCCAGCACTTCGGTCGCGGGAATAACCGGCACGCCGGCCGCGATCGCCACCTTGCGGGCGGAGGCCTTGTCGCCAAGCGCGCGCATAGTTTCCGCCTTGGGGCCGATGAAGGTGATGCCGTTGCGGGCGCAGGCGTCAACGAACTCCGGGTTCTCGGACAACAGGCCGTAGCCGGGGTGGATCGCATCGGCGCCGCTTTCCTTGGCGACGCGGATGATCTCGTCGATCGACAGATAGGCCGCAACCGGCCCCATGCCTTCGCCGATCCGGTAGGCTTCGTCCGCCTTGAACCGGTGCAGGCCGAGTTTGTCTTCCTCGGCATAGACGGCGACGGTGCGCTTGCCCATCTCGTTGGCGGCGCGCATCACGCGGATCGCGATCTCGCCACGGTTGGCAATCAGGATCTTTTTGAAGTCGGTCATTTCACCCTCGGGGTCCGTGCAAGTTGGTGCAGTGTTAGGCGGATATTAGCGATCCGCACAACCGTAGTTCTGGGTATTTCCGGCATGATTGCGCTCTCAAGCGGCCTGTTTTTGGATTTTTGTTACATACCGGATGCCGGTTTTTTCCGCTTTGTAACGGGCCCCGCGCCGGCTGATGAGCGCGGCAGGGCCGGAAAGCGGCAGCCGGGGGTGCACCGCTTTAGGATGGCGTGCTCAACTTTGGGTCAGAAATGCAGGGATTTGCGCAACCAAAGAGCCAGGACCTGACCTTCCGGTACAGAGGCAGCGGGCGATTGCGCGGTTAGACTGAAAACAGGCTTGGGTTCAATTGCTTGCCCTCATCAAACCAGCCGCGCCCGGTGCCGGCTGCTGCAAAGGAGAGTAAAGATGCACCGTATTATCTACGTCAGCCAGGCTGCGGGCGGCATGACCAGCACAGATCTGGCCGTAATCGTCGAGAAAGCGCAGAAAACCAACGCTGCCGCCGAAGTGACCGGCATGCTGGTCGGCCACAAGGGGTGGTTCCTGCAGGTGATCGAAGGCCCGGCACAAGCGCTGGCTGCGCTGTTTCACCGCATCAGTGCCGACCCGCGGCACGGCAATATCCGGGTGCTGGTCAGCGAGCCGGCGGAATACCGGGCCTTCCCCGAATGGCGGATGGCCTTCTCGGAACCGCACGTGCTGCCGGGGGCCGTGCAAAAGCA
Source organism: Leisingera sp. (assembly GCF_982940295.1). NCBI lineage: Bacteria > Pseudomonadati > Pseudomonadota > Alphaproteobacteria > Rhodobacterales > Roseobacteraceae > Leisingera > Leisingera sp. Next base: position 142,187 of record NZ_CEYXRG010000010.1, read on the forward strand.
CGTGTTTGCGCTGCAAAACCTGATCCCGATCAACAGCCCCGACCGCGGCAGCGAAACCGCCGTGCGGCAGGTCGTGCGCGACTTTCTCGCCGCCTTTGAGCGGCTGGAGAAGACAGCCTGACGCGGGCGGCGGTTCACCCCGCCGTCAAAAGACGCGGTTCCAGGGATCGAAGGGCCGCCAGATCCGGCGTTCCCAGCTGGCTCATATTGGCCTGCATGTCCTTGGCCAGAACATCGGTCAGATGCGCCGGGCCGTCAGCGCCAAGCGCTGCCAGCGCATAATGGTAGGCGCGGCCCAGCATGACAAAATCCGCCCCCAGCGCCAGTGCCCTGATGATGTCCAGCCCGCCCTCGATTCCGCTGTCGAAGATCAGCGGAATCCGCACTGCCTCGCGGATCTCCGGCAGCAGGTCTATTGCGGCGGGGCAGCCGTCGAACTGGCGGCCGCCGTGGTTGGAGATCCAGACCGCATCGGCGCCGGCCTCTTCCAGCCGTCTGGCATCCTGCGCCCGCTGCACGCCCTTGATGATGAACGGGCCGTCCCAGTTGCGGCGCAACCACTGCACATAGTTCCAATCGGGCGAGGTGCGCAGCAGGTAACCGATATGGGCGGTTGGCGGCAGGTTTGCCTGCGCGCCGGAGATGTATTTGTCCAGCGTCCGCATATGCGGCATCCCATGCCGTGCCATCCCCAGCGCCCAGGCGGGCCGCATCGCGATCTGCGCCAGCAGCCGCGGGGTCAGCCGCGGCGGCTGGGTCAGGCCGGAGCGCGTCTGCCGCTCCCGGCGCGAGGCGGCGGGAACATCCACCGTCAGCACCAGCGTCCGGAACCCCGCATCCCGGGCCCGCGCCAGCAGGTCGGTGCGGATGCCCTCATCCTTCGGAGGATAAAGCTGAAACCAGGCGTCCTCCCCCAGGTGCGGTGCCAGATCCTCGGGCGAGCGGCTGGCCACGGTTGACAGGCAAAAGGGAATGTCCGCCGCGGCGGCGCTGCGGGCCAGGATGGCCTCGGCATCCGGCCAGATCAGTCCTGACATGCCGACGGGCGCGATGCCAAACGGCAGGGCCTGCGGCTTGCCCAGGAACTCAGTCCTCAGGTCCGGCTCCATCGGTCCGTGCAGGATGGACGGAAGAAACCGCACCCGGTCCAGCCCGGTGCGGTTACGTGCCTTGGCGGCCTCGCCGCCGGTGCCGCTGTCCAGATAGTCCCAGACGAAACGCGGCAGCCGGGCCCGGGCGCGGTCTCTCAGATCGTTAAGGCCCGGGTATCTTTGATGCAAATCCATGCACGCATTGGTACGCGGCGGGCGGCAGAGTGCAAGAAAAAGCGCCCGGCGCCTGTCACGGCTTCCGGGCGCCCGGCTGCGGCCTAGGCCGCGGCATCCTTGTCCTGCGGTTCCGGGGCGCCCGCGGCCTGCACCGCCGGATTGCGCGGGGCAGGGATTGCGCCATCCGCAACGCAGACCTGATTGCGGCCCTTGGCCTTGGCATCATACAGCGCATCGTCAGAGGCGCGCAGCAGATCCTGCGGCATGGTGCCATGCGCCGGGTAATGCGCCACGCCCAGCGAAATGGTGATCCGCGGCAGCGCCTTTTCACCATAGCGGACGACCACATCCTCAACCCCTTGGCGCAGCAGTTCAGCCTTGGTCATCACGTCCTCCTGGCTCAGGCCAGGCAGAATCAGGGTGAACTCCTCGCCGCCGGGACGGCAGGCGATCTCGTCGCCGTCGCAGGCCTGTTCCAGCACCGAGCCGACCGCACGCAGCACCATATCGCCCGCATCATGGCCATGGTTGTCGTTGAATTTCTTGAAGTGGTCGACGTCGATCGACACCACGCTGAGCCGCCGTCCGCTGTTCTGGCTGGCGCCGATGAGCTTGCGCAGGCTTTCCGTCATGTGACGGCGGTTGAACAGTCCGGTCAGCGGATCGCGCACCGACTGGTCGTGCAGCTGGTCGCGCATCCGCACGTTTGCGATTGCCATTGAAATCTGCTCCGCGCACATCTGCGCCAGTTTCTTGGTGCCGACAAACTCCGGGCATTCGTCCTTGATCGCCCGCAGATGCATCAGGCCAACGGTTTCACCATGCGCCAGGATCGGAAAGCAGTAATAGCTCCGGCCGTCATGCGGCTCCGCGTGCTCGCAGACGAAATCAATCTCAGAGGTGCCGAACTCATAGGTGCGGCCCCGGCGCAGGCCCCAGCATTCCTCAGGGTGGATGTGATCCTTGTGGCTGCCGCCGTTCCAGCTGGCACAGCCGTCCAGCACATCGCGGGAGTTGGAGTAGACATAGATGCTGCCCTCGGCGGTGGGCAGGATGTGGGTCATGAAACGGGCAACCATGTCGAACAGCTCATCCAGGGAGCGGCTTGACTGAAGCCATTCGTTCAGCTCCCCCAGCAGCTGCACCTCGCGGGCCAGCCGCAGCTGTTCATCCAGGATGCCGCGCTCTTTCTTGTTCTGCTGCTGCATCTGGTTCATGCTGAACCGGTTGGTCCTGAACACCACATAGACGGCGATGGTCATGGCCAAGAGCGCAATGGAAGTCAGCACAATCAGCGACAGCTGGGCGCGGCGGATAAACGTCGTCCTCAGGTCGGTGATATCGGTGTAGAAATCGATCGCACCGTCGAATTGACCATTGTGAATCAGCGGCACATAGACCTGCGCAACCTCCCGCGTGATGCTGCTGTCAAAGCCGTTGGACTGCAGCGGGAACCCATCCACCTCGTAGGCCGGCAGCGGCTCGTGCATGTAATAGACCTCGCCGCGCGCGACCTGTGTGCTGAAAAAGGCGTTGGTCTCATACTCGCCGATCTCTTCGCTGCGGGTGGACCAGAAAATTTCCCCGTCGCTGGTCAGCAGGCGGAACCGGAATACGTCCGTCTCCTCTGGCAGCAGCAGCAGATCCTGGGCGTCCGCGGGCCGGATCCGCCCCTCTTCAAAGGAGTCCCCGACGTCTGTCATGTGCAGCACCACCCTGCGCTGCCAATGCTGCGACTGCTTGCGCAGATCGTTTTCGATCATCCGGTCCACGATGGGCGTGGGGACCGCAAACACAGCCCAGGCCGATGCGCCCGCGGCTGCGACAAGGACCAGGATCAGCGATAAGCTGCGGATCTTTTCAGCAAGGCTGGATCTCAAGTTTTTCTTCATTTTTCTGCGCCTGAAGTGCTGTAAAGTTAAGGGGCGGTATGCAACCGCGACCCTAGCCGGGATTGCTTTCGGTCCCGTTAATCTCCCGTAAGACTCCTGAAATCTTTCTTTCCGCTGAGCACTTTACAGCCGCCGCTAATGGGCCCTGAAGATGTGGCGGAAGGCAGGTGAACAGAGTGTGAACGTCCTCTTTCCGCCAGGCTTGAATCAGGCTAAGATCGCGCCCATGAGCAGTTTTGACGAAATGGACGCCTTTGAGGGCGCTTCGCTGTCGGCCCGCGCCATGCAGGCGCGGCCGATGCCGTATCTGGACAGCCTCAACCCCGCCCAGCGGGAGGCCGTTGAATGCCTCGACGGCCCGGTGCTGATGCTGGCGGGCGCGGGCACCGGCAAGACCAAGGCGCTGACCACCCGCATCGTGCATCTCCTCAGCACCGGACGGGCGCGCCCGAATGAGATCCTGTCGGTGACTTTCACCAACAAGGCCGCGCGCGAGATGAAGGAGCGGGTCGGCGCTATGCTGGGCCAGGCTGTTGAAGGGATGCCGTGGCTCGGCACCTTCCATTCGATCTGCGTCAAGCTGCTGCGCCGCCACGCTGAGCTGGCGGGGCTGAAATCGAACTTCACCATTCTCGACACCGACGACCAGATCCGCCTGCTCAAGCAGTTGATCCAGGCCGCGGGCATCGACGACAAGCGCTGGCCCGCGCGGATGCTGGCGGGCATCATCGACGACTGGAAAAACCGCGCACTGACACCGGACAAGGTGCCCGCAGGCGATGCCAGCGCCTATAACAGCCGCGGCACCGAGTTCTACGCCCAGTACCAAACCCGCCTGCGCGAGCTGAACGCGGTGGATTTCGGCGACCTGCTCTTGCACATGGTCACGATTTTCCAGAACCACCCCGACGTGCTGGAGCAGTACCAGCGCTGGTTCCGCTACATCATGGTGGACGAATACCAGGATACCAACGTCGCCCAGTACCTCTGGCTGCGGCTGCTGGCGGGCAAGCATAAGAACGTCTGCTGTGTCGGCGATGACGATCAGTCGATCTATGGCTGGCGCGGCGCCGAGGTTGGCAACATCCTGCGGTTTGAGAAGGATTTTCCCGGCGCTATGGTGGTCCGGCTGGAGCAGAACTACCGCTCCACCGGCCATATCCTCGCGGCCGCCGGCGGCGTGATCCGCGGCAATCAGGGCCGCTTGGGCAAAGAACTCTGGACCGAGGCCGGTGACGGCGAGAAAGTCCGTCTGATCGGCCACTGGGACGGCGAGGAAGAGGCCCGCTGGATCGGCGAAGAGATTGAATCGATGCAGCGCGGCACCCGCGGCCAGGCTCCCTTGGGGCTAGACCAGATGGCCATTCTGGTGCGCGCCTCCCACCAGATGCGCGCGTTCGAGGACCGCTTCCTGACCATCGGCCTGCCGTACCGCGTGATCGGCGGCCCGCGCTTTTATGAGCGGATGGAGATCCGCGATGCGATGGCCTATTTCCGTGTCGTGGTCTCGCCCGACGACGATCTGGCGTTTGAGCGCATCGTCAACACCCCGAAACGCGGCCTTGGCGACAAGGCGCAGCAGACCATCCAAAGCATCGCCCGCGAAAATGGCGTTTCACTTGTGGAGGGTGCGCGGCTTGCAGTCGAGAGCGGCCAGATCAAGGGCAAGGGCGGCGGCGCCCTGCGTCAGCTGGTCGAAGGCATCGCCCGCTGGGGCCGCATGGCCGGCGACGCTGACATGACCCATATGGAACTGGCTGAGATCATTCTGGACGAGTCCGGCTACACCGGCATGTGGCAGAACGACAAGACGCCTGAGGCGCCGGGCCGTCTGGAAAACCTCAAGGAATTGGTCAAGGCGCTGGAATCTTTCGAGAACCTGCAGGGCTTCCTCGAACATGTCAGCCTAGTGATGGACAACGACAAGCAGGACGCGGACGAGAAGGTCTCGATCATGACCCTGCACGCGGCCAAGGGCCTGGAATTTCCCGCTGTCTTCCTGCCGGGCTGGGAAGACGGGCTGTTCCCCTCGCAGCGCTCGATGGACGAAAGCGGCCTGAAGGGCTTGGAGGAAGAGCGCCGCCTTGCCTATGTCGGCATCACCCGCGCCGAACAGATCTGCACCATATCTTTCGCCGGCAACCGGCGGGTGTTCGGGCAATGGCAATCGCAGCTGCCCTCGCGTTTCATTGACGAGCTGCCGGAGGAGCATGTCGAGGTGCTGACGCCCCCGGGCCTTTATGGCGGCGGCTATGGCGCTGCCGCGCCCGGCGGCGCGATGGCGGGCGGGCAGGTGCGCTCAACGATCGAAGAGAAAATGGCGCAGGCCGATGGCTACAACTCGCCCGGCTGGAAGCGGATGCAGGCCCGCGCGGGCCAGCGCGGCCTGTCGCAGCCAAAAGAGAGCAAGCACCAGGTGATCGACCTGACCGCGACCTCCAGCTTCACCTTGGGGGAGCGGGTGTTCCACCAGAAGTTCGGCTACGGCGCCATCACCGGCATCGAGGGCGACAAGCTTGAAGTGGACTTTGAGAAGGCAGGCACCAAGAAAGTGGTCGCCCGCTTTGTTTCTGCCACGGACGACGTTCCGTTTTAAACGAAGTATTTAAGCCGGCAGGGCCGGCGGAT
>NZ_CEYXRG010000011.1:0-143514 GCF_982940295.1 Leisingera sp.
GGGGAGCCAAAATCCGCAGCCGCATCGAGCACCGCAAACGCTTCCCCTCCGGCGCCAGTGGCAGCGGACGGGCGGTTGTGCGGATCACCGTCTCCCGCACCGGGCAGCTGCTCAACTATCGGATTGCAAAATCCTCCGGCAGCGCCGTATTTGACCAGGCGGCGCTGCAGGCGGTCGCCCGGGCCGGAAAATTCCCCTCCGCCCCCAAGAAACTCGGTCTCAGCCAGCTCACCTTCACCCTGCCAATGAGCTTCTCCAAATAGGCCCGGATGCGGGTCCGGCCCGCAAAAAGGCCCGCGCTGACTGCGCGGGCCTTTTCCTGTTCCTGAACCGCTGCAGAACGGCTCAGAACTTCGTGGTGAGCGTCAACGCCACATTACGTCCGTCGCCAAAGTAGCAGGCGCCGCCCGAACAGGTGGTGACATAGCGCTCGTCGCTCAGGTTGCGCACGTTCAGCGAGACCAGCCAGTTGTCCTGCCCATAAGACACCGCGGCATCATACAGCGTGTAGGACGGCGTCAGATAGGTACTGGCCCCGCCCCAGGCCTCGCCGTTGTAGCGGACCCCGGCGCCGAACGTCCAACCCTGCAGCCTGCCGTCCTGCGGCTCGTAATTCAGCCACAGCGACGCCGCGTTCTTGGGCACCTGGGCAATGTAGTCGCCCTCGGCATCCTCGGTGTCGAGATAGGTATAGGCGGCGTCGACCGTCAGGTCGCCGAACCGGTGGTATGCCTCCAGCTCCAGCCCCTTGGCGGAGGCTTCCCCCGTTTGCATCTGGAAGCCCGGATTGCCCGGATCGGCCACCGTCAGGTTAGACTTGGTCAGGTCGAACACCGCCGCCGTCAGCAGCGTATCGGTGCCCAGCGGCTGGTATTTCACACCAATTTCAACCTGCTCACCCCGGGTCGGCTCAAACGGAGTGCCATTCACATCGGTGCCGATCGCATCCTGGCGGAAGCTCTCGGCATAGCTGATGTAGGGAGCCACACCATTGCCAAACCGGTACATTACCGCGGCATTGCCGGTCCACTCGCTGTCCTTGGCGGCAATGCTCGTCGCACCAAAGCTGCCATTGCTCGCCCCGGTTTCGATGTCGCCATACCTCAGGCCAAGATCGATGAAGAGCCGATCGTCATAGGTGGCGCGATGCTGCACATAGGCACCCGCCTCAGTGATCGAAGTGCCGGGCGTGTCAGCGACAGTGATCGACGGGTAGCCGGCATAATCGGGGTTGAACGGGTCGATGGGGCCGACCTGGGCGCCGTAACCGGTATCGCTGTCATAATGCCCGCGGGTGTAGCTCACCCCGGCAAAGGTCCGCATGTCAAAGCCGCCAAACGCATATTCCGCGGTGGCATAGGCATCGATAGCCCAGGTCTTCAGCTTGTTTTCCGCGCGGTAGAACGTGCGGTTGATGGTGCCGTCTGGATTGTACCGGCCCGTGCCGGTGTTGTCGAAAGCCCACCAGGCGTGTTGGTACAGGGCCTCGGCTTCCAGATAGCGCGCGTTGGCGTTGAGGCTCCAGACCGGGTTGAAGCGGTGCTTGAACATCGCGGTGATGGCGCGCTGCTCGCTGTCGAACCGGTCAAACCCCGGCTCGCCGACAAAGACGCTGCTGGGAAGGAAATCGCCATTGCCGAACCCCGTCGCGGGCAGCAGCGTGCCATAGATCGAGGCGAACTGGATCAGCGGGCTGCCCTCGTTATCCTGGTAGTTGGCCAGCACCGTCAGCTCGGTATCCTCATTCGGCCGCCAGGTGATGGACGGTGCCAGCGCCAGCACATCGTCCTGCGAATGATCGACCTGGGTTTCGGAGTCCCGCAGCACGCCGACGAAGCGATAGCGCAGGGTGCCGCTTGCGTTCAGATCACCGCTCACATCCGCTGCAACCTGCTTGCGGTCATGCGACCCCGCCTGCAGTTGCAGCAGGCTCTCGGACTCCTGCGCCGCAGTTTTCGAGGCGGTGTTCACCACCCCGCCAACCGAGCCGCTGCCGTAAAGGCCGGAGGCCGGCCCTTTCAGCACTTCGACGCTGTTCAGCAGGAAGGGCTCAGGCTTGGTGTCATTATAGAAGCCATAGCGGGCAGGCAGCCCGTCATGCAGCGTGCTGGCCCTGAAGCCGCGCACCAGATACCAGTCGGCGCGGTTGTCCAGCCCCCACTGGCCGCCGACGATGCCTGCGGAATATTGCAGTGCCTCCTCCACATTCCGGGCGCCGCGCGCGGCGATCTCCTGGGCGGTCACAACCGTCACCGACCGCGGCGTCTCCGCAATCGGGTCGCCAGTCTTGGCAATGGTGCCGGTCTCCAGCGAAACACTTTCGCCGAAGAAGCCCTCGCCGCTTTGCTGGTTTACGTTGATTTGTTCAAGCTCGACAACTTCGGCCAATGCCGGCATGGCTGCCAGCAGGGCGCAAGCTGACGCAGCAGTACGTCGCAGAATCATGTCCCATCTCCGCTATTTTGCGGTTGAAATTTCTGCCTGACGTATTGCTGGGTGACTGCGGGCTAGTAAGGTTCCCGCGAAGGGTCAAGGGCCAATCAGCCCCCGCCGGGCGAAACGCCCGCGGGCTGCCGGAAACGGCAGCCCGTCGTTCTCAAAACTTGCAAAAATGCATCACCTTTTGCGCCCCTGCGGCGCGTTTGGCCGGGTATAGGGTCACACTCCCAGGTACCGGTCTGCCACCTCTGGCGGCAACTCACTGATGCCGCCGCCCCAGGCGTTGCTGCCCTTGTTGAGGATCACCGCGCGGTCGGCGATGGCCGACAGCTCCTTCAGCGACTTGTCCACCACAAGAATGGCCAGCCCCGCCTCGCGCTTGAGACGGCCGATCGCGGCCCAGATCTCCTGCCGCACCACCGGCGCCAAGCCTTCGGTTGCCTCATCCAGGATCAACAGCCGCGGATTGGTCATCAGTGCGCGGCCGATGGTCAGCATCTGCTGCTCGCCGCCCGACAGCGACCCCGCAGTCTGGCTGCGCCGCTCCTCCAGCCGCGGGAACAGCTCTGCGACCTTCTTCATGTCCCAGGGCCCGGGCCGGGCGGCGGCAATCAGGTTCTCCTCCACCGTGAGCGGCGCAAAGCAGCGCCGCCCCTCGGGCACCAGCCCGACGCCCAGCCGCGCGATCTTGTAGGACGGCAGCTGGCGCAGGTCATGGCCGTCAAACCGCAGCTCCCCCTTGGAGGTTCCCAGCATGCCGCAGATGGTCTTGATGGTGGTGGATTTGCCCATCCCGTTGCGGCCCATCAGCGCCACCACCTCGCCCTCGCCGATCTCCAGATCGACGCCGAACAAGGCCTGCGCCGGGCCGTATGAGGCCTCGACGCCGTGTAAGGTCAGCAGGCTCATGCGGCGTCCTCCTCTCCCAGATAGGCGCGGCGCACCTCGGCATTGGCGCGGATGTCGTCGGCGGTGCCGGTGGCGATTATCTGACCATAGACAAGCACGCTGATCCGGTCCGCCAGGGCAAAGACCGCGTCCATGTCATGCTCCACCAAGAGGATCGGCGCCTCCTGCCGCAAGCCATCCAGGAAGCCAGTCAGCGCCCTGGACCCGGCAGCACCCAGGCCCGCCATCGGCTCATCCATCAGGAACAGCCTCGGCTTCAAGGTCAGCGCCACCGCCACCTCCAGCTGGCGGCGCTGGCCGTGCGACAGGTCGGCGGTGCGGCGGCTGGCGTCCTGTGTCAGCCCCACCCGTTCCAGCGCGTCGCGCGCCTGCTCCAGCAGCTCCGGGTCCTTCATCACGTTGCGGAAGAAATGGAACGGCCGGCCACGCCCCCCCAGCGCCCCCAGCACCGCGTTCTGCAACACGGTGTAATCCATCGCCAGCGCCGAGATCTGGAACGTCCGCCCCAGCCCCATCCGCGCCCGCGCCACGGTGTCCAGCGCAGTGACATCCCGGCCCAGCAGCTCCACCTTGCCGCTGTCCGGCGCGATATTGCCCGCGATCTGCTTGATCAGGGTGGATTTGCCCGCCCCGTTCGGCCCGATCAGCGCGTGGATTTCACCGGGCCGCAGGTCCAGCGAGACATCTTTGCTCGCCTGCAGCGCGCCGAAACTCTTGCTCAGGCCCTTGGTTCTCAAAACCGCATCAGCCATGCGCCTTCTCCCGTCCTGCCAGCGCCCCGATCAGCCCGCCGCGGGCAAACAGCACGATCAGCAGCAGCAGCACGCCCAGGAAGATCTGCCAGTAATCGCTGATCCCGCCCAGCAGATGCTCCAGTATGATGTAAAGCGCGGCACCGGCCACCGGCCCATACAGCCGCCCGACACCGCCCAGGATCACAAAAATCATGATCTCGCCGCTGGTGTGCCAGCTGAGCATGGTGGGGCTGACGAACCGGTTCAGATCGGCAAACAAGGCGCCTGCCAGACCGGTGATGGCACCGGAAATCACGAATGCGGTCAGCCGCAGGGTAAAGGGCGTAAGACCCACCGCCTGCACCCGGTCCTCGTTCTGCCGCGCCGCCGCCAGCGCCAGACCAAAGGGTGAGCGCGCCAACCGCGCTGCAAACACCAGCGCCAGGCAGAGGATCACATAGGCAATGGCAAAGAACTGGATCGGGTCCAGCGTGTTGAGGCCCGGAAAATCATTCCGCACCCAGATCGACAGCCCGTCCTCGCCGCCATAGGCGCTCCAGCTGATCGCGAAGTAATAGAGCATCTGGCCGAAGGCGAGGGTGATCATGATGAAATAGACACCCGAGGTGCGCAGGGACAGCGCCCCGATCACCAACGCGGCCAGCGCGCTGAAGACCACTGCCACCAGCCAGATCAGCGGCATCTGGTTGCTGCCCTCGAACAGGAACGGCCATTCAAACAGCGGCTCATAATTCTGGGCATGGGCCGCAAGGATGCCCATGGCATAGCCGCCGATCCCGAAAAACGCCGCATGGCCCAGGCTGATCAGCCCGCCAAGGCCGAGGGCAATGTTCAGCCCCACCCCTGCCAGCGCCAGGATCGCAGCCTTGGTCGCCAAGGTGATGATAAAGGGCTCATCCAGCGACCACGCCGCTAGCGGCACGATCAGCAGCGCCGCAATCATTGCCCAATTTAGCAGGCTCTCACGCGTCAGCATCATGCGCTCCCCCCGTACAGACCCGAGGGGCGCACCAGCAGGATTGCCGCCATCAGGATATAGATCAGCATCGACGCCAGCGACGCCCCGGCAGAGGCCGCGCTGGCCGGATCCAGGAACAGGCCGAACAGCTGCGGCAGGAACACGCCGCCCAAGGTGTCGGTCATCCCCACCAGCAGCGCCCCGGCCAATGCCCCCTTGATGGAGCCGATGCCGCCGATCACAATCACCACAAAGGCCAGGATCAACACCGGCTCACCCATGCCGACCTGCACCGACTGGATCGCGCCCACCAGCGCGCCCGCCAGCCCGGCCAGCGCCGCGCCAAGGGCAAAAACCAGCGTGTAGAGCTTGGAAATATCGACGCCGAGGGCGGCAATCATCTCCCGGTCCGCCTCACCTGCGCGGATCTGGATACCGATGCGGGTGCGGGCGATCAGCAGGAACAGCCCGGCGGCAATGCCCAATCCGATCAGGATGATGGTCAGCCGGTAGAGCGGATATTCAATGCCTCCCGGCAGGCTGACAGGCCCCGACAGATAGGCCGGCACATCCAGGAACAACGGAAAGGAGCCGAACAGCCAGCGGGTGCCCTCAGAGAAAATCAGGATCAGCGCAAAGGTCGCCAGCACCTGATCCAGATGGTCGCGCCGGTACAGGCGCCGGATCACCACCAGCTCCATCAGCGCCCCGGCGGCGGCCGCGGCGGCGAGGCTCGCGGTCAGCGCCAGCAGAAACGAGCCGGTCCAGCCCGCCACTGCGGCGGCGGCAAAGGCACCCACCATATATAGCGAGCCGTGGGCGAGGTTGATCAGCCCCATCACCCCGAACACCAGCGTCAGCCCGGCTGCCATCAGAAACAGCATCACCCCGAGCTGGAGCCCATTCAGGATCTGCTCCAGAACTAGAATATACGTCATTTGATTTTCCGAAGGGGAAGCTTGACCGCTTGCGGAGACGCCGCGAAAGGCGTCTCCGCTCAAGCGCTTAGTTTACATCTTGCACTCGCCGCCATAAGCGTCGGCGTGGTCTTTCAGGCCGGTGGCGATGATCTTGTTGGTATAGACATCGCCTTCCTTGATCACTTCACGGACATAGATGTCCTGGATCGGGTGGTGGTTGTCGCCAAACTTGAAGTCGCCGCGGACCGATGCGAACTCCGCCGCTTTCAGCGCCGCGCGGAAAGCGTCCTGGTCAGACACTTCCGCCTTGTCCAGCGCACTCAGGATCAGGTTGGCGGTATCGAACCCCTGGCTGGCATAGAGCGACGGCAGGCGGCCGTACTTCTCCTGGAAGGACGCGACAAATTCAGCGTTGGCCTCATTGTCGATATCCTTGTTCCACTGCGAGGTGTTCTTCACCCCCAGCGCAGCATCACCCACCGCCTGCAGGATGCCCTGATCGAACGAGAACGCCGGGCCGACCACCGGCAGATCAACACCGCTGCCTGCGTACTGCTTGAGGAAGGAAATCCCCATGCCGCCGGGCAGGAAGAAATAGACAGAGTCGGCGCCGGAGGCACGGATCTGCGCGATCTCGGCGGCATAGTCGGTCTGCCCCAGCTTGGTGTAGATCTCACCGGCCAGCTCGCCCTCGTACATTCGCTTGTAGCCGGTCAGCGCGTCCTTGCCCGCCGGGTAATTCGGCGCCAGGATAAAGCTGTTCTTCAGCCCCGCCTCGTTGGCATAGGCGCCCGCGGCCTCGTGCAGGTTGTCGTTCTGCCAGGCAACGTTGAAGTAATTGGGGTGGCAGCGCTTGCCCGCCAGGGCCGAGGGGCCTGCGTTCGGCGACAGGTAGAAAACGTTCTGCGCGGTTGCAGCAGGCACCACCGCCATCGCCAGGTTGGACCAGATGATGCCGGTCATGATGTCCACCTTCTCGGACTGGATCATCCGGTCGGCAATCTGCACCGCCACGTCGGGCTTGCGCTGATCGTCCTCGATCACCACCTCGACGCCCTCGCGGCCGTCCTGTTCGATCGCCAGCATGAACCCGTCGCGCACATCCACGCCCAACCCGGCACCGCCGCCGGACAGGGTGGTGATCATGCCGATCTTTGTCTCCGCGTGCGCGGCCGTTGCCAGCGCCGGAATTGCAGCCGCCATCGCCAGCATCCGAATTGTTTTCATATCGTTCAATCCTCCCAGAATGTGCCCCGGCCCAAAACCAGGGTTCTTGATCAAATGCTTGCGACTTTACCGCGGCGGCAGCAGAAGCCAAGCCCGGCGAAAGCCCGCATCTCCCCGGCTGATCTTGCGCCAGCCCTAAAGGTGAGCCTACGCAGTCTTGGATTATTATTTCAAGCATAAAATAAATATGGCAATATTGTTGCCCTATTTACCTGCGAACCGTTCAGATGCGGCAGCGGCAGATGCGAGGGGCCAGCCCCTCGCGCTCCCCGGAGTATTTTTAGAAAGATGAGACAAAGCTGCAAATGCGGTGCCGGACCCACCGGTCAACCGGGTCCGAAACAGCCCGCCAGATGGTTGATCAAGGCGCGGATCCGTGCGGTCAGATGGCGGCTGGGCGGATACACGGCATAGAGCGTGACCGGATCGGTTTCCTGTTGTTCGAAAAGCACTTGCAGCCTGCCGTCCAGAAGGAACGGCAGCGCGGTGTAGTGGGGGCAGCGGGCAATGCCCAGGCCATTGACTGCCATATGCGCCACGGCCCGCGGCGAGTTGGCCCGAAAGCTGCCGCCGACGGTGATGGTTCTCGCCCCGCTGCCCCGCCCGAACGCCCAGGCCTCCGGCTGCGGCCCGGTCGTGAGCAGCAGGCAATTGTGGGTGGCCAGCGCCTCCGGCTCGGCCGGCTCTCCGTGGGCCTCCAGGTATTCCGGCGACGCCACCACCACCCGCCGCATGGTGCAAAGCTTGCGCGCCACCAGCCCCGAATCCTTCAACGCGCCAAAGCGCACCGCCAGATCCACCCCCTCCTCCAGCATCGGCAAGTGGCGGTCGGACAGCACCAGCTCCACCGCCACCTTTGGGTGCGCCTGCTGGAACGGCTGCAAGGCCTCCACCAGCTCACGGCTGCCTAAGCCGGTGGGCGCGGTGATGCGGATAGAGCCTGCCAGCTCCTGCTGGCGCAGCTGCACCACGTCCTCCAGCTCGTCGAACTGATCGAGCAGCGGCAGGCAGCGCTCCAGATAGGCCCGCCCGGTGTCGGTCAGCGTCACCTTGCGGGTGGTCCGGTTCAAGAGCTGCGCGCCCAGCTGCTCCTCCAGCCGGGCGACGTATTTGCTGGCCAGCTTGGTGCTGATCCCCATCTGCCGGGCCCCGCCGGTAAAGGAGCTCTGCGCCGCCACCGCGGCAAAGGTCCGCATACAGTCCAGCTTGTCCATCGGGGGTGCTCCCGTCGCCCTCTTTATGAATGCAACGTACATAATTATTCCACAACAAGGAATATTATCGCCAAACCTTAGGCGGCGTATCTTCCGGGTGTCTTCAAAAACCCACGGCAGATGCCAAGCAAAAGGACCCCAGACATGCCCCATTCTATCCGCATCCACGGCTTCCCCCTCTCCGGCCACTCCCACCGGGTGGAGCTGTTCGCCAGCCTCGCCGGGATCGCCCATGAGGCAGTCACCGTCGACCTGGCCGCGGGCGAGCACAAACAGCCGCCCTTCCTGGCGCTGAACCCCGCAGGCCAGGTGCCGGTGATCGAGGACGGCGACACCGTCATCAGCGATTCCAACGCCATCCTGGTCTACCTCGCCCGCAAATTTGCCCCGGCCTGGCTGCCCGCCGATCCAGTGAAAGAGGCAGAGGTGCAGAAGTTCCTGACCCTGGCCGCGGGTGAAATCGCATTTGGCCCGGCAGCAGCGCGGCTGATCAACGTCTTCAACGCCCCGCTGGATGCAGAGTTCTGCGCCACCGTGGCGGCCCGCGTGCTGGGCAAGATCGACGCCCATATGGCGGGCCGCAGCTTCCTGGTCGGCGACACCCCCACAATCGCCGACGTGGCGGTCTATTCCTATGTTGCCCACGCGCCCGAAGGCGGCATCTCGCTGGAGCCCTACCCCAACGTGCGCGGCCTGCTGGCCAACATCGAAGGGCTGAAAGGTTTCAAGCCGATGCCCGCCACCAAGGTTGGCCTGGCAGCCTGATCGCGCCCTAACCTCAGCGCGCGGCGGCCCGGTCAGGGGCGGGGTTGGGGGCCGGCCGCGCAACCCTCTCGCAAAACAGGAGGTTTCCATGACACCCCTCGATGCAAATACCCCCTCCCCCTTCCACGAAGGCGAACAGGAAATGCAGGCCCGCACCGGCAAGCGCGAGATGATGGAGACCTTCGGCCGCCGGGTGATACGCAGCTTCATGCCGGACCAGCACCGGCTGTTCTATGCCCAGCTGCCGTTTCTGGCGGTTGGCGCCGTGGACAGCGAAGGCTGGCCCTGGGCGAGCCTGCTGAGCGGCCCGCCCGGTTTTGCCGCCTCCCCGGACCCCCAGCACCTGGATATCGCGCTGCAGCCGGACACCCGCGATCCGGTGCAGGCCGCGATCCGCGAGGGCGCCGCGCTTGGCATGCTTGGAATCGAGCTGCACAGCCGCCGCCGCAACCGGGTCAACGGGCGGGTGTCCGCGGCCGGCCCCGAAGGCTTGACCCTGCGCGTCGACCAGTCCTTCGGCAATTGCCCGCAGTACATCCAGCTGCGCGGGCTGGAAGCCGTCGAACAGCACTCCCCCGCACATCCGCAGCACTTCACAGATTTCGACAGCAGCCACACCGCGCTGATCGCAGATGCCGACATGTTCTTTGTCGCCAGCCACATCCCCGCCGCCA
Organism: Leisingera sp.; assembly: GCF_982940295.1. NCBI lineage: Bacteria > Pseudomonadati > Pseudomonadota > Alphaproteobacteria > Rhodobacterales > Roseobacteraceae > Leisingera > Leisingera sp. The sequence goes on from NZ_CEYXRG010000011.1 coordinate 9,862, forward strand.
GCCGCCCGGAACGCGAAGGCGTCGATGTCTCGCACCGCGGCGGGCGGCCCGGCTTTGTCCGGATCGACGGCAACCGCCTGACGATCCCCGACTTCCCGGGCAACAACCACTTCAACACGCTGGGGAATTTCCTGCTGAACCCGCGCGCGGGCCTGGTTTTCCCGGACTTCACCACCGGCAGCCTGCTTCTGCTGACCGGCACCGTAGAGTTGCTGGACGAAACGCATCCTGAGGTTACCGCCTTCCACGGTGCTGAGCGCGGCTGGCGGTTTACCCTGCACAAGGGCACCTGGCTGGAAGGCATCCTGCCCCTGCGCGCCGAACGCGGTGCCTTTTCGCCCAATACGCTGATGACCGATACCTGGGCAGAGGCAGAGGCCCGCGCCAAGCTGGAACAGCAGCGCAGCACCTGGCGCCGCTACCGGGTGGCAAGGACAGAGATGGAAAGCACCGTGATCCGCTCCTTTTATCTGGAGCCGGAGGACGGCGGCCCGTTGCTGCCCTCCGAGGCCGGCCAGTTCCTGACCATCCGTATCACACCGCCCGGCGCGGAGACGCCGCTGGTGCGGACCTACACCGTGTCCTCCGCCCCCGGCGAGGGCCACTACCGCATCTCGGTCAAGCGCGAGGAGGCCGGCACCGTGTCCCGCCACTTGCACGCCCACCTGCAAACCGGCGCGGTGATCGAGGCCAAGGCGCCGCGCGGCGGGTTCTTCCTGGACACCACAGCGGACCGCCCTGCGGTTCTGATCGCCGGCGGCGTGGGCGTCACCCCGATGATCGCCATGGCACGCCACGCGCTGCGCGAGGGGGTCCGCACCCGCCATATGCGTTCCCTGACCATCCTGCACGCGGCACGCACCACTCAGGAACGCGCCTTTGCCCGCGAGTTCCGCAATCTGGAGCAAGCCGCCGGCGGACAGATCCGCTATGTCTCGCTGATCAGCGCGCCAGCCGCGAAGGAAACGGCGGGCCGGGACTTCGATCATGGCGGACGGCTCAGCGCCGGGGTCCTGCAGCACGTGCTGCCGAAGACAGGCGCCGATGTCTACCTCTGCGGCCCGGGCGGTTTCATGCAGGCGGCCTACAACGGCCTGCTGGATCTTGGGGTCCAGGATGCAGACATCCATGCCGAGGCTTTCGGGCCGTCCGCGCTGACGCGCGCCACAGACGCCCCAAACCTCCGGGACGCTGTTCCCGAAGTGGACTCCGCCATCGTCCGCTTCAGGAAATCAGGCTTTGAACAGCCCTGGACCCCGGCGGACGGTACGCTTCTGGAGCTGGCCGAAAGCCACGGGCTGACGCCGGAGTTCAGCTGCCGAGAGGGCAATTGCGGCAGCTGCGCCACCCGGCTTCTGGCGGGCAAACTCGCCTACCGCACCCCGCCCGCTGCCGCGCCCGAGGACGGCGACGCCCTGATCTGCTGCGCGGTTCCGGCAACGGACACGATCGAATTGGATCTCTGACCCTCCCCCGCGCCTGAAACCGCCGTGCAAGATTTCTCTGGACAAGAGTGTCCAGGATCGCCGATGAATTGGACAGAATTGTCCAAAGGGCGGATTCGGGGACGCTCCCCGCTGGCCCGGCGGTGTCAGACAGGGAGCAAAGCCATGAAGTCGCACTATCGCGCCGTTGTCATCGGGGGCGGCGTTGTCGGCGCCTCCGTCCTCTATCACCTGGCCAAGTTCGGCTGGACCGACGTCTGCCTGATCGAGCGTTCGGTGCTGACCGCCGGCTCCAGCTGGCACGCCGCGGGCGGCTTTCACGCGCTGAACGCCGACCCGAACATCGCCTCGCTTCAGGCCTATACCATCGACCTCCTGTCCGAGATCGAACAGGAATCCGGCCAGTCCGTCGGCATGCACATGACCGGCGGCATGACGCTGGCCGGCACACCGGACCGCTGGGAATGGCTGCAATCGGCCTACCGCACCTTCCAGTCCATCGGCATCGACGACTGCCGCCTGATCACCCCGCAGGAGGCCGGCGAGCTGTGTCCGATCATGTCCACCGAGGGCATCATTGGCGGCATGTGGGCCGACCGCGAGGGCTATGTCGACACCACCGGCAGCGTGCACGCATACGCCGGGGCGGCCAAGAAACGCGGCGCGGAAGTCATCGAGCACAACCGCGTGCTGGAACTGCATCAGGTCGCGGACGGCTGGCAGGTGGTGACCGAAAAGGGCACCATCCACGCCGAACATGTGGTCAACGCCGCAGGCCTCTGGGCCAAGCAGGTGGGCCGTATGGCGGGCATCGAACTGCCGGTCTCGCCGCTCAACCACCATTACCTGATCTCCGACACCATCCCGGAGCTGGAACAGCTCGACTTCGAGGTGCCGATGACCGTGGACCTGGAAGGCTTCACCTATATGCGCCAGGACCAGAAGGGCATCCTGCTGGGCATCTACGAGATCGACCACGAGCACTGGATGATGGACGGCGCGCCCTGGGAATACGGGTTCGAGCTGCAGCAGGAAGACCCCGACCGGATCGAACGCGAACTGACGCTGGGCTTCGAACGCTACCCGGCGCTGCAAACCACCGGTGTGAAAACCTGGGTCAACGGCGCCTTCACCTTTGCCCCCGACGGAAACCCGCTGGTCGGCCCGGTGCGCGGCAAGCCCGGCTACTGGTGCGCCTGCGGCGTGATGGCGGGCTTCCTGCAGGGCGGCGGCGTCGGCAAATCGCTGGCCGAGTGGATGATCCACGGCGAGCCGGAGGCGGATGTCTTTGGCATGGATGTGGCGCGCTTCGGCGACTACGCCCAGAACAAGCGCTTCATCAAGGAAACCACCGGCCAGTTCTACACCCGCCGCTTTGTGATGACCTACCCGAACGAGCAGCTGCCCGCAGGCCGCCCGCTGAAGAAGGCCCCCGCCTACTCGGACATGACCCGCGCGGGCTGCCGCTGGGGCGCAAGCTACGGGCTTGAAATCCCGCTCTATTTTGCCCCGTCGGAAGACTTCACCGAAACCCCGACCCTGAAACGCTCCAACGCCTTTGAGATCGTCGCAGACGAATGCAAGGCGGTGCGCGAGTCCGTGGGCCTCCTGGACATTTCCGCCTTCTCCCGGTTCGAGGTCTCAGGCGATGGCGCCGAGGCCTGGCTCAACCGCGTCATGGCCTCGAAACTCCCCGCCCCGGGCCGCGCCAAACTGGCGCCGATGCTATCGCCCGAAGGCCGACTCAAGGGCGACCTGACCGTGTTCAACTGGGGGGACGGCACTTGGTGGATCATGGGCAGCTATTACCTGCGCGAATGGCACATGCGCTGGTTCCAGGACCACATGGGCGACGGCGTCGCGGTGCGCGACGTGAGCGACGCCATCACCGGCTTCAGCCTCTCCGGCCCGAACAGCCGCAAGGTGCTGGAAAAGCTGACAGACGGCCCCCTCGCGGACCTCCCCTTCATGGGCTGCGGCACCTTCGACATCGGGATGCTGCGCCTCAAGGTGGGCCGCCTCTCGGTCGCCGGTGAACTGGGCTATGAGCTCCACTGCTCCGCCGCCGAGCACATCACCCTGCGCGAGACCCTTCTGGAGGCAGGCGCAGACCTTGGCATCCGCGAATACGGTTTCAACGCGCTGCTCAGCCTGCGGCTGGAGAAAAGCTTCGGCATCTGGAGCGCCGAATTCACCCAAGGCTACACCGCGGCGCAGACCGGCATGGACCGCTGGATCGGCTGGGACAAGGACTTCATCGGCCGCGAGGCCGCACTGAAGGAACGCGCGGCAGGCGGCCCGGCGCAGGTTGTTGTGGCCTTGGAAGTGGACGCCACGGATGCCGACGCCAGCGGCTTTGAGCCGGTCTGGCAGGGCGAAACCCGCGTCGGCTTTGTCACCTCCGGCGGCTATGGCCATACCTTGGGCAAATCGCTCGCCATGGCAATGGTGGACCGCGACGCCGCCGCAGAGGGCACCGGACTGGCCGTCCATATCGTCGGCCAGGAACGCGCCGCCCGCGTGATTGCGCCCTCCCCCTACGACCCCTCCGGCAAAGCGATGAGAGGCTGACACGATGACCATCGAAAACGACAGCGCCGCCCGCGGACGCCGCCGCCGGGGCCGAAGCCGCGGGGCGGAGGCCGCCCCGGCCCCGCAGCGCCAGGTGAACTACCGCCAGCTCAAGAACCCCTTCCCGCTGATGGAGGTCTTCCTGGCGCATCAGATCGCGGACATGCATGAAACCGCGCTGAAAATGCTGGAAGAACTGGGCATAAAGGTACTGCTGCCCGAGGCCCGCCGGATCTACGCCAGGGGCGGCGCCCGCGTCGATGAAGACAGCGAAATGGTCTTTATCGGCCGCGACATGGTGGAGGCGGCGCTGGCCACAGCCCCTCGCTCGATCACCTGCCGGGCAGGAAGCCGTGAGCGCGACATCACGCTGGAGCTCGGCAGCCTGGTGTTTCAGGCCGGCGCCGGCGCGCCCAATGCCACCGATCTTGAACGCGGCCGCCGTCCCGGCTCCGCCCGGGACTATCTGGAATACCTCAAGCTCACCCATCACTTCGACGTCTTCCACATGATCTCGCCCCAAGTGGAGCCGCAGGACGTGCCCGTGCACCTGCGCCACTACTTCACCACCGAGGCGCAGATGACGCTGACGGACAAGTTCCCCTTCATCTATTCCCGCGGCACGCCGCAGGTGATGGACTGTTTCGAGATGATCCGCGATTTCCGCGGCCTGTCGGACGCCGAATTCCGGTATGAGCCGCGCTGCTACACCATCATCAACACCAACAGCCCGCGCACGCTGGACATTCCGATGGCGCAGGGGCTGATCGACTTTGCCCGTCACGGCCAGGTTTCGATCATCACGCCGTTCACCCTGATGGGGGCAATGGCGCCGATCACCGTCGCTGGATCCATTACCCTCAGCCACGCGGAGGTGCTGGCGGCGCTGACGCTGACTCAGCTGACAAACCCCGGCGCGCCGGTGTGTTATGGCACCTTCACCTCCAACGTGGACATGAAATCCGGCGCGCCGGCCTTTGGCACCCCTGCGCATTTCCAGGCCTCGCTGGCGGCGGGCCAGCTGGCACGCTTCCTCGGCCTGCCCTGGCGGTCGGCGGCCGGGTCGGCCTCGAACTGCAACGACGTGCAGGCAGCCAATGAAAACCAGATGGGCCTCTGGGGCTGCCTGATGGCCGGCGCCACGGTGATCATCCACTCGGCCGGCTGGCTGGAGGGCGGGCTGACCGTGTCCTATGAAAAACTGATCACCGACGCCGAGGTCCTCAACATGATTGCCGAACTCTGCGCGGGCGCCCAGGCGGGGGCGGATGAGATCGGCTACGCCAGCGCGCTGTCGCAGGTGGAGCCGCAGGGGCATTTCTTTGCCGCCCCCCAGACCATGGACCGCTACAGCACCGAGTTCTATGAGCCGGTGGTGCATGACTACGCCAATTTCGGCACCTGGACCGAACGCGGCAGCCTGGACGCCAATCAGCGGGCCACCCGGGTCTGGAAGGACATCCTGGCCCGTGATACCCGGCCTCAAACCGATGAAACCCGCGTTGACGCCCTCAAGAGCTTCATCGCCAAACGCACCGCCGAAGGCGGCGCCCCGCCGGAGAGCTGACATGGGCAAACGCGCGGCCCCGGTGCTGCACCGGGACAACCCGGACAAGGAGCCGCTCAGCGGCCATGTGAAGGTGACGCCGGAAGACTGGCTGAACGTGGCCCGCGACCTGCTGGTCAGCGAAGGCGTGGCCGGGGTCAAGGTGCTGGCCATCGGCGAGCGGCTGGGGGTCTCGCGCTCCAGCTTCTACTGGTACTTCAAGAGCCGCAAACACCTGCTGGAGGCGCTGCTGGACGATTGGGAGGCCCGCAACACCGCGCCCATCCTGACCCATTGCAAATTGCCAGCTGACAATATCACCTGGGCGGTCTGCAATTTCTTCCGCTGTTTCGTCGATCCGGACCTGTTCGACGCGTCCCTGGATTTTGCGGTCCGCGAATGGTCGCGTCGCGACGGCAAGGTCCGCAACCGCATCGACGCGGCGGATGCGCTGCGGCTCAAGGCGGTGACCGCCATGTTCGAGCGCCACGGCTATAGCCCTTATGAGGCCGACGCCCGCGCCCGGATCCTCTATTTCATGCAATGCGGCTACCACGCGCTGGAGGTTCGCGAGCCGATGCAGGCCCGCACCGCGCGGCTGGAAGGCTACCTGCTGGGGTTCACCGGGGTGGCGCCTGATCCCGAAGCCGTGGCGGCAGCGCGGGCGTTTGCGGACGGCAAGAGGGCCCGCGGACGGGGCCGGGGGGGGCGCGCGGGGCCGGCCCCTCGCGCTCCCCGGAGTTTTTTTGGAAAGATGAAACAGGCAAAACGGCTGCGAGCCTGCTGCCGCCCTGCAGTTCCCGGGGCAATGGGAACATGCTCATTGCTGATTGTGGAAGATGAAGCCGATGAAGTTCAGCAACAGCTGTGCGGCCAGGATTTGCGTGCTCTCGGACGGGTCATAGGCCGGGGCAACCTCCACCAGGTCGATCCCCACCACATCGCCGCGTTTGCTGAGCCCCTGCAGGATTTCCAGCACGTCATAATACTGAAAGCCGCCGTGGCTGGGGGTGCCGGTGCCGGGCGCGATCGACGGGCAGAAAGCGTCAATGTCGATGGTCACGTAATAGCGCGCGCCTTGGGGGATGCGCTCCAGCACGGCGTCCGTCCCCAGCTTGCGCACCTGGCGTACCGACAGGATGTCGGAGCCGCGCTCGCGGGCGTCGATGTAGCCTTCCCTGGCGGTCGAGGACACGTTGCGGATGCCCAGCTGGGTCATGCCGGAGACGTAATCCTTCTCGATCGCGCGGCGCATCGGGTTGCCGTGGCCGTCGGTGACGCCCTTGCGCTCGTCGACGAAGTCCAGATGCGCGTCGATCTGGATCACGTGGATCGGCCCGTTCTTGGCGCAGTCCTCGGCATAGGCGTTGATGCAGGGGATGTTGATCGAATGGTCGCCGCCGATGGTGACGGGCAGCGCGCCCGCGTCCAGGATCTTCTTCACGCCGTATTCGATATTGGCGTGGCTCTCTTCGGTCTTGGTGTGGATGATGTCGGCATCGCCCAGATCGACGATCCGCACGTCCGCGCCCAGATAGGTGGCGTCATCCTCGTGATCATAAGCGCCGGCATGGCCGAAGCTGAACAGCGTCGAGGCCTCGCGCACCGCCCGCGGCCCGAACCGCGCGCCGGAGCGGAACTGGCAGCCGAAGTCAAACGGCGCACCCAGAACCGCAACGTCGGCGTCGATGCTGTCCCACTCCTCCACGTAAGGCTTCTTGCCAAAACTGGCGATGCCGACAAAGGGCAGGTTCAGGCGGCCGGAGTCGTACCCGTGTCCAGACATAAGCATCTTCCTTTATCTGTCTGGCGGCAGTTCAGCACAGTGCACAGCATAAAACTATTTCACATTGCTTATGCTCACATGAAAAAGTCTCATGTAATAGCTGCCGCACCGCAGGGAGGATCCGCACCATGAAGCTTCTGCGCAATACGCTGCTGGAGACCTTTGTCGCCGTCGTCGACTGCGGCGGGTTTTCTGACGCGCAATATGCGCTGGGAGTCACCCAGTCAGCGATCAGCATCCGCATCCGCGATCTGGAAACCTCGCTCGGCTACCGGGTGTGCGAGCGCGGCCGCGGCGGCTTCCGCCTGACCGAGCGCGGCGAGATCGCCTATGAAAAGGCCCGCGATATCCTGCGCAGCGCGCGCGACTTCGACGCCGAACTGCTGGAGCTGCGCGACGCCGTCACCGGCGACCTGCGCATCGGCGTGGTGGACGCGGTCAGCAGCCTGCCCGGCCTCAACCTGACCCGCGCCTTGCGGAAATTCCTCGCCCGCCCCAACGAAGTGCGGCTGGAAATCGTCGTTGCCTCCCCCGCCGACCTGACCCAGCAGCTGATCACCGGCGCCCTGCATGCGGCCATCGCACCGTTCCGCAACCAGATCGCCGACCTGGCCTATGAGGAGCTGTGCAGCGAGGAACATCGCCTTTACTGCGGCCAGGACCACCCGCTGTTCACCCTGCCGCAGCAGCAGGTCAGCCCGCAGGAAGTCGCCCAGCACCCGCTCTGCCAGCGCTCCTATGACATGCTGGTCTCCCCCGATCTCGGCAGCCCCGACCCCCAGGCGGTGGTCGCCAACATGGAGGCGATGGCGATGCTGATCGAAACCGGCCAGTACCTCGGCCCGCTGCCGGTGCATTATGCCGATGCCTGGGTGCGCGCAGGCCGGTTCCGCGAGCTCACCCACCCGCAGCTGCGCTGGCACTCCGCGTTTTGCCTCGCCACCCGGCGCAACCAGGTCCACCGGCGCGCGGTGGAGCTGTTTGTCCAGGATGTCCGCGCCGCCTGCCGGCACCGGCCCGCACCCGCCGCACAAACCTGATGATCCTGCAGACTGGAAAGCCATTGGTCCTGGGCAGCCATACCCTGGTTCAAGTCTGGGCATGGGTTGCCAATCGCGTTAACCCTGATCCGGCGCATTTTTACCAAACACAGATCAATCTTCGGAGCTATTTCATGAATTCGATTGAAAAGAACCTGGCAAGCCTTGGAGTAATACTGCCCCAAGCCCCCCGGCCCCTGGGCAATTTCGCCCCTTATCTGGTGGATGGGGAGTTTCTGTATATCTCGGGGCAGATATCCATAGCGCCAGATGGCCGGGTAATCCAAGGAAAGCTCGGCCAGGACATCGATATTGAACAAGGGATCGAAGCCGCGCGCTGCTGCGGGATCGGCATCCTGGCCCGCGCCAAAGCCGCCATCGGCGATCTCGGCAGGATCGAACGGCTCATCAAGCTGGGCGGTTTCGTGAATGCCCACCCGGATTTCTCCGACCATCCCAAAGCCGTGAACGGTGCGTCGGACTTCATGGTGCAGGCGTTGGGGCCGGAGAAAGCAAACCATGTGCGTTTTGCTGTCGGCAGCGCAAGCCTGCCCGCAAACGCGGCTGTTGAGATTGAGGCGGTATTCCGTATCAGGCCGGAAGCCTGACGCCGGACCCGGCCGCCTGAGTTAGGCAGTCGGCCCGTCCCTCGGTCTGGACAACTTTCGCCCCGCTGGCGCAGTATCGCGAACAGGAGCGGCGCCCGCGCCGCAGGGTGGAACCAAACCGGCCTGCCACCCGTTATACCCAGGGCGCACCTGCCCTGCGGGCCTGCGGCTTTCATACCGCCTCCGGCGCGGCTCCTGAGGAAGTGATCGGCCCGTGAATGCATTACCTGCGGCCGATGCACATTCTGTAACGGCATAAGCCGGGCGTGCGGAGCCAACCGCCGCCGAGCCCCTGAAGGAGCGATGGAGAACATGTCCCAGATATCCAGCACCGTCCTGGCGCTGCTCGAATTGCTGTCTTACCTTTTTGTATTTGCCATCGGAGCAGGCCTGTTGTGGTTGATCGTTCTGTATGTCCGCGACAAGACACAGACCGACAGCACCCTGCGCCGCAACTATCCGGTGATTGCCCGCTTCCGGTATCTGTTCGAGCACCTGGGAGAGTTTTTCCGGCAATACTTCTTTGCCCTCGACCGCGAGGAGATGCCGTTCAACCGCGCCGAACGCTCCTGGGTTTACCGCGCCGCCAAGAATGTCGACTCCACCATCGCCTTCGGCTCCACCCGTGACCTGCGGCGGCCCGGCACCGTCTATTTCGCCAATTGCCCCTTCCCGTCGCTGGCGCAGGACGCCTCGCCGCCTGCCGCCCTCACCCTCGGCCCTTATGCGCGCCACCCCTACACCACGGACTCGATCTTCAATATCTCCGGCATGAGCTATGGCGCCATTTCGGTTCCCGCGGTGCGGGCGCTCTCGGCCGGCGCCAAAAAGGCCGGCATCTGGCTCAACACCGGCGAGGGCGGCCTGTCGCCCTACCATTTGGAAGGCGGCTGCGACATCGTGTTCCAGATCGGCACCGGCAAGTTCGGCGTCCGCAAGCCCGAGGGCGGCTTTGACGAGTACAAGCTGCGCGCGGTGGCGGCCCATGAAACCGTCCGCATGTTCGAACTGAAGCTCAGCCAGGGCGCCAAGCCCGGCAAGGGCGGCATCCTGCCCGGCGCCAAGGTCACCAAGGAAATCGCCGAAATCCGCGGCCTCACCCCCGGCGAGGACGCGATCAGCCCCAACCGCCACCCGGAAATCGACTGCGTCGGCGACCTGCTGGACATGATCGCCTATGTCCGCGAGGTGACCGGCAAGCCGGTGGGCTTCAAGGCGGTGCTCGGCGCCTATGGCTTTATCGAGGGGCTGTGCCAGGAGGTCCTCTCCCGCGGCATCGAAAGCGCGCCGGACTTCATCACCATCGACAGCGCCGACGGCGGCACCGGCGCCGCCCCGATGAGCCTGATCGACAACATGGGGATGCCGCTGCGCGAAAGCCTGCCGCTGACCGTCGACGTGCTCACCCGCTATGGCCTGCGCGACCGCATCAAGGTCTGCGCCAGCGGCAAGCTGATCAACCCGTCAGAGGCCGCCTGGGCCTTCTGCGCCGGGGCCGATTTCGTCAACTCCGCCCGCGGCTTCATGTTTGCGCTCGGCTGCATCCAGGCCCTGCAGTGCAACAAGAACACCTGCCCCACCGGCATCACCACCCACAACCGCAAGCTACAGTTCGGCCTCGACCCGGCCAGCAAATCCGAACGCGTCGCCTATTACGCGAAGAACATGAAGAAAGAGGTCGGCATCATCGCCCACAGCTGCGGCGTGGCCGAGCCGCGGCTGCTGAAACGCTACCACGCGCGCATCGTGCTGGATAACGGCCGCTCCGTCTCGATGGATGAGCTGTATCCCACGCCGGAGCAGCAGCACGCCGCGCAGTAACCCGCCCCCAAGCCATTCAACCAACAGGAGCCCCCATGCCAGACACCCAATCCTCGACCCCAGCTCCATCCAAAGCCTCCGACCTGCTTGTTGCCGCACTGGAGACCGAAGGCGTCGAATACGTCTTTGCCGTCCCGGGCGAGGAAAATCTCGACCTGCTGGAATCCATGCGCACCTCCAAGATCGAACTGGTGCTGACCCGCCACGAGCAGGGCGCGGCCTTCATGGCCGCCACCTATGGCCGCCTGACCGGCAAGGCGGGCGTCTGCATGGCCACGCTTGGCCCCGGCGCCACCAATTTCGCCACCCCCGCCGCCTATGCCCATCTGGGGGCCATGCCGCTGATCATGATCACCGGCCAGAAACCGATCAAGAAATCGAAACAGGGCCGCTTCCAGATCATCGACGTGGTGGGCCTGTTCGACCCGATCTGCAAAATGTCCAAGCAGATCGTGCACGGCAACACCATCCCGGCGCTGATCCGCGAGGCCTTCCGCACCGCCGAGGAGGAACGCCCCGGCGCGGTGCTGCTGGAACTGCCGGAGGATATCGCGGCAGAGGAAACCGATACTTCCGTCCTGCAACCGCACCCGCGCCATTACGCAGTGGCAGGGGACGAGGTGCTGAACGAGGCGGCGGAGATGATCCGGGCCGCCAAGATGCCGCTGCTGCTGGTCGGGGCCGGCGCCAACCGCCGCAAGGCCCGCTCCGCGCTCTGCGATTTCACCGACCTGATCCAGATCCCCTTCTTCAACACCCAGATGGGCAAGGGCGTGGTCGACGAACGCTCGGACCTGTTCCTGGGCACCGCCGCGCTGTCGGATGGCGACTATCTGCACTGCGCCATCGAACGCGCCGACCTGATCATCAACGTCGGCCACGACGTGGTCGAAAAACCGCCCTTCTTCATGGAGGAAGGCGGCACCAAGGTGATCCATGTGAACTACAAGGCGGCGCAGGTCGACCAGGTCTATTTTCCGCAGCTGGAGGTGGTCGGCGACCTGGCCCAGTCCATCACCCGGCTGGGCAAGATCCTGGGCGGGCCGCTGGACTTCGACCGCAGCTATTTCGAGCGCGTCAAGCAGGAGACCGACGGCCATATCTCCGAAGGCGCCGATGACGCGCGCTTCCCGGTGATCCCGCAGCGGCTGGTGGCCGACACCCGCAAGGTGATGGGGGAATGCGATATCATCGCGCTGGACAATGGCATCTACAAGCTCTGGTACGCCCGCAACTACAAGGCCTACCAGCCCAACACCGTTTTGCTGGACAACGCGCTGGCGACCATGGGCGCAGGGCTGCCCTCGGCGATGATGGCGGCCAAGCTGCACCCGGACCGCCGGGTGATGGCGATCTGCGGCGACGGCGGCTTCATGATGAACAGCCAGGAGCTGGAAACCGCTGTCCGCCTCGGCCTGAACCTGGTGGTCACCGTGCTGAACGACAGCGCCTATGGCATGATCCGCTGGAAACAGGCGCACGCCGGGTTCGGGGACTGGGGGCTGGAGTTCAACAACCCCGATTTTGTCCAGTACGCAGGCAGCTACGGCGCCACCGGCCACCGGATCGAGCGCACCGAAGACCTGCTGCCCACCTTTGAAAAAGCCTTTGACGCAGGCGGCGTGCATCTGATTGATGTGCCGGTGGACTACAGCGAAAACCAGCGGGTCCTGATCGAGGAACTGGCCGCAAAGGTATGCCTGATATGAGCGAACCCATAGACGTCGTGAACCCCTTCAGCCTTGAGCGTATCGGCACGGTCGAAACCAGCGATTGGGATCAAATCGACGCCATGCTGGACACCGCGCACAACCTGTTCCGCCAGCGCGATGGGTGGCTGCCGGCCTACAAGCGGATAGATATCCTCAAGAAAACCGCCCGGCTGATGGAGGACCGCTTTGACGAGCTCGCTCTCTTGATCGCCAGCGAAGGCGGCAAGCCCCTGGTGGACGCCAAGGTCGAGGTCAAGCGCGCCATCGACGGAGTCGGGCTCTGCGTGCATGAGATCGGCCAGACGACCGGCACCGAAATCCCGATGGATTTGACCGAGGCCGGATCGGGCCGCATCGCCTTTACCCAGCGCGAGCCGATCGGCGTGGTGGTGGCCGCCAGCGCCTTCAACCACCCGCTGAACCTGATCGTGCATCAGGTCGCCCCCGCCGTCGCCACCGGCTGCCCGGTGATCGTCAAACCGGCAATGGATACGCCGCTGTCCTGCGAAACCTTCGTCGCCATGCTGCATGAGGCCGGGTTGCCGCAGGACTGGTGCCGCGATGTGGTCTGCTCCAACGCGGTGGCAGAGATGATGATCACCGACCCGCGCGTCGGCTTCTTCTCCTTCATCGGCTCCGCCCGCGTCGGCTGGATGCTGCGCTCGAAACTCGCTCCCGGCACCCGCTGCGCGCTGGAACACGGCGGCGCCGCCCCGGTGATCGTGGCCGAGGATGTGCAGATCGACGCGATGATCCCGCTGCTGGCCAAGGGCGGCTTCTACCACTCCGGCCAGGTCTGCGTCTCGGTCCAGCGCGTCTTTGCCCCCGCCGCCAGGGCCGAAGAGATCGCGCAGAAACTGGCTGAGGCCGCCAAGGCGCTGAAAGTGGGCGACGCCACCGACCCAACCGTCGACTGCGGCCCGCTGATCCGCCCGGGCGAGGTCGACCGGGTCGAGGACTGGGTGAACGAGGCGCTGGACGGCGGCGCCAGACTGCTGGCGGGCGGCAAGCGCCTGGGCGAGACCACCTACGCCCCCACCGTGCTGCTGGACCCGCCCGCGGATGCCCGCGTCTCGCAGCAGGAAATCTTTGGCCCGGTGATCTGCGTCTACAGCACCGACAGCATTCCGCAGGCGATTGAGGCCGCCAACAGCCTGCCCTATGCCTTCCAGGCCGCGGTCTTCACCCAAAGCCTTGACACCGCGATGCAGGCAGTACGCCAGCTCGATGCCACCGCGGTCATGGTCAACGATCACACCGCCTTCCGCGTTGACTGGATGCCCTTCGCCGGCCGCCGCCAGTCCGGCTACAACACCGGCGGCATCGGCTACACGATGCATGACATGACCCAGGATAAGATGGCGGTGATCAAGCTCTGACGCGGTGGTGCACCGGGCAGGCCGTCGAAAAGCCTGCCTAGGACGCCGCCGCCTGTGCCGGCTTCTCGTCCCGCGGCGGGATACCGAATTTGCGGGCATATTCCCGGCTGAACTGGGTCGGGCTTTCATAGCCCACGTCGTACGCCGCCGAGGCCACCGATTTCCCGCCGCTCATCAGCAGGCGGCGCGCCTCCAGCAGGCGCAGCTCCTTCTGGTATTGCAGCGGCGTGGTGGAGGTGAGCGACTTGAAATGCTCGTGGAAGGTCGACTGGCTCATCCCCGCCGCGGCGGCCAGCTCTGCCACCGCGATCGGCGCCTTGTAGCCGGTGCGGATCAGCGCAATCGCCTTGGAAATCCGGCTGGCCGGGCTTTCGTGCAGCAGCAGCTGCCGAAGCATCCCGCCGTGCTGGGCCCGCAACAGCCGGAAATGGATCTCCTTGAGCACCAAAGGCGCAAGCGCCTGCACCTCCACCGGGTCCTGCGACAGCCGGAACAGCCGCGCCATCGCATCGGTCAGCGCCGTGTCGCTGTCCGCCACGCTCATCGAATGCGTGCCCCGCTGCTGCCCCTCCGCCGCGCCGATCTCATCATAAAGGCTGCGCGCGGTGGCCAGATCCAGCCGCAGCGCCAGCGAGACATAGGGCTTCTCTGGTGCAGCTTCGATCACCCCGGCCGTGACCGGCAGCGCGTGGCTGACGATCAGCGACATGCCCGCGCCGTATCGGATCACCCGGTCCTCCAGATGCGCTTCCTTGGCGCCTTGCAGCACCAGGCACATGACCGGCTCATAGACCATCGCCTGAAACGCGGTCGGGGTCTCGCGGCAAAAGGCAAACAGCCCGTCGACCCCGGTCTCGCACCCGTCTTCCGGCGCGCCTTTTTCGCGGACAAAGGCGGCAACGTCGTCGATCAGATCCTGCGGCACCATGGGCGGTCCTCCTCTTCGCCCTGAATATAGGCGGGCGGCGGCGGCGAAAGAACCGCAATTCCCGGCCCGCCGGAGGATCAGGCAGATCATCCGGAGGATCAGGCAAGGCAATCCGTCCCGCGCGCCCTACCTTTTGCTGCAACAAACACAGCCGGGGCGGCGGCAAGCCCTGGCGGCACAACGCTTCCGGGAGGACATCTCATGTACAAAGACGCGATTGCAGCAGGCGGCGTGGCGGTGGTGACCGGCGGCGCCAGCGGAGTTGGATTTGCGGCAGCAGAACGGTTTGCCCAGGCCGGGCTGGGGGTGGTGCTGGCCGACCTGCCGGGCGAGGCGCTGGACCAGGCAGCCGAAAAGCTGCGCAGCCAGGTGAAGGCCGGCGCGCCGGTGCTGGCGGTTCCAACCGACGTCAGCAAGCCGCAGGACCTCACAGCCTTGGCCGATGCGGCCTTTGACGCGGGCGAGGTGGCTGTGCTGATGAACAACGCAGGCATCGCCCGCCCCTCCGGCAGCTGGGAAGAACCGGACGCCTGGCGCGCGATGATCGAGGTGAACCTCTTTGGCGTTCTGAACGGTGTGCAGGCCTTCCTTCCCCGGATGATCGGCGCCGCGCGCCCTGCGGTAGTGGTCAACACCGGCTCTAAACAGGGCATCACCACACCGCCGGGCAACCCGGGCTACAATGTCTCCAAGGCTGGCGTGAAGGTGCTGACGGAGATGCTGGCCCATGACCTGCGTCAGGCCGATGCGCCCATCACCGCGCATCTGTTCGTGCCCGGTTTTACCTATACCGGCATGATCGCCAGCTTCATGCCGGAAAAACCCGCCGCCGCCTGGACCTCAGAACAGACGGTGGACCACCTGCTGACCCGCATGGCGGCGGGCGATTTCTATATCCTCTGCCCGGACAATGACGTCACACCGGGCCGCGACCGCCGCCGGGTCACCTGGGCCTTGGGCGACATCCTGGAAAACCGACCGGCCCTGTCGCGCTGGCATCCCGATTACGCCGATGCCTTTGCCGACTTCGAAAAATCCTGAACCTGTCATTCCAGCCAAGGGGAGGCCCCATAGCCATGGCAATTTCATTGAAACTCAACGGCCAGACGCATCAGGTCGAGGCCGACCCCGGAACCCCGCTGCTGTGGGTGATCCGGGATGAATTGAAGCTGACCGGCACCAAGTTCGGCTGCGGCGTGGCCGCCTGCGGCGCCTGCACCGTGCATCTGGACGGGGAGCCTGTGCGCTCCTGCCAGACCTATGTCGAGGACGCCGAGGGCGCCGAGATCACCACCATCGAAGGCTTGAACTCCAAGGTGTCCAAGGCCGTGCAGGACGCCTGGGTCGAACTGGACGTGGTGCAATGCGGCTACTGCCAATCGGGCCAGATCATGTCTGCCGTGGGGCTGCTTAGCGAAAACCCCAAGCCATCGGCGGAAGAGATCGACAGCTACATGAACGGCAACGCCTGCCGCTGCGCTACCTACCAGCGCATCCGCGCCGCGATCCAGCGCGCATCCGAAATGATGGAGGCCTGATATGACCCTCAACACCTCCCGCCGCGGCTTCCTCGCATCCGCTGCCGCCGCCGCTGCCGTCCTATATGTCGGCGTCCGCCCCAACGGCGCTCTGGCCGCAGGCGCCGCGCCGGCGCAGCTGAACCCCTTTGTGAAGATCAGCGCAGACGGCACCGTCACCGCAATCGTCAAGCACTTCGAGAAGGGCCAGGGCCCGGCCACCGGCCTCACCACCCTGATCGCCGAGGAGCTGGGCGTCTCAATGGAAGACATCCAATACGAGTTCGCGCCCTCCGACGCTTCGCGCTATGCCAACCTGGCGTTCGGCCAGATGCAGGGCACCGGCGGCTCCACCGCGATGGCCAATTCCTTTATGCAATACCGCCAGGCCGGGGCCGCCGCGCGTGAGATGCTGATCAAGGCCGCGGCTGAGGCCTGGGGCGCAGACGCCGCGGAGCTGACGCTGGAGGATGGCGTCATCAAGGGCGCAGGCCAAGAGGCGCCGCTGGCAGAGTTTGTCGCCGCCGCCGCGCAGATGGAGGCCCCGGCAGAGCCGCGGCTGAAGGAGCCCAGCGAATTCCGCCTGATCGGCAATGCCTCGGTCAAGCGCAAGGACTCCCTGCCCAAGACCAACGGCACCGCGATGTATGCGATGGACCTGCATCTGCCGGACCAGATGGTTGCCGTCATCATCCGCAGCCCGCGGATGGGCGGGCTGGCCAACGGGTTTGACGATGCTGGTACCAAGGAGGTCAAAGGCTATTTCCGCGCGGCCCTGCTGCCCAACCAGGCAGGTGTCGCAGTTTATGCCGAGGACACATGGGGCGCCTTCCAGGCCCGCGATGCAATCACCGTGGACTGGGATTTCGCCAACGCCGAAAACCGCAGCTCGGACCAGATCCGCGAAGAACTGCTGGCCGCGGTGAACGCAGAGCCGGAGTATAACGTGACCGGCGCGGACCAGGCCGCCACCACAGAGCAGATAGAAGGGGCGGCGCAGGTGGTGGAGCAGACCTTCTACTTCCCGCTGCTGGCGCACGCGCCGATGGAGCCGCTCACCTGCACCATCGAGGCCGATGAAGACGGCGGCGTCACCCTGCACGACGGCTGCCAGTTCCCCTCCGGCCCGCATATGGCGATGGCGCAGATCTTCCAGCTGCCGATGGAGAAGGTCCGCATCAACACGATGTTTGCCGGCGGCTCCTTCGGCCGACGCGCCACGCCGACGGCGGATTACCAGGTGGAGGCGGCGCTGGCCTTTGCCCTGACCGACCGCTCGCGCCCGGTGAAACTGGTCTGGTCGCGCGAGGATGACATCACCGGCGGCTATTACCGCCCCGCCGTGGCGCACCGGGTGCGGGTGGGCCTGGACGCGGAGGGCAACATCACCGGCTGGGACCACCGCATCGCCGCGCAATCTATCCTCAAGGGCACCGCGTTTGAGAGCATGATGGTGCACGGCGGTGTCGATCACAGCTCGGTCGAGGGCGTAGCGGACACCCCCTACAGGATCCCGGGGCAGTTCACCGGGCTCACCGACGTGGCCAAGGCGACCTCCGTCCTGTGGTGGCGCTCAGTCGGGCACACCCACACGGCCTATGTGATGGAGGTGATGATGGACGAAGCCGCCCGCGCTGCCGGCCGCGACCCGGTGGAGTTCCGCCTCGCCCTGCTGGAGGGCGGCGGCGCCGATCAGCAACGGCTGGCGGGCGTCCTGAAACTGGCCGCCGACAAGGGCGGCTGGGGCAGCGCGCCGGAGGGCCGCAGCCAAGGCATCGCCGTCCACAAAAGCTTTGGCAGTTACGTGGCTGAGCTGGTGGAGATCTCCGGCAATACCGATGACGGGGTGAAGATCGAAAAGGTCACCTGCGCGGTGGATTGCGGCATCGCGGTCAACCCGGATGTGATCAAGGCGCAGATGGAAGGCGGCATCGGTTACGGCCTGGGCCATGCCATGCGCAACGAGATCACCCTGACCGAAGGCGTCGTCGATCAGTTCAACTTCCCGGACTATGAGCCGCTGCGGATCGGCGATATCGGCGCCATCGAGGTGCATATCGTGCCCTCTGCCGAGATGCCAACCGGCGTGGGCGAGCCCGGCACCCCGCCCTCGGCCCCGGCGCTGGCCAATGCCATCGCGGCGGACGGCCCGCGGGTGACAGAGCTGCCGATGAACCTGAACGGCGTCAGCTTCGCCTGAGCCGCTCCCCGCACCGGGCAAGTGGCCTGGTGCGGGAAATTCCGGTTGAAGCAAAGGGATTTGACTGCCCCGCCGCTC
The DNA here is from genome assembly GCF_982940295.1 of Leisingera sp. Taxonomy (NCBI): domain Bacteria; kingdom Pseudomonadati; phylum Pseudomonadota; class Alphaproteobacteria; order Rhodobacterales; family Roseobacteraceae; genus Leisingera; species Leisingera sp. Next base: position 28,493 of record NZ_CEYXRG010000011.1, read on the forward strand.
AGACCAGCCCCATGCCAATGGCGGAGTGCGGGGTGATCCCGAGATCGGCAAATCCCGCCATCGTCTCCCCCACGGTATTGTCCTGCTCCATAAGGGCGATCTGCGCCTGGGTCACCGGCGGCCGCGGCAGCAGCGACAGCGGCGCCGCGCCCGCCCGCCACAGCGCAAAGGGCACCGGCAGCAGCAGGCGCCGGCGGCCGGAGCGGGCGGCCAGCCGCCGCAGGATTTCCCGGTAGGTGAAAACATCCGGCCCGCCCAGTTCAAACACCTTGCGGGGCGCCCGCGCGCCATCCAGGATCCGGCAGATGGCTTCGGCCACGTCGCCCGCCCATACTGGCTGCAGCCGCGTACGCCCGCTGCCGAACAGCGGGATCACCGGCAGGTGATCGACGATCTTCTGCAGATCGCCGAAAAAGGCGCCGCTGCGGCTGAACATCACGCTGGGCCGCAGGACGATGGCGCCAGGGCAGACGCTGCGCACGGCGGCCTCACCCTCAGCCCGGGCCCGCACATAGGCGGAGGGCGATTGCAGGCTGGCGCCAATCCCGGAAATGTGGACCAGCTGCTGAACACCGCTGTCACGCGCCAGCCGGGCGATCTGCCGGGCGGCATCGGTGTGCACATCCTGAAAGCTCTGCTGGCGGGTTTCGGCATAAAACCCGATGCAATTGACCACAGCCGACGCCCCCTCCAGCGCCCGCGCCAGCGAGTCCGGGTCCTCGAGATCCATGCCCACCAGCCGGACCCCGCTATCCCAGCTGCTGCGATAAGAAGCGGCTGCATCCGGCGACCGGGTTCCGGCGCTGACCGGGCAGCCGCGGTCCTGCAGCCGGCGCACCACCCGCTGGCCGAGAAACCCGGTGCCGCCAAGCACAATAACATTCCGGACGCTGGTCTTCATGGCGAATTGCCCCGCGTTAGCCCGTGCAACTGACGCGGACCGCTGCCGGCCCCGTCCCGCCACAGGCCAGCCCGGGCGGCACACACGCCCGGGCGGAACAACCCATAGCTGCGCCATCACATAGCGCGGCGAGCCGCCTAGGCCACCGCCGGCGTGAATTGCAACCCGGCTGGCCTCAGACGCGGTCTAAAGACACTCCTCCCTTCCTCTTGCCGGAAATATTCTCGGGGGAGCGCGAGGGGGCAGACAGCCCCCTCGCTTCGGCGGTCATTTTTTGAGGTTGGTCCAGATCTGGTCGTAAACCGCCTGGGTCTGCTGGTCGCAGACCTCGATAAACACGCCCTGGCCCGCTGCCGCAGGTGGGTTGCGTTCCGGCAGCGCAGCCAGGTCCGCGTCCAGATAGGCTTCAGTCCCGGCCACGCCTGCATTGTACTGGGCATAGTTGGTGACCGCGGCGATATTCTCAGGCTGCAACAGGAAATCCATGAATTTCAGCGCATTCTCCCGGTTCGGCGCGTCTTTCAGCAGCACCACATTGTCCATCCAGACAACATAGCCCTCCTTGGGGAAGGCATATTCCACATTGGCCCCTTCGGCGCGCGCCTTGGCGGAAAAGCCGTCGTAGATCATCCCCGCAGCGGCATCGCCGGAGACCAGCACCTCCTTGGCAGTGTCGGAGTTGAACGAGGCCCAATGCTGCTTGGCCCCCTGCAGCATCGCATTCAGCGCCTTCAGCTGGTCGCGGTCGGTGGAGCACTGGGGGATGCCCAGATGCAGCGATCCCAGCGCCATCATCTCACCCTGGCTGTCCAGCACGTTGATCTTGCCCGACAGCTCTGCCGGCGGCTCGAACAGGATGCCAGTGGTCAGGATATCGCCGCCATAGGCGTCGCGGTTTACCGCAAAGGCGGTCGAGCCCCACTGGTAGGGAATGGAATGCGCCCGGCCCGGGTCAAAGCCGGGGTCGGCCCATTCCGGTGCGATGTTGCCCTTGTTGGCCAGCTCACCGTCGCCGATGGTGTCCAGCAGGCCCTCACCAGCCATGATCTTGACCATGTAATCGCCCGGCACCGCCAGGTCATAGGTGCCCATGCCGCCCGCCTTCAGCGTCGCCAGCATGGATTCATTGGAGTCATAGGTGTCCATCGTCACTTTGATGCCGGTCTCGGCGGTGAACTTCTCCAAAAGCTCCTGCGGCATGTATTCGAACCAGTGGTACAGCACCAGCTTGCCCTCGGCGGCGGCGGCATTGGCAGCGAGGCTCAGCGCAAGCGCGGCGGCGCTGGATTTCAGCAGGGTTTTCATGAGGTTCCTCCCGTTTTGGATCATTTATTGCTGTCGGATTTGCTGACGAAGTAGCTGATGGTGACCATCACCACCGAGACGCTCAGCAGCATGGTCGAGATCGCCATGATGTTGGGTTTGATGCCCTGCTTGACCGACCCGAAGATCGCGGTGGGCAGGGTCTCGACGCCCGCGCCCTTGACGAAATTGGTGATGATGAAGTCATCCAGCGACACAATGAAGGCCAAGAGAAAGCCGGAGATGATGCCCGGCGCCATCAGCGGCATCAGGATCTTGGTGAAGGCCTGCCGCCGGGTGGCGTAAAGGTCCATCGCCGCCTGCTCGAAGCTGTCCTCGATCCCCTGCATCCGGGCCGAGATCGGCAGATAGGCAAAGGGGATGCAGAAGGCGATATGGGCGACCAGGATGGTCAGGTAGCCGCGGGTGAAGCCGATGGCGTTGAAGAAGATCAGCGTGGCCACTGCGGTCACGATCTCCGGCACCATCAGCGGCAGCGAGATCAGGCCAAAGGACACTGTGCGCATCTTGAACTGGCCGCCGCGCACCATGGCGGTGGCTGCCAATGTGGCAATCATCGTGCTGGCGGTGGCCGCCATGATGGCGATGGTGAAGCTGTTGAAGGCCGCACTCTTGAACTTGGCGCTTTCCGGTCCGGTGAACACGTCCGCGTACCAGCGGAATGACAGACCTTCCCAGTTGGTGATCGAAGCGGAGGCGTTGAAGCTGTAGATGGTGACGATCACCAGAGGGGCGTACAGCACCACCAGGCACAACAGGGTGACCGAGCGGAAGCCTTTGTAGGCTTTGATATTTTCATTCACATGCGCCATGGCTCATTCCCCTGCCTTGTCTGCTTTGGCCTGCTGGCGGGCGGAGAACATCAGGATGATCAGCACCATGGTCAGCAGGATCATCGAAGCCGCTGCGCCAAAGGGCCAGTTGCCGGCGTTGCCCTTGAACTGCTCCTCGATCAGCGAGCCGATCATGAAGTTCTTGGCCCCGCCCAAGAGATCCGGCGCCAGGAAGGAGCCCATCGACGGCACGAACACCAGGATGCAGCCCGCCACCACGCCCGGTTTCACTGCAGGCAGCACGATGCGGCGCAGGGTGGTCCATTTGCTGGCATAAAGGTCTGCCGCCGCCTCGGAGAGCGAGAAGTTGTAGCGCTCCACCGCGGCATAAATCGGCAGCACCATGAACGGCAGGTAGGAGTAGAACAGCCCCAGCTGCACCGCAAAGTTGGTGTTGACGATATGGATGGGAGAGTCGATCAGCCCGGTGCCGATCAGGAAGTCATTCAGCGGCCCCTGATCGCGCAGCAGGAATTTCATGCTGACGGTGCGGATCAGCAGATTCACCCAATAGGGAATGGTGATCAGGAACACCCAGACGGGCCGCACGTTTTCCGGCCGCGTGGCGATGAAATAGGCAGTGGGGAAGCCGATCAGAAGGCTGAGCAGCGTCGCCGCCCCGGCCTGCCAGATCGAACGCCAGAAGATGGTGATATAGGTCCACTCGAGCTTCGGCGGCTCATCCCCGAACAGCCCGCGGTCAAAGAAGAACTGATCGTAAGCCGCGAGTGAAGGTTCCCAGATCACCCCGCCGCGGAACTCCTTGGTCAGGAAGGAATAGATCAGCATCATGCAGACGGGACCCAGCACAAAGATGCCGAGCACCGCCCAGGACGGCAGCAGCAGCCAGCCGCGGGCGTCCTTGTAGGTGTCTGCGCGGGCTGAGCCGCCGCTTGCTGCGCCTGCTGCCATCAGTCCATCAGGAGGCGCCCGGCCCCCAGCTCCATGTTGACGAAAATCTCGCTGCCCGGCTCAAAGATCCGCTTGTTGCCGCGGTCGGAATTGGAGGTGCGCACGATGAACTGCGGTCCCTCGGCCAGATCGACCAGCGTGCTGATGTCGGTGCCGACAAAGATGTTCTCGGCAACCCGGCCCTTGAGGCTCTCGGCCTCCACCGGCACGTCGGACATGAACAGGCGTTCAGGCCGCACCGACATATGCACCTTGGCGCCTGCGCCGATGCCGTCCACCGAATTGCAGGTCAGCGCATGACCGCCGCCAAAGTGGCAGACCGCGCGGCCGTTCATCACCTGATCGACAGACACCTCCAACAGGTTGGTTTCCCCGATGAAATCCGCCACGAACATGTTGCGCGGCTGCTCATAGATCTCGGTCGGGGTGCCCAGCTGCTGCATCTCGCCCGCCGACATCACCGCTATGCGGTCGGACATGGTCAGCGCTTCCTCCTGGTCGTGGGTCACGAAGATGAAGGTGATCCCGGTTTCCCGCTGCAGGTGCTTCAGCTCAAGCTGCATGGCTTTACGCAGCTTCAGGTCCAGCGCCGACAGCGGCTCATCCAGAAGCAGGACTTTAGGCTGTGGCGCCAGCGCACGCGCCAGCGCCACACGCTGCTGCTGGCCGCCTGAGAGCTGGGACGGCTTGCGGGCAGCGAATTGCGACAGCTGGACCAGCTCCAGCATCTCGCCCGCACGTTTGCGGGCGGCGGATTTGGACTTGCCGCGCATCTCCAGGCCAAAGGCCACGTTGTCCAGGATCGTCATATGCGGGAACAGCGCATAGTTCTGGAACACCGTGTTCACCGGCCGCTGATGCGGCGGCAGGCTTTCGATCTCGTCGCCGAACAGCAGGATCTCGCCCTCGGTCACATCCTCGAAACCCGCGATCATCCTGAGCAGCGTGGTCTTGCCGCAGCCCGAAGGCCCCAGCAGAGTGAAGAACTCATTGTCCTTGATGGTCAGCGAAATGCGCTTGAGGGCGGTGAAATCCCCATAGCGTTTGACCGCATTGCGCACATCAATCGCATCTGTCTTGTTGCCGGGCACTTGCGCCTCCCCGTCTGCCGCGTTTCGTTTGATCCAGCATAGGAAGGCCCGGGGGCTGCACTAAGAATTGACTCCCTCAGCAAATGTTAGTCTTTGCCTAATCTTTCTTACTTGTTCAAAATCAATATCTTACAGCACCCCTCTTCGGCTTTGCCTGCCCCTAAGCCTTGCGGCGGAAACCGTGTCTTTGGCCTGCGCGCAGGTACCGCTAAGCTGGGGGCGGCATTCCCAACAGCGAAACGGTGAGTCAATGCACGGAACGCGCACGGAACGAGACACGATCGGGCAGGTGGACCTGCCCGCAGACAGCCTGCACGGCATCCAGACAGAGCGGGCGCGGCAGAACTTCCCGATCACCGGTGTTCCGCTGTCGCATTTCCCGGCGCTGGTGCGGGCCTTGGCGATGGTGAAATCCGCCGCCGCCCGCGCAAATGCGGAAACCGGCGGGCTGGCACAGGACAAGGCCGCCGCGATCACCGCGGCCTGTGCGGAGATCATCTCCGGGCAGCATCATGAGCATTTCAGCGTGGACATGATCCAGGGCGGGGCCGGCACCTCCACCAACATGAATGCCAATGAGGTGATCGCCAACCTGGCCCTGATGCAGATGGGCCACCGACCGGGCGATTACGCGCATCTGCACCCCAATGACGACGTGAACCACGGCCAGTCCACCAATGACGTCTACCCGACCGCCATCCGGCTGGCGGTTCTGGCCAGCACCGCGCCGCTGTGCGAGGCGCTGCACAGGGTGCAGCAAGCCTTTGACGAACGCGGCCGGGCCTTCGACGGCATCGCCAAGGTGGGCCGCACCCAGCTGCAGGACGCGGTGCCGATGTCCTTGGGGGTGGAGTTCGCCTCCTTTGCCGTCACCGTGGGCGAGGATATCGACCGGCTGCGCGATGTCAGCCGGCTGCTGACCGAAGTGAACCTGGGCGGCACCGCCATCGGCACCTGCGTCAACGCGGAGCCCGGTTATGCGCCGCTGGCGCTGCGCTGCCTGTCGGAGCTGTCCGGGTTTGAGCTGACCCAGGCGGGCCACCTGATCGAGGCGTCCTCCGACCTCGGCGCCTTTGTCACCTATTCCGGCGTCCTGAAGCGGGTGGCGGTGAAGCTGTCGAAGATCTGCAACGATCTGCGGCTTTTGTCCTCCGGCCCGCGCGCGGGAATTGGCGAGATCACCCTGCCCGCGGTGCAGGCGGGGTCCTCGATCATGCCGGGCAAGGTCAACCCGGTGATCCCGGAGGTGGTCAACCAGGTCTGCTACCAGGTGATCGGCAATGACCTGACCATCACCATGGCCGCCGAGGCCGGGCAGTTGCAGCTGAACGCGATGGAGCCGGTGGTGGCCTATAACTTGCTGGAATCCATCCGCATTCTGAAGAATGCCATCGAAGTCCTGACAGAGAAATGCGTGAAGGGGATCACCGCCAACGAGGACCGCTGCGCCGCGCTGCTCGACAACAGCCTGGTGCTGGCCACAGCCCTGGCCCCGTACCTGGGCTATGACGCCGCCGCAAAGATCGCCAAGGAAGCCCTGGCCAGCGGCCGCAGCCTCCGCGAGGTGCTGGCGGAATCCGGGAAATTGTCAGCTGACAAAACCGAGCAAATTTTAACGGCTGCGGCCATGCTGAAAGAGCCGGAGCGTTAAGCTCCGGCCTCAGCCGGTCAGGTCTTCCAGGATCCGGTCCATCATCGCATCGCAGGCGGCCAGCTGGCTCAGCTCCAGATACTCGTCCGGCTTGTGCCCCTGCCCCGCCATCGAGCCGGGACCGCAAACCACGGTGGGAATGCCGAGCTGGGCAAAGAACCCCGCCTCGGTGCCAAAGGCCACCTTGGTGGAGCGGTTGCTGCGGGCGAGTTTCCGGGCATAGGCCACCACTGGGCTGTCCGGCGGCACGTCAAGGCCGGGGTAGGCGTTGTGCTGCTCCACTTCGATGCGCGCCTCCGGCGCCGGGTAGCGGGCGCTGACCATTTCCGCTGCGGCTTCAATCCGGGCCAGAATGTCTTCGGCACGGTCGGCGGCGAGGTGGCGGTATTCAAACGTCAGCTCAGCCCGGTCCGGCACGATGTTAAGCGCGGTGCCGCCGGACATTTTGCCTGCGTGCACAGTGGTATAGGGCACATCATAGGCCGCATCCCGCGCGCCGTTGGCGGCGAAATCCGCCTGCAGCGCGCGCAGTTCGGACAGGAAGTCCGCTGCCAGATGCAATGCGTTGGTGAATTCCGGCGCAAGGGCCGAATGGCCGCTCTGGCCGTGGCAGACGGCGCGCAGGGCGGCCTTGCCCTTGTGGCCGGTGGCCACCTGCATCTCCGTCGGCTCCCCCACGAAACAGGCGCGCGGGCTGCCGGTCAGCGGCGCCAGACGCTCCAGCATCTCTTGAATGCCAACGCAGCCGATTTCCTCGTCATAAGACAGGACAATCTTCAAAGGTTCTTTCAAATCCGCCGTTGCCGCCCGGCCGGCCAATGCCAGAATACTGGCCACATAGCCCTTCATGTCGGTGGTGCCGCGGCCATAGACGCACTCGCCTTCGCGGGTCAGGCGGAAGGGGTCGCGGGTCCAGTCCTGCCCGTCCACCGGCACCACATCGGTATGCGCCGACAACAGAACCCCCGGCCCCGCCGGGCCTTTTTCGGCATAAAGCCCCGTTTTCGAACCATCCGGCGACGGGATGCGCGTCACCGCAAAGCCGTGACTGGTCAGGACGCCCTCCGCATAGGCGGCCAGATCCAGGTTGGAGTTGCGGCTGACCGTGTCAAAGCCGGTTAGCCGCTCCAGGATCTCCAGCGTCCTGGCAAGGTCAGTCAAGCCGGAACCCGATCTTGAGGCCGACCTGGTAGTGGGCGACCTTGCCATCCTCGACATGGCCGCGGATCTCGCCCACCTCAAACCAGCCAATGTGGTCGATCGTCTTGGACGCCCGGGCAATCGCCCCGCTCACCGCGTCCTCGATGCTGCTGGCGGAGCTGCCCACCACGTCGACTGTCTTATAAACTGCGTCACTCATCACCTTTCTCCTTACTCTGCGGCCAGCTCGGTGATCTCGCGGCGGAACGGCAGCGCATCGCCGATGTCCGGCCCGTCCAGCTCCCGCGCATAGCGGTGGCCTGCGTAAGTTGCCCACGCAATCGGCCCCGGCGCGTTCGCATCACCAATCAGTTTGACCGATTTGATGCCTGCGTCCAGCCATTCCGCTTGGCGGGTGAGGAGGTTTTCATAAAGGGCGTCGTTGCCAATGCGCGAGGCGACCATCACCACCGCGTCCGCCTCGATATTCCAGGTGCGGTCGGTGTAGGTGCAGTTGCTGACCACGTGACCGGCGTGGATTTCGGTAATGCCCTGATTGAGCACGATTTCCACCCCGGCCTCGACCAGGCGCGGGTGGATGGCCACCTGCTCCAGCGTGTTGTTGGTCCAGTCGCTGACATAAGCCGACGGTGTGACCAGCGTCACCTGCGCACCCCTCGAGGCCAAAAGCTCGGCCAGAACCCCGCCCATGTAGTAATGATCATCGTCATAGACCACCACGCGGCCTTCGGGGATGGTGCCGTCCATCAGGTCGTCAGGGGTATAGACCTTGGCGCCCTCGGCAACCGGCATCGGCACCACATGCTGTCGGGAGACCCCGTCGCGGCGCCAAGCGGAGCCGGTGGCGATGCAGACGTTCTCAAACCCGAACTCCAGGATGCTGTCCGCATCCAGCGGGCTTTCGCGGTAGATCTCCACATTCGGGCGCTGGCTCAGCTGATAGTCGCGGTAGTCGACCACACGGCCCCAGGCGTTGAGACCCGGCAGCTGGCGCTCGCGGGTCACCCGCCCGCCGATCACGTCCTTGGCCTCGGCCACCGCCACGTCATAGCCGCGGCGGCACAGCGCCCAGGCGGCCTCCAGGCCCGCCGGGCCGGAGCCGACCACCAGCACGTTGGAGCTGCTGCCCTTGGTGTTCATCTTCTCCGGATGCCAGCCCTTGCGCCATTCCTCCATGAAAGTCGGGTTCTGGGTGCAGCGGCTGATCGACATGGTCATGTCGCCGGTGATGCAGATGTTGCAGCCGATGCATTCGCGGATGTCCTCGATGCGGCCTTCCTCGATCTTCTTGGGCAGGAAGGGGTCGGCAATCGACGGGCGTGCGCAGCCGATGAAGTCCAGCGTTCCGGATTTCACCATCTTGGCCATCACGTCCGGGCTGGTGAAGCGGCCGACGCCGACGATTGGCTTGTCCGTCAGCTCATGAATGCCGCGCACCAGCTGCTCCTGCGCGGCTTCCTCCTTGAAGCGGCTCGGGCCGGAGCAATCCTCCCACGTCCCCTGTGCCAGGTCCCAGAGATCCGGCAGGTCCTTGTTCATCTCGATATAATCGCGCACCTCAGCGTTGGAGAAACCGAGTTCGCCGATGGTTTCATCCAAGGAAACCCGCAGGGTGATCGCCATAGTGTCCCCGACCGCATCACGCATGTCCGCGATAACTTCCTGGCTGAACCGCGCCCGGTTCTCCAAGGAGCCGCCGTATTCATCCGTACGCTGGTTGGTCGCGCGGCTCAGGAAGTGCTGGAAAATGCCGAACCCATGTGCGCCATACAGGCAGATCAGGTCAAAGCCCGCCGCCTTGGACCGTTTCGCCGCATTCACGAACCAGCGGCGCAGGTCCTTGATGTCCTGCTTGTCCAGCGCGCGGGCCTGCACCGGGTCGTTGGTGAAGGTGCGGATTGGCAGGGCGGAGGGCGCCAGCGGCACCTCCTTGGAATAAAGGTTCGGGCCGTTGATCCCGGAATAGGCCAGCTGGATCCCGGCCAGCGCGCCGTGGGTCTTCATCTTTTCCGACATCCGGCGCAGCTGCGGAATATCCTTGTCCTCCCACAGGCGCAGTTCGATGAACGGGGTGATTTCCGAAGTGTGATGCATCTCGCACTGTTCGGTGAAGATCACCCCCCAGCCGCCCTCGGCCTTGATGCCCCGCATCGCCGCCGCAGCAGAGGGGTCGCGATAGCCGCCGCCGTTGCAGTGCGGCACCTGGTAAAACCGGTTCTTGGCTGTGAGCGGGCCGATCTTCATCGGCTCGAACAGAATATCATAGCGGGGATCGCGCAATTTCCATCTCCTTCGTGCAAGAGTGCCCAAAGGGTACAGGACCGGGCCAAAGGCGAAAGTTGCGCTTGCGGAAGCATTGATTAGCCTGCCGCTAAGCCGGTGGCCTAGCCCTGGGGCGCGGCGTTCAGCCCCGGCAGCGCGCCGTCCTTCACCAGCTCCGCGCAATGCTCGACGAAGGAACGGATGGTGATCGAATTCTCCGAGTCCGGCGCCATCAGCAGCCCCATCCGCATCGGCCGCAAATCGCCCTTCAGCGGGATAAACTTCAGCGTCTTGCCATCGGGGGACTGGTCATTGACCGGGCGGATATTGGCAATCGAATAACCGTAGCCATTGGCCACAAGGCTGCGCATCACCGCCATATCGCGGGTGCGCTCGGCCACGTTGGGCTTGATCCCGGCCTCATGAAAGAACGACAGAAAATATTCCGCGCTGAACGGCAGGTCCAGCAGCACCATCGGATGCTCGCGCAGCTCCTTCACCGTGACCTCGGGCAGATCCGCCAGCGGATGGCCCTCGCCCACCAGCGCATAGGGCGGCAGCTCCGCCAGGGTGACAAAGCGCAGATCCGCCGGAATATCCAGGTTGTAGGTCAGCGCAATGTCCAGCTCCGCCCGCCGGATGCCGCTGAAGATCGCCGCCTGGTCCAGTTCGATCTGGCGCACGTTCACATCCGGATACCGGTCCTCGAACCCACGCCGCACTGCAGGCAGCACCACTTGGGCAAAGGTCACCAGGCAGCCGATTGCCAGCGGCCCCCGCACCTGGCCGGAGATATCGCCTGCGATGTCCATCAGCCGGTCGGCCTCCCGCAGCACGGTGCGGGCCTGCTCCAGCATCACCCGCCCCGCCTGGGTCAGCGCCAGCCCCTGGGCGTGCTGGCGCACGAACAGCGGCAGCCCGAATTCCTGCTCCAGCTGGGCAATCGCCGCCGAAATCGACGGCGACGACACATTCACCTTCTCCGAGGCCAGCGCGATCGAGCCCGCCGCCCCCACGGCCACAAAATACTCCAGCTGGCGCAGCGTGTATCTGACTGGCAAGGGCAGGCTCTCCCGGGGCTTGGCGGATCAGGCTTTGTACTTGATCCAGGTGGTTTTCAGGGCAGTGTACTTCTCCAGCGAGTGCAAAGACAGATCCCGCCCGAAGCCGGACTGCTTCATGCCCCCGAACGGCGTCTGCGCCGACAGCGCGTCCACCGTGTTGACCGAGACTGTACCCACATGCAGCTTGTCCGCCACCCGGCAGGCGCGGCTGAGGTTGTCTGTCCACACCGAGGCTGCCAGCCCGTAAATCGAGTCATTGGCCATGGCGACGGCCTCCTCCTCGCTGTCAAACGGGATCACCGACAGGACGGGGCCAAAGATCTCATCCCGTGCCAAAGGGTTATCGTGGCGCACGTCATCAAAGATCGTCGGCTGCACAAAGCAGCCCTTGCCATCCACGGTGACGCGCTCACCGCCTGCCACCAGATTGGCTGAGGCCTTGCCCGCCTCAACGAAGCGCATGATGCCCTCGGTCTGCTTTTCATCCACGATGGCGCCCATTTCCGAGGCCGGATCCAGCGGATCACCCGGCTGGGTTGCCTCGGCCCGGGCAATCAGCCTCTCGACAAAGGCGTCCTTGATCGAACGCTCCACATAAAGCCGTGAGTTGGCCGAACAGACCTCGCCCTGATTGAAGAAGATGCCAAAGGCAGCCATGTCCGCAGCCGCATCCAGATCCTCGCAATCGGCAAACACCAGGTTCGGGCTTTTGCCGCCGGTCTCGGGCCAGACCTGTTTGAGGTTCGACTGGCCGGAATACTGCATGAACATCTTGCCGATGGCGGTGGAGCCGGTGAAGGCGAGGCAGTCCACGTCCATATGCAGCCCCAGCGCCTTTCCCGCGGTGGCGCCAAAGCCCGGCACCACGTTGAAGACACCGTCCGGCACCCCGGCCTCCGCCGCCAGCTCCGCCAGCCGCAGCGCGGACAAAGGAGACTGCTCCGCCGGTTTCAGCACCACGGAGTTGCCCGCCGCCAGCGCCGCCGCCGCCTTCCAGGTCGCCATGTCGAGCGGGAAGTTCCAGGGCGTCACCGCCCCAACGACGCCCAAGGGCACGCGGGACACCAGCGCCAGATCGCCCGGCCCGGTCGGCGCCACCTCGTCATAGACCTTGTCGATGGCCTCGGCATACCATTGGAAGAAATGCGCAGATCCGGGCGCGTCGATTGTCACCGCATCGGTCACCAGCTTGCCCATGTCCAGGGAGTCCAGCAGCGCCATCTCCTCCAGGTTTTCCCGGATCAGACCGGCGAGCCGCAGCAGCACCGCCTTGCGGTCCCCCGGCGCCATCCGCGACCAGCGCCCGTCCTCAAAGGCCCGGCGCCCGGCGGCCACTGCGCGGTTCACGTCTTCGGCATCGCATTCGGCGACCTGCGCCAGCACCTCGCCCGTTGCGGGGTTCACGCTGGCAAAAGTCTTCCCCGAGGCCGCATCCGTGAATTTGCCGTCAATGAAAGCCTGGCCGCGGAAGGTCAGCGCCGCGGCGCGGGATTTCCAGTCGTCGTAAGTGTAGTCCAGCATGTCTTTCTCCCTGATGCGCCGCGCCTATCCGCCGTTCATTCGTCCCCGGGCACGCCGTAAGACGGCGCCTCACGCGGGTCGAGCGCGCGCTGGACATAGGCGTCGAGCTGCGGCTTGTAGACCTCCCAGGCGGTGGCGACGGCCTCGACAGGGCAGTCCTCGGTCCAATCGCAGCGCAGATCGGCCACCGGCCAGCTCACCTTGTCGACGATCTTCATGCCGGCCGAATGCACCGGCCCGGCCTCGCCGCCCGCGGCCAGCCCGGCGCGCATTGCGGCAATCAGCCGGTCGCCAAGATGGCCCTCCGCCGCCTGAAACCCGTCCACGATTGCCTGACAGACCCCGTCATTGGCCAGCAAGTTGCCGCCCGAGGCGACATCCCGGCCTTCCGCCTGGGTCCAGATCCCCAGGGAGTTCGGCCCCGAATGAATGGCGGTGCCGCCAATACTGTCCACCGCCAGCACCTGCCGGTATTCGATGAACCGCCCGATCTCGCGCACCTTGGCCACCGCGGCGGCGGCGGTCATGCCCTGCTCCATCAGGTCCAGCGCCAAGGGACCCAGGCTGGGGTCGGTCACATTCTGGCTCGCCACCGCGCCAACGCCCGCGCGGGCAAAGGAACAGCGCGCCGCCACCGCCGGCGAGGAGGACGAGATCGCCACCCCGAACATGCCCGTTTCCGCGCAGCGCGCCACAAGCGAAAATGTCATCGTCTCTCCTCCTCACCAGCCACTGGAGACGGATCCGTTCTTCATCTGGCCGGAAATATCCTCGGGGGTGAATTGAGCCGCAGGCTCAAGAGGGGGCAGACAGCCCCCTCCGCGCTTCCGGATCAGTCCGGGATAACGGCGGTGCCGTCGATCTCCACCAGCCACTCGGGCCGCGCCAGCGCCTGCACCACCAGCCCGGTGGAGACGGGATGCACGCCTTTGATGTATTCGCCCATGGTGCGGTAGACCGCCTCGCGGTGGCGCACGTCGGTGATATAGACCACCACCTTGACCAGATGCTCCATCGAGCCGCCGCACTCCTCGATCAGCTGCTGGATGTTCTGCATCACCTTATGGGTCTGCTCCACCGGATCGTGGCTCTCGATATTCTTTGCGTCATCCAGGTTCTGCGGGCACTGGCCGCGCAGGTAAACGGTCTTGCCGCCGGTGGTCACCACCGCCTGGCACAGGTCGTTGTCCAGGTTCTGTTCCGGGTAGGTGTCTGAAGTGTTGAACTTGCGGATGCGGGTATGGGCCATGGTATCCTCCTGATGTGACGGGGCCGGCCGGATATTGCGTTTGCCGGAAAAACTCTCACGCGCCGCGGGACAGCCAAAGCATCTTATGGCTACCCCTTGCTTCGGCTGCGGCTAAGCCAGCACTCAGATCTGATCCGCGCGGCGTTCGGCGGGGCCGCGGTAGGCTTCATAGTCGCGCTGGATGGCGATCTGGTCGGCCACATGCTTGGCATCATGCCAGACCCCCCAGATGAAGGTCGAGCCGCGCCGCGACTGCCAGGGCAGGCCCAGGAAGTAGATCCCCGGCTCGCTCGACACCCCGCGCTGGTGCTGCGGGCGGCCCTGGGCGTCAAACGCATTCACCTTCATCCAGTCGAAGTCCTGGCGGAAACCGGTGGCCCAGAGGATGGTGGTGATGCCTTCTTTCTCCAGATCCAGTTCCCGGATCGGATGGGTCAGGCTCTCCGGATCCGGGAAGGCCTTGCGCGCCTCTGGTTCCTCCGGCAGGTCTATACCGGTGCGGGCGGCATAGGCGTCAGCCAGATCCAGCATCTTCAGGTAATCGGCGTCGCCATTGGCGATGTTCTCCTGCAGGTCGTCTGCAAATCTCATGGTGCCACCCTCATAGGACTCGGTCAGCCCCAGCAGGGTCACTCCCTCGCCTGCCAGGCGCCGGAAATCCATGGTCTGACCGCCATAGGCGCCGCTGACAGAGATTGTCACATGCTCCTTGCCCGGCTCCTGCGCTGCCTGGTCCCACAGGCCCAGAACACCCAGCCACCAGACAAAATCACGGCCCCGGTACATCCGCGGCGGGCGGTCGTGCGGCCCCACCGACAGAAAGACCTTGCGGCCTGCGCGGTTCAGCTCATCTGCAATCTGCGCGCCGGAGGAGCCTGCGCCCACCACCAGCACCGCGCCGTCAGCCAGCTGATCGGGGTTGCGGTAATGGAAGGAGTGCAGCTGATTGACGCTGGCCCCTTGCGGCACCACCGGCGGGATCACCGGATGCTGGAAGGCGCCGGTTGCGGCCACGATGCGCTGCGCTTCGATCACCCCGTCCGAGGTTTTGACCCGGAACCCGCCGCTGCCATCGATGCGCTCGGCGCTCAGGACCTCGACCCCGGTGCGGATTGGCGCCCCGATGCGCTCGGCATATTCGGCAAAATAATCCGCCACTCGGTCCTTGCCGGCAAAGGCCTCCGGATCGGTGCCGGTGAACTCCAGGTTGGGAAAGCGGTCGTGCCAGGCCGGGCCGTTGGCCACCAGCGAGTCCCAGCGGCCGGTCCGCCAGGCCTCGGCGATGCGGTTCTTTTCCAGCACCAGATGCGGCACGCCGTTGCTGGTCAGATGCTCGCTCATGGCGACGCCCGCCTGGCCCGCACCAACAACCAGCGTGTCAATCTTTTCTATCGCCATCTCCAGACCCTCTCCTGACACTGCAGCGAGGGCTGCACCCCGCCGCGCTTCCTCAACAGGAATTCCACACCGCCGGGTCAGGAAAAAGAAATCTATGGCTTACCTCTGGTTCGCGTGGAGCTAAGCAGCGGATTATGGCTGAGTTCAAGGGCTTGAACGAGGGGGCTGTCTGCCCCCTCGCGCTCCCCCGAGGATATTTTCAGCCAGATGAAGAACGGATCCGGTGCCTGCGGCAGGCAAAGAGACAAGACGCCAGGTCAGGAGGCGCTGCCGGAGATGTTAAGGTCCGGCCCGCCCTACCGCATCACGAAGGGGTCCGGGATCGGATCGTCGCTGGTGCGCAGCCAGACCGCCTTGACCTTGGTGTAATCCAGCGCCGCCTGCAGCCCGCCCTCGCGCCCGTGGCCCGACAGACCGTGTCCGCCAAAGGGCGCAATCGGGCTGACCGCGCGGTAGGTGTTGACCCAGACAATGCCCGCGCGGATACCCCGGATCATCCGGTGCGCGCGGGTGAGGTTCTGGGTGAATACGCCCGAGGCCAAGCCAAAGGCGGTATTGTTGGCAAGCTCCATCGCCTCTGCCTCGGTCTCGAAATCCACCACCGACAAGACCGGCCCGAAGAATTCGGTGCTGAGGCAGGGCGCATCCGGTGCGTCCGAGCAGTCCAGCACGGTGGGCGGGAAATAGAACCCCTCCCCTTCCGGCACGGTGCCGCCGGTGACCAGCTTGGCCCCTGCCTGCACCGATGCCTCGATCAGGCGCACCGCATGGTCGCGCTGTTTCAGGGTGCACAGCGGCCCGACCTCTGTCACCATGTCATCCGGCGCGCCAATGACCACCGCTTCGGCTTTCTCTTTCAGCCGCGCAAGGAAGGCGTCCTTGATGCCCTTCTGGATCACCAGCCGCGATCCCGCGACGCAGCTTTGCCCGGTCGCCGCAAAGATCCCCGACACCTGCGCATTCACCGCGCTTTCCAGATCGGCGTCGTCAAACACGATGAAAGGCGACTTGCCGCCCAGCTCCAGCGAGGTGGAGGCGAGGTTCTCCGCCGAGTTGCGCACGATATGCCGCGCGGTTTCCGGCCCGCCGGTGAAGGCGACATGGGCCACGGATGCGTGGCTGGTCAACGCCGCGCCTGCCTCCGGCCCGCCAGTGATCACGTTCAGCACACCGGGCGGGAAGCCTGCCTGATCAAAGATCCGCGCGAACTCCAGCATCGGTGCCGGGCCTTCCTCGGAACCTTTCAGCACCACCGTGCAGCCCGCGGCCAGCGCCGGGCCGATTTTGACAGCGGACAGGAACAGCTGCGAATTCCACGGCACGATGGCGGCCACCACCCCCACCGGCTCGCGCCGCAGCCAGACCTCCATGTCGGGCTTGTCGATCGGCAGATGCGCGCCCTCGATCTTGTCGGCCAGCCCTGCGTAATAGCGGTAATATTCCGCCACATAAGCAATCTGGGCCGAGGTCTCGCGGATGATCTTGCCGGTGTCGCGGGTTTCCAGTTCTGCCAGAAGCGGGGCGTTTTCCGTCACCAGATCGGCCAGCCGCATCAAGAGCTTGCCGCGCCGGGTGGCGGTCATGCCGGCCCATTCGCTGGAGAAGAACGCTGCCTCCGCGGCCCGCACTGCACGGTCCACATCCGCCGCCGATGCGCTTGGCATCTGCGCCCAGGGTTTGCCGGTGGCCGGATCGAGGGTCTCGAAGGTTTCCCCTGCGTCCTCAAACGCTCCGCCAATGTACTGCTGGAAGGTCTGCATTCTCAGGCTCCCTTACTGAAACGCGGGCATGACTTCGGTGATGAACCGCTCAAGCGAGGCTTTCTTGCGCTCGAAGCTCATGCTGCTGTCGATCCAGAACGAGTATTCATCATACCCCAGCGCCTCATATTTTTTCAGCCGCTCGATCACCGCCGCGGGTTCACCGATCACCAGATCACGCTCCATTGCCTCGGGGCTGTAGAACGGGTGTGCGGCGATCTCCTCGTCACTCAGCGGATCAATCAAGCCCTGGCTGACGTCCCGCTTGTTCATGAACCAGGCCCCGAAATAGCAGTAGAAGCGGTTCAGCTCCTCCGCCCCGCGTTTCACATCCTCGGCGCTGTCTGCGACATAGGTG
This sequence comes from Leisingera sp., assembly GCF_982940295.1. Taxonomy (NCBI): domain Bacteria; kingdom Pseudomonadati; phylum Pseudomonadota; class Alphaproteobacteria; order Rhodobacterales; family Roseobacteraceae; genus Leisingera; species Leisingera sp. The sequence continues at coordinate 45,977 of NZ_CEYXRG010000011.1, forward strand.
TGCTGAAGCAGCATGATCTTGGGCCGCGGCACGTCGCTGTGCTTGGCGCAGGCATCGTTGAACTTGCCCATCAGGTCGGCAATCTCCTCGTCGCCCTTCCACAGCGGTGTCACCTGCACGTTGCAGCCATTGGCCACGGCGAATTCATGACTGTTCGGATCGCGCGCGGCGACCCAGATCGGCGGGCCGTCCTGCTGCAGCGGTTTGGGCGAGGAGGTGGTTTTCGGGAAGGAATGGAACTCCCCCTCCTGCGCGTAATCGCCCTGCCACAGGCCCTGCACCGCCGGGATCAGCTCCCGCATCCGCTGGCCCGCCTCCCAGGCATCCATGCCGGGCATCATGCGTTCGTATTCAAACGAATAGGCCCCGCGCGCGATGCCCAGGTCCAGGCGGCCCTCGGTGATGATGTCGGTCATCGCCGCCTCGCCCGCCAGCCGGATCGGATGCCAGAAAGGCGCGATCACCGTGCCGGTGCCCAGCCGCACGTTCTTGGTATGGCGCGCCACATCGATCAGGTTCAGGAACGGGTTCGGCGAGATGGTGAAGTTCATCCCGTGGTGTTCGCCGGTCCAGACCGCGTGCATGCCGCCGTCGTCGGCGATTTTGCACAACTGGATGAACTCGTCATAGAGCCGCTTCTGATCGTCGGCTTCCGAAATCCGCTCCATATGCGCAAAGAGGGAAAATTTCATGCGCCCTTGCTCCCTGTCGCCACTGGGCGGACCTGCCCGGTGGTCTGATTGCCATAATACACCCCGAAATTGCCCATCCGGGCCTCACTCGCGAACCGCTCCAGCATGGTGCACATCGCCGCGTCGGCAATGTCCATCAGCGTGGATTGGGTCAGCGGTGTGAAAACGCCCTTGGCCGGTGTGCCGCCGGCCGATTGGCACAGAAACGAGATGTGCTGATGTTCGCGCGCTTTGTCTTCATAGACGGAATAGATAAAACCGGGTTCGGCCTCGACGCCGGTTTCCGCGATCAGTTTGGCCAGGGCGGCAGAGGCGCCCTCCTTGCCAACCCGGATTTCCGGCAGCGTCAGCTTGCCCTGGTCGTTGCCCAGGAGCAGCACCTTGCCCTCATGCTCGATCAATGCCGAGACGATCAGTTTAGCGCCCTGGCTCAGCGCCTCGGCCTCAGCCGCAGCGGTCACATAAGCGCCGCGGGCATATCCCAGCCCTGGCGCGGGCGAGGTCTCAAACGCCTCCACCCGGCCGATCAGGATCAGGTGGTCGCCAGCCTCAACCCTTTTGTGCATGGAGCAGTCGAACCAGGCGGAGACACCGCTGAACACCGGGCTGCCCTGCGGTCCCTTCTGCCAGCTGACGGCGGCAAAGCGGTCCTCGACGGGCCGTGCGAAGGTGTTGGAGACATCTTTCTGGTCCTCTGCCAGCACGTTGATGGCAAAGCCCCCGGCCTGCTCGAAGGCCGTATAGTTGCTGGAGGAATTGGCGATGCACACCAGCACCAGCGGCGGGTCCAGCGACACGGAGGTGAAGGAGTTGGCGGTAAAGCCGATCGGGTTTCCGTCCGGGTCATGTGCCGTTACCACCGTGACCCCGGTCATGAAGGTGCCAAAGGCGTGGCGCAGGGCGCGCGGGTCGATATCTCTCATGACGTCGCTCCTTCCGTATTCAGCCAGTCCCGCAAGGCGGCGTTGACCTCTGCGGGGGCGGTCAGGTTGACCATATGGCGGTGGCCCTCGATGACAACCGCCCGGCCCTGCGGTGCGGCAGCGGCCATCGCATGCGCCATGTCGGGCGTCGAATTCGGATCGCCGTCGCCGGTCAGCGCCAGCAGCGGGCAGCGGATGCCAGAAAACCTGTCCGCATAGGTGCTGTCGCCGCGGGCAAAGGCGGAATAGGCGGCGGCGTAACCGTCAAGGTCCACAGCCGACAGCCATTCACCCACCTGCGCCCGCGCTTGCCGGTCGGCATCGCTGCTGCCGAACCAGCGGGTGAGAGGCGTGTCCAGATCAAAACTGCCCGCGCGGATTTCGGCGGCGCGCGCCTCGACGGCCTGCCGGGCCTCATCCGAGCGGCGGAACACCCCGTTGAGCAGCGCCACGCGGGAGACGTTCTGCGGGTGGCTGACCGCATAGCCGCCTGCAATCAGCGCGCCCATGGAATGACCCGCCAGCGCGACAGGTCCCAGATCCAGCGCCTGCAGCACCTCATGCAGCCAGGCCACATAATCCGGCAGTTCGGAGCCCTCCGTCAGCCGTGCGCTGCCGCCGTGGCCGGGCATGTCCAGCGCGATCACTTGATGGGTCAGGGACAGCGCCTCAATCTGCGGCCCCCAAGCCGCCGACTGCATGCCGACCCCGTGGATCAGCACCACCGGATCGCCGCGCCCTGCCCGCTGGCAGGTCACCGGGCCATAGGGCTCAGACAGCGGCAGGGTTGTCGACGTCATGGCCCAGTTCCTTCAGGTCCTGATAGCGGTCGCCGATGCGGTGATGCGGCCGCCCGCCAATGGAGGCACCAAGCGCGATCACGATCTCATCCGGACCCGGCGCATCCGCCACCGACAGCTGGATGGTCAGGTAATGGCTGCGCCGCCCGCCGTCGTTCTTATCCATCAGCGGGATTTGCAGCGAGGCATTCGCAGGCCCGCGGGTGTTGGTGAAGGCAAGGTAGGATTTCGCCCCCACCGCCTCGCGGAAGTGATTGCCGAAGCGCAGCGTATGGATGAGGGCGGAGGCATGCTCCACCTCGCCATTCACCCCGACGATGGCGGACTTGCCGTAGCCCTCAACCTTGTCGCCGCCGCCTGCCGCCTCCAGGATCATCGCGGTCAGCTTCTCCCCCAGACCCGGTGCGCAGTCGTGGATTGCCGGGCGCAGATCCTCGACAAACCCCTGCCCTGCCCACGGGTTTTTGATCACCGCCACCGCAGCAATCATCTTGAGCGGCTGCTCCGCTGCCTTGCCGCCCTCGATCAGGGTCTCTTCGACATGCAGCAGCGTCTTGCGGATTTCGGCGGGCATGGGCGGGTCTTTCCTGTCTGATTCCAGTTGCCGTAATATGGTATACCATCATACAGTATGTCAATGCGGCCTTGTTCCACCCTGCCCCCCTTGCTATCGGAAGAAACATGACCAGCCCCATCATGAGCAAAATCGACCACCAGCCGCAGACCCTGCGCGATATCGTGCAGGAGCGGATGCGCGAGGCGATCATCTCCGGCCAGTTTGCCCCGGGCGAGCGGCTGGTGGAGCGGCCCCTGTGCGACCAGCTTGGCGTCAGCCGCACCGTGGTGCGGGAGACGATCCGGTATCTGGAGGCAGAGGGGCTGGTCGAGATCCTGCCTGGCAAGGGGCCGATCGTGGCGCAGCTGGGGTGGGAGGACGCGCGGCAGATCTATGACATCCGCCAGATGCTGGAGACCGCCGCTGCCACCGCCTGTGCGCAGAACATGACGCCAGAGCTGGCGGAGCAGCTGAAGGCCGCGCTGCACGAACTGCAAGAGGCCGTGGCGGCAGGCGTGCCCGGCCCGATGCTGAAGGCGACGACCGAGTTCTACCGCATCATCTTTGAAGGCGCCGGCCACAATGTCGCCTGGGAAATCGCCCAGCGTCTGAATGGCCGCATCAGCAGGCTGCGGGCTGTGACGCTATCAACCGCAGAGCGGCAAAAACCCGGTCCCGCCCATATGCAGGAGATCTGCCGGGCCGTCGTCTCGGGGGATGCCAAGGCCGCGCAGGCAGCCATTGAACAGCATCTGAGCGACGCCAAACACACTGCCGAGCGGCTGCTGAAAGAGGGGTAACCGATTTCCTGCGAGGAAATCGGCCATGAAAAATCGATTTTTCATGGCTGAAATCCGCGCCGGATTTCAGCCTGCGGGCCGCTTGCCCCGGCAGCCGAGTCTCAGATCCGCGGCGGCTGAGGCGGATCGGCGCGGAAGGGTTTCAGGCTGTCCACGAAGGCATCCAGGAAATCCAGCGCCAGCAGCGAACGGCTGCCCGACACCGGCCGCAGGATCGACAGCCGGTGGTGCAGCTCCGGCGCAAACGGCACGACGGCAATGCCCTGGCCGCGGAACTGCTCGGCGTCCAACGCGCTTACCACTGAGGCCCCCTGCCCATGGCTGATGATAATGCAGGCGGTGGAGAACTGGCGCACCTCGATCCAGCTGTTCAGCTCCACCCTGGCTTCGGAAAACGCCTTGTGAAGCCTCCGGTAAAACGGGCTGTCGCGCCGTGTGTGGATGATCTTGCGGTCCTGCAGATCGCGGGGCGAGATAACATCCTGTTCTGCCAGCGGATCCCCTTCGGGCAGCACGCAGACGGTGCGGATCGGGATGTCGATGTTCTCGACCGCGGGATGGGCGGCAAAACCGTCGGTAATGCCGCAGTCATACTGCTCGCCGATGATCCACTCCAGAATCCGCTCCGGCCGGTCCGGCTCCAGCGTCAGCCGCACGCCGGGGCGGTGCTCCAGGAACCGGGCCAGCAGCTTGGGCAGCAGCGCTGTGGCGAACCCCGGCAGGCAAGCAATTCGCAGATGCCCCGCGGTGCGCTCGGTCAAGTCGCGGTTGAGCTCCTCCAGGTGGTTCAGGCTGTCGAATACGCGGCCCACCTCGGAGAGCAGATAGCGCGCTTCGCTGGTGGGAATCAGCAGCCCGTCCTGGCGGGTGAACAGCTCCACCGCCACTGATTTGGAAAAATCCGAAAGCAGCCGGCTGGCGGCAGGCTGCGAGATTCCCAGCGTCTCCGCAGCCCGGGTGATGGACCCGGTGCGGGCAACGGCCTGAAAGGCCTCCAGCTGTCTGAGACTGAATTTCAAGGGGTTAGCGGCCTTCGGCTGGTGTTGAACACGCGGCCGCATAACATGATGTTATGATTTTTGTCAAAAAACTTTTGCTTGAATTATCCCCCGGCCCGGACAAAAGCTATCGCAGAACAAATTAGGGAGAGAAGCTCATGTCCGTTAAATCCTTGCTCTGCGCCTCGGCAATTCTGGCCGTTGCCGGCAGCACCGCATTTGCAGAAACCGAAATTCAGTGGTGGCACGCCATGGGCGGCACCAATGGCGAACGCGTCAACAAGATTGCCGAAGATTTCAACGCTACCCAGGACGACTACAAGGTCGTGCCCGTCTACAAGGGCAACTACACCGAGACGATGACAGCGGCGATTGCCGCCTTCCGCGCCAAGGAACACCCGCAGATTGTGCAGGTCTTCGAGGTCGGCACCGCCACCATGATGGCCGCCAAGGGCGCGATCTACCCGGTCGAGAAGCTGATGAACGACGCAGGCGAACCGTTTGACGGCGACGCCTTCCTGCCCGCAGTGGTGTCCTATTACGAGACCCCCGAGGGCGAACTGCTGTCGATGCCCTTCAACAGCTCCACCCCCGTCCTGTGGTACAACAAGGACGCGCTGGACGCGGCCGGCGCCGAAGTGCCCGAGACCTGGGACGAGGTGAAAACCGCCGCGCAGAAGCTGGTCGACAATGGCATGAAGTGCGGCATGTCCTTCGGCTGGCAGTCCTGGGTGATGATCGAGAACTTCTCGGCCTGGCACGACCTGCCGACCGGCACCCAGGAAAACGGCTTTGCCGGTTTCGACACCGAACTGACCTTCAACAATGACAAGCTGGCCGCGCGCCTGGATGACGTCGCCTCGATGGGCAAGGACAACCTTTTTGTCTACGGCGGCCGCCGCGGCGACAGCCTGCCGATGTTCACCAACGGTGAGTGCGGCATGTGGATGAACTCCTCGGCCTACTACGGCTCGATCTCCTCGCAGGCGGAGTTCGAGTTCGGCCAGACCATGCTGCCGCTGGACACCAAGGTGGCCGACGCGCCGCAGAACTCGATCATCGGCGGCGCCACCCTGTGGGTGCTGGCAGGCCACGAGGAGGAGGAATACAAAGGCACCGCCAAATTCCTCAGCTACCTTTCCTCGCCCGAGGTGCAGGCCTGGTGGCACCAGGAGACCGGCTATGTCCCGATCACCACGGCCGCCTATGAGCTGTCCAAGGAACAGGGGTTCTATGACAGCAACCCGGGCACCGACACCGCGATCAAGCAGCTGAGCCTGAACACCCCCACCGCCAACAGCCGCGGTCTGCGCTATGGCAACTTCGTTCAGGTCCGCGACGTGATCAACGAGGAGCTGGAAGCGCTGTGGGGCGGTGAGAAAACCGCGCAGGAGGCGCTGGACGCCGCAGTTGAGCGCGGCAACGACCTGCTGCGCAAGTTCGAGCGCACCGCGAAGTAAACCACTCTGACACATCCGGCCCTGCCGCCCTCCCCCGGGCGGCAGGGTCATTTTCCTGATTGGGGTCCTTCATGCTCAAACGGGTGCATTTCCCTACCTCGGCGCTGCCCTACCTGCTGGTTGCGCCGCAAATCGCCATCACATTGGTGTTCTTCCTCTGGCCGGCCAGCCAGGCGATGTATCAGTCGTTCCTGATCGAAGACGCCTTTGGCCTTGGCACCGAATTTGTCTGGTTCGAGAATTTCGAGATTCTCGCCACCGATCCCCACTATCTGGCCAGTTTCCAGCGCACCGCAGTTTTCTCACTGCTGGTGGCGGCGCTGTCGATGGGATTTGCCCTGATCCTCGCGGGCTTTGCCCAGCGGGTGGTGCGCGGCGCCATGTTCTACCGCACCATGCTGATCTGGCCCTATGCGGTGGCGCCGGTGCTGGCGGGTGCGCTGTGGGTGTTCATGTTCAACCCGACCCTGGGCATCTTCCCCTATTTCCTGGAATTCGCGGGCATCACCTGGAACCACTACCTCAATGGCACCCAGGCGATGGCACTGGTGATCCTGGCCGCGGCGTGGAAGCAGGTGGCCTATAATTTCCTGTTCTACCTCGCCGCCATGCAATCGATCCCCAACTCCGTGATCGAGGCCGCCGCCATCGACGGCGCAGGCCCGGCACGCCGGTTTTGGACCATCATCTTCCCGCTGATCTCCCCCACCACGTTTTTCCTGCTGGTGATCAACATGGTCTACGCCTTTTTTGAGACCTTCGGCATTATCCACGCCGTCACCCAGGGCGGCCCCGGCACCTCCACCACCATCCTGGTCTATAAGGTGTTCAACGACGGTTTTGTCGGCCTCGACCTCGGCGGCTCCGCCGCGCAGTCGGTAGTGCTGATGGTGCTGGTCATCGCCATGACCGTGGTCCAGTTCCGCTTTGTTGAAAGAAAGGTGGCATACTGATGGTCGAAAACCGCCCCCTCACCGCTTTCCTCACCCATCTGGTGCTGGTGCTTGGCGTTCTGGCAATCGCGCTGCCGGTTTGGATCACCTTTGTCGCCGCCACACATGACCAGCTGCGCATGAACCAGGCGCCGCTGCCCCTGTGGCCCGGCGACTACTTTCTGGAGAACATGAAGCAGACCCTGTTCGGCTCCGGCCTCAGCGGGACTGAAACCGCACCGGTCTGGCTGATGCTGCTGAATTCCCTGGCGATGGCGCTGATGATCTCCACCGGCAAGATCGCTATCTCGCTGCTCTCCGCCTTTGCCATCGTCTATTTCAAGTTCCCGTTCCGCATGGGGTTCTTCTGGATGATCTTCATCACCCTGATGCTGCCGGTCGAGGTGCGGATCCTGCCGACGTTCGAGGTTGTCGCCAATCTGGGAATGCTGAACAGCTACTGGGGGTTGTCGATCCCGCTGATCGCCTCGGCCACCGCGACGTTCATGTTCCGCCAGGTGTTCCTGACGGTGCCGGATGAGCTCTTGGAAAGCGCCCGCATCGACGGCGCCGGGCCGCTCCGGTTCTTCTTTGACATCCTGCTGCCCTTGTCGCGCACCAACATCGCGGCGCTGTTCGTGATCCTGTTTATCTTCGGCTGGAACCAGTACCTCTGGCCGCTTTTGATCACCACCGACACCTCGATGACCACTATCGTGATGTCGATCAAGCAGATGCTGGAGGCGGCCGAGCAGAGCCCGCAATGGAACATCATCATGACCACGGCCCTCTTGGCGATGATCCCGCCGGTGTTTGTGGTCATCGCAATGCAAAAGCTCTTTGTGCAGGGCTTGACGGAAACCGATAAGTAAGGCGCCCCGAAATGGCTGATATTCAACTCAAAGACCTGGTGAAATCCTACGGGCCGACCGAGGTGCTCCACCATGTCGAAGGCGACATCAACGACGGCGAGTTCATCGTCATCGTCGGACCCTCCGGCTGCGGCAAGTCCACGCTCTTGCGGATGGTGGCGGGGCTGGAAAGCGTCACCTCCGGCGAGATCGCCATCGGCGGGCGCCGGGTGAACGAACTGGAACCCTCGGCGCGCGACATTGCCATGGTGTTCCAGAACTACGCGCTCTACCCTCACATGTCGGTGCGCCAGAACATGGCCTATGGCCTGAAGATCCGCAAACTGCCGAAGGACGAGATCAACCGCCGCGTCGAGGAGGCGGCGGAGATCCTGGAGATCAAGCAGTACCTCGACCGCAAGCCGCGCCAGCTGTCGGGCGGCCAGCGCCAGCGGGTGGCCATGGGCCGCGCCATCGTGCGCGATCCGCAGGTGTTCCTGTTCGACGAGCCTTTGTCGAACCTCGACGCCAAGCTGCGGGTGCAGATGCGGCTGGAAATCCGCAAGCTGCAGCAGCGGCTGGGGGTGACCTCGATCTACGTGACCCACGACCAGGTCGAGGCGATGACGCTGGGCGACCGGCTGATGGTGCTGAACGGCGGCTATGTGGAGCAGTTCGGCACCCCGATTGAGCTTTATGACCGCCCGGCCTCGGTGTTTGTTGCGGGCTTCATCGGCAGCCCGGCGATGAACTTCTTCCCGGCGGAAATCAGCGGCGGCCAGGCCGCCCTGCCCGGCGGCGGCGTGCTGCCAGTGGCCTCCACCCATTCCGGCACTGCCACCCTTGGCCTGCGTCCCGAACACCTGATGGAAGACTCCGCTGGCCCCATCGCCATCGAGGTGGAGCTGCTGGAGCAGCTGGGCGCCAACACCCTGATCCACGGCCGCCTGCCCGGCACGGAGCAGACCATAACCGCCAGCGTCCCGGGCCACGCCAATGACGGCACTGGCAGCATCCGCCGGTTCTCGGCGGCGCCGGAGCTGACCCATCTGTTTGATGCCGCCACCGGCAAACGGCTGGAGGGCTGATGCAGTACCCCCAGATCCCTGCCTTTGCCGCCGAACCCGGCGTGATCCGCCTGATCGGCCACCGCGGCGCCCGCGGCGTGCTGCCGGAAAACACCATGGAAGGCTTTGAGTTTACCCTGAAAGCCGGGGTGGAGCTGTTGGAGCTGGATGTCACCGCCACCCGCGACGGCGTGGCAATGATCACCCACAACCACCGCCTGACACGCTCGATGATCCGCGGCGCTGATGGCTGCTGGCTGCAGGGGGAAGAGCCGAAGGTTTCGGAGCTGACCTATGCCGAGCTGCAGGCCTATGACGCGGGCGGGCTGGACGGCCGCAGCGCATACGGCCAGCGGTTTCCGGACCAGGCGTTTCTGAGCGGCGTGCGCATTCCCCGGCTTGCCGACCTGCTGGCGCTGCTGCAACGGCCCGAACATCAAAACGTGCATCTGCTGCTGGAGATCAAATCCGACCCGGAGCTGCTGGAGGACACCGCCGCGCGCCAGACCCTGGTCGAGGCAGTAGTGTCAGAGGTCCGCCAGGCCGCAATGCAGCCGCGCACGGTGCTGCACAGTTTCGACTGGGACCTGCTGGCGGATTGCCAGCGGATCGCGCCTGAGATGCCCGCCTCCTTCCTGACCCAGCTGCCGGACAACGCCGATGAAGTGGGCGAGGATTCCTCCAAGGCGGTGAACCCAGTGGCCGGTTGCAGCGCCTTGGACCTGCCGGACCGCGTGGCCGCCGCCAAGGGCCAGTTCTGGTGCCCCTATTTCGAGGACATCACCCCGGAATCGCTGGCCCGCGCCCGCGAACTGGGGCTGGTAACGGTGGTCTGGACGGTGAATGAGCCGGAGGACATCGAACGGATGATCGCCCTTGGCGTCGATGCGATCTGCACCGACTACCCGGGGCGGGTGCAGCGGCAGTTGCTGATGCACGGGCTGCACTGGCGCACCGCCTGAACAAAGGGGGCCGTTTTCCGGCACGGAAAACGGCCATGAAAAATCGGATTTTTCATGGCTGAAATCCGCGTCGGATTTCAGCCTTCTCTCAATCAGCCCAGGATGCCGGGCAGGTTCAGCCCATGCTCGCGCGCGCAGTCCTTGGCGATGTCATACCCCGCGTCCGCGTGGCGCATCACGCCAGTGGCCGGGTCGTTCCACAGCACCCGGCCGATCCGGCGCTCTGCGTCCTCGCTGCCGTCACAGCAGATCACCACGCCGGAATGCTGCGAGAAGCCCATGCCGACCCCGCCGCCGTGGTGTAGCGACACCCAGGTCGCGCCCGATGCGGTGTTCAGCAGCGCATTCAGCAGTGGCCAGTCGGAGACCGCGTCGGAGCCGTCCATCATCGCCTCAGTCTCGCGGTTGGGCGAGGCCACGGAACCGGAGTCCAGATGGTCGCGGCCAATGACGACGGGTGCCTTCAGCTCGCCGTTGCGGACCATCTCGTTGAACGCAAGACCTGCCTTGTGGCGGTCCCCGAGGCCGATCCAGCAGATCCGCGCGGGCAGGCCCTGGAACGCGATGCGCTCCTCCGCCATGTCCAGCCAGCGGTGCAGGTGCTCGTTTTCCGGGAACAGCTCCTTCATCTTGGCGTCGGTCTTCTTGATATCCTCCGGGTCGCCCGACAGCGCCGCCCAGCGGAACGGGCCGATGCCGCGGCAGAACAGCGGGCGGATGTAGGCGGGCACAAAGCCAGGGAAGTCAAAGGCGTTCTCCAGCCCCTCCTCCAGCGCCATCTGGCGGATGTTGTTGCCGTAATCCACCGTGGGCACGCCCATCGCGTGGAAATCGCACATCGCCTTCACCTGCACGCGCATGCTGGCGCGGGCGGCCGTTTCCACCGCTTTAGGCTCTGATACGCGGCGTTCCTTCCATTCGCCCATGGTCCAGCCCAGCGGCAGGTAGCCGTTCACCGGGTCATGCGCGGAGGTCTGGTCGGTCACGATATCGGGACGGATGCCGCCCGCCTTGGCGCGTTCCACTAGCTCCGGGAAGATCTCTGCCGCGTTGCCCAGCAGGCCCACGGATTTCGCCTCGCCGTTGGCGGTCCAGCGCTCGATCATCTCCAGCGCTTCGTCCAGGGTTTCGGCCTTCTCGTCCAGGTATTTGGTGCGCAGGCGGAAGTCGATGCTGTCGGGGTTGCATTCCACCGCCAAACAGCAGGCACCGGCAAACACAGCCGCCAGCGGCTGCGCGCCGCCCATGCCGCCAAGGCCGCCGGTCAGGATCCACTTGCCCTTCAGATCGCCGCCATAATGCTGACGGCCCGCCTCGGCAAAGGTCTCATAGGTGCCCTGCACGATGCCTTGCGTGCCGATGTAGATCCACGAGCCAGCGGTCATCTGGCCGTACATCATCAGGCCCTTCTTATCGAGCTCGTTGAAGTGATCCCAGTTGGCCCAATGCGGCACCAGGTTGGAGTTGGCGATCAGCACGCGGGGCGCGTCCTTGTGGGTTTGGAACACGCCGACCGGCTTGCCCGACTGCACCATAAGGGTCTGATCTTCCTCAAGGTTTTTCAGGGTTTCGACGATCAGGTCGAAATCCTTCCAGGTGCGCGCGGCGCGGCCGATGCCGCCGTAAACCACCAGTTCATGCGGGTTTTCCGCCACGTCGGGATGCAGGTTGTTCATCATCATCCGCAGCGGCGCCTCGGTCATCCAGGATTTGGCGTTCAGTTCCGGGCCGGTCGGCGGGAAGATGTCGCGGGTGTTCTTGCGGGGATCGCTCATGCGGGCCTCCAGGTCTGAAGATCGGTGAGAATTTTGGTGAGATGGGTGCGCAGGGCTTCCGCGCGCTTCGGCAGATAGGTCCAGGGCGGGCTTTCCTGGCAGTAGGTGGCCTGCGCCAGTTCCATCTGGATGGCGTGCAGGCCGCCTGCGGGGCGACCATAGTGGCGGGTGGTCCATCCGCCCTTGAAGCGCCCGTTCAGGGTGGAGGTATAGCCCTCAGCCGCCTCGCAATGGGCCACCGTGAGGGCTTCGATAGACGGATCGCAGGTTTCGCCCATGTTGGTGCCGACGTTGAAGTCCGGCAGGCGGCCCTCGAACAGAAACGGAATGTCGCCGCGAATCGAGTGGCAGTCATAGAGGATGGCGAAACCGTGGATGCCTTTCACCCGCTCCAGCTCTGCCGTCAGCGCGGCGTGGTAGGGCGCGTGATAAGCGTCGCGGCGGCGGGTGATTTCGGCCTCGTCAGGCTCCTGCCCGTCGCGCCAGATCGGCAGCCCGTCGAAATCGGTCATGGGTACCAAAGTGGTGGTGTTTTGCCCGGGATAGAGACTGATTCCGGCGGGATCGCGGTTCACATCGATAACATAGCGGTGGATGGGGGTGCGGACGGTTGTCACCTCCTCTACCAAACCCGCGTAAAGGTCGTGGATATGCCAGTCGGTGTCCGCCAGCGCCCGGCCGGTCTCGTTCAGGCTGTCCCAGATTTCTGGCGGCACTTCGGTGCCGGTGTGGGGCAGCCCCAGCACCAGCGGCGAGTTGCCTTGGGTCACTTCGATCATGCCGCCACCTCCACGCCCGCAGCCGCCGCCACGCGGCCCGCGCGGACCATGGCACTGGCGGTTTCAATGTCGGGCGCCAGGTAGCGGTCCTCCGCCAGCGAGGGAACCTCCCCGCGCAGCATCGCCAGCACGTCCTGCAAGCGGGCTGAGGTCTTGAGCGGCGCACGCGCCTCCACCCCTTGCGCGGCACAGAGCATTTCAACACCCAGGATTACCGAGAGGTTCGCATTCATCTTCGAAAGCCGCAGCGCGCCGTGGGCGGCCATCGACACGTGGTCCTCCTGGTTTGCCGACGTTGGGGTTGAGTCCGTGACGCACGGATTCGCCAAATGCTTGTTTTCACTCATCAGCGCAGCGGTGGTCACCTCGGCAATCATGAAGCCGGAGTTCAGCCCCGGATCGGGCGTCAGGAACGGCGGCAGGTCGTGGCTCAGGGTCGGGTCGACCATCAGCGCCACCCGGCGCTGCGCGATGGCGCCGATTTCGGCCACTGCCAGCGCGATCTGGTCGGCGGCAAAGCCCACGTATTCGGCGTGGAAGTTGCCGCCCGAGACGATGCGCCCCTCCCCCACCAGCACCAGCGGGTTGTCGGTGACGGCGTTGGCCTCGATCTCCAGCGTCTTGGCGGCCATCCTCAGCACGTCCAGCGCCGCGCCTACCACCTGCGGCTGGCAGCGGATGCAATAGGGGTCCTGCACCCGGGTGTCGCCTTCGCGGTGGCTCTCGCGGATCTCCGAGCCGTCCATGATCTCCCGCATCTGCTGGGCGACGTCGATCTGGCCAGCATGGCCGCGCAGGGTGTGGATGTCGGCGATCAGCGGCGCGGTGGAGCCCATGATGGCATCGGTGGACAGCGAAGCAATCGCCATCGAGGCTTCTGCCATGCGCCAGGCGTCAAACAGCCCGGCCAGCGCGCAAGCGGTGGAGAACTGGGTGCCGTTGATCAGCCCCAAACCTTCCTTGGGGCCAAGCACAATAGGCTCTAACCCGGCTTTTTTCAGTGCGTCAAGGCTGAACATGCGGGTGCCTTCGAACGTGGCCTCCCCTGCCCCGATCATCGCCGCCGCCATATGCGCCAGCGGTGCAAGGTCGCCCGATGCGCCGACCGAGCCCTGCGACGGGATCACCGGCACCACGCCGCGCTCCAGCATTTGCTCGATCTGTTCGATCACCAGCCATCGCACGCCCGACGCGCCGCGGCCCATCGACAGGAGCTTCAGCGTCATCATCAGCCGGGTCTTGTCCTCCGGCAGCGCCTCCCCTACCCCGCAGCAGTGGCTGAGGATCAGGTTGCGCTGCAGGGTGGCGGTGTCGGCTGGCGCGATCTTGGTCGAGGCGAGCTTGCCGAAGCCGGTGTTGATGCCATAGACGGCTTCCTCTCCGGCGGCGGCATCTGCCACCATCCGGGCTGCAGCTTCCACCGGTTCGCGGGCGGAGGCGTCCAGCTTGGCCGGGGTCAGGTTGCGGTAGATATCTTCCAGCGTGGCCAGCGTCACCGTGCCGGGGATCATCTCGATCATTGTTTGCCCTCATAGATACGGGTGTAAAGCGGGTTGAAGCCGATGCGGTAGGCTAGCTCTCCGGGCGTTTCCACGTCCCAGACCGCTAGATCGGCCCGCATACCGGCAGAAATCTCTCCCCGGTCCGCCAGCCCCAGCGCCCGCGCTGCGTTGCGGGTGACGCCTGCCAGCGCCTCCTCCGGCGTCATGCGGAACAGGGTGCAGCCCATGTTCATCGTCAGCAGCAAGGAGGTCAGCGGCGAAGAGCCGGGGTTGCAGTCGGTCGCGAGCGCCATCGGCACGCCGTGGGTGCGGAAATGTTCAATTGGCGGCGCCTGGGTTTCTCGGATGGTGTAGAACGCGCCCGGCAGGATAACCGCGACAGAGCCAGCGGCGGCCATCGCCTTGGCGTCATCCTCGGTTGCGTATTCCACGTGATCGACTGACAACGCGCCGTAGTCCGCCGCCAGCTTGGTGCCGCCCTGGTGGCTCAGCTGCTCCGCATGCAATTTCACCGGCAGCCCCAACTCCAGCGCGACCTTGAACACGCGTTCGATCTGCCCCGGTGCAAAGGCGATGTTTTCGCAGAATCCATCCACTGCATCCACCAGCCCCTCGGCATGGGCGGCGCGCAGGGCGGGGATGCAGACCTCGTCGATGTATTCATCGTCGCGGCCCTTGTATTCGCCGGGCGTCGCGTGGGCGCCGAGGAAGGTGGTTTTCACCGTGACCGGGCGCAGCTCCCCCAGGCGGCGGGCGGCGCGCAGCATGTTCAGTTCGGTTGCCAGGTCCAGCCCGTAGCCGGATTTCACTTCGACCACCGTGGCGCCCTCGGCGATCAGCGCATCGAGCCGCGGCAGCGCGTCCTGAACCAGATCCTCCAGCGACGCCTCGCGGGTGGCCGACACGGTGGAGACAATGCCGCCCCCTGCCCTTGCGACCTCCTCATACGACGCGCCGTTCAGGCGCATCTCGAACTCCATCGCGCGGTTGCCGCCAAAGACGATATGGGTGTGGCAGTCGATCAGCCCCGGCGTCACCAGCCGTCCGCCGAGATCCACGTGCTTCCACGGAAAATTGTCAGCTGACAATTTTTCCCGCGGCCCAGCCCAGACGATCCTTCCGTCGGAGACCGCAACGGCCCCGTCCTCAATCAGCCCATAAGGCGTGTCTGCACTGGCCATCGTGGCCAGCCGGGCGCCTGTTAGAACATAGTTCCCTGTCACGGAATCCCCCCGAGTCGCTTGATTGCCGGTTTGGCAATAAGCTACTCATTTAGGATATTATGTCTAGTCATAAAATGAAAGCGACGCGCCCTGCCCGGCAGCGGTATTCAGCCTCTTATTGCGGATACCGCGGGTGCAGATCGTCGATGATGATCGGATGCGCGTGCGGGCGAGCGCCCTGCAGATGCGGATGGTCCGCTGGCAAGTCCGGATGGCTGTGGGCTACGGGGGATGCGCTGTCCTTGGGCCACAGGCGCTGCGCGGCGATCAGCCCTGCCCCGGCCAGAAGCGCCAGCGCCAGCATCGCCGTGGCTCCTCCCCAGGCGGCCATCAGCCAGGCCGACAGCGGATAGAAAACCAGCCAGCAAGCATGCGACAGGGTGAACTGCGCAGCAAAGATGGCCGGCCGGTCCGCCGCATGGGCCGACCGCGCCAAGAGCCGCCCCGAGGGTGTCAGCACCGCAGACCAGCCCGCTCCGATCACCGCCCAGCCAATTGCCAGCCGTGCAAACGTCAGCGGTTCAGCAAACGCGGCCAGCGACAGGCTGGCCATACAAGCAATGCTCAGCCCTGCCCCGGCCAGCATGACAGTCCGGTCCGGCAGCCGTTCCAGCAGCCGCGGCAGCAGCATGGCAGACAGCATCGACCCGCCGCCGAACGCCGCCAGCGCCAGCGCCACGGAGCTTTCCGGCAGCGCCATGCCTGCGCGCACCAGCACCACCGTGTTGACGATCACCATTGCGCCGATGGCAGACACCACCCAATTGAGCGCCAGCAGCCCGCGCAGCCGCGGCGTCCTCAGATAGTTTCGGAGGCCCCGGGTGGTGCGCTCCCAGACCGGCCTCGGCGCCTTGGGCGCTGGCGACGGCAGCACGATTGTCAGCAGCAGCAAGGCGGACCCGGCGAACCCCGCCGCAGTGCCCCAGAACAGCGTGCCGGAACTGACCACCAGCAGCAGCGCCGCGGCCAGCATCGGGCTGGCCAGGCTTTCCAGCTCAAACGCCAGCCGCGACAGGGACAGCGCTTGGGTATAATCCTTTTCCTCCGTCAGCACGTCGGGGATCGAAGCCTGGAACGCAGGGGTGAACCCGGCAGAGGCCGACTGCAGCACGAAGATCAGCACATAGACCTGCCAGACCTCGGAAACAAACGGCAAACAAACCGCTACCGACATCCGCACCAGATCCAGCCCGATCAGCATCTTCCGCCGGTCGGCCTGTTCCGCCCAGGCGGCCGCGACCGGGGCCACGGTGACATAGGCCACCATCTTGATCGTCAACGCGGTGCCCAGCACCAAACCCGCGCGCTCGCCCGCCAGATCAAAGGCCAGAAGCCCCAGCGCCACAGTGGCCAGCCCGGTGCCGGTCAGCGCGACGATCTGGGCGAGAAACAAATGCCGGTAGGTCCGATTGCGCAGAATGGAAAGCATGGGCGGCGGGGTCCTTGGGCTGGGAGCGTTGCCGTCACTTTGGCCGTCCGGATGCAACAAAGGCAATCCCTGGAATGACGCGGACGAAGCGGTAGAGGCGAAAATTGTCAGCTGACAATTTTTAGTTTCCCGCAATACGCAAGCGAACCAAGGCGGCGCTTCGATCAGCCGGAATTGTTTTCGCCGACGGGCGCTCGTTGCGCTGAGAACCCGAACCGGGTGGAAGAATTGTCAGCTGGCAATTCTGCTCCAGCGGCCTGACCAGGCAGGCTTCAACCAGTTTGCAGGGCAGGGAATGCGCAAACACCAGGGGGCAATTCCAAGCCTGCTACCCAACCGCAAAACCGCCTTAGGCAAAAATTGTCAGCTGACAACTTGCCTCGCCCCGGCAGTCTGAAGCAGCGCATTCAGCATCGGAGCGGTAGAGAACTGACCGGCCCGTGCCTTTTGCGCCAGACGCCGCAGATAGGCGCCGGGGCTTCGGATAGAGCCCAGCTTCTCCAGAATGCACATTACGGCAGTTGCCGCATCTTTGCGGCCCATAGCGGCGCGTGCATCGCTGAGAACGGGCATTTCGATCCCCATCATCGGCGACAACTTCTCTGCAATCCGGTCTGCATCCTGCCAGCTGCGCAGCCCGCCCGGATAGTAGCTTTGCACTTCGGGGCAGGCGCGCAGGACGGTGGTCAGGTCATTGGCTTTCTCAGCTGCTCTAACGTTTGAATCTGAATGCTGGGCCTGAGGGGAGGGCGCTTCGGCTTGCGCCGCTTCAGAGTCAGAATCTTTTTTTATTGAATACTGTATGTGCCGCTCATTCCGGCTGCCGCTGGCGCTCAAAACGCGTGCAGGAGTCTTGGAGACCTGGGGGGCTTCCGCAGGTGTACGGCTGGCAATTTCACCACGCAGGGCTTCGGCCATATTGTTCAATTCGGTTTCACAGGGTTTGCGGCGCAGGAGTTTGCGGGCAGCTTCCAGCAACTCAGCAGCGCCGCACGCCAGTTCCTGCAATTCCTGCCGCAGTACGGCAACCCGGTCGCGCAGGACCGCCAGATGCTCGGCACGTGCCTTGGCCTCCAGCGCGGCGTCAAAGATCTGGCCGGCGTGCCGGGCGAGGGGGGACAGATCGAACCCGAAGGCCAGCGCCGTTTGATCGCCGCTGCGGCGCGCGTAGCGCTTGCGGTTGGGGCTGTTTTTCCGGCTGACAATGCCGATCCGGGTAAGAGCGGCCAGATGGCGGCGCAGGGTGCTTTCGGGCATCCCGTTGAGCCGCTCCATCAGCTTGCGGTTCGACGGGAACACGACAGCGCTGTCCGGCTCCGCAGGCAGCGCCCGGTCTGGAAAGAAGGTGAGCAAGGCCTTCAGCACCCCTAGGGTGCGGTGGCTCAGCTCGAATTCCGCGGCGGCGTGCGTGAGCGCAGCCAGAAGGTCCCACTTGTCGTGGGTACCTGCCAGCCGGCCGCACGGATCCTGCCGCCCAAATGCGATTTGGGACGCCTGTTCCATGATTTTTTCACGAAAGACAAAAAATACCCGCCCCCATGCGGCGCATGGAGTTGACACTGACGAGTCTGAGAGGCTATTCCAAAGGTGCTAAATCTGAGAACGGCCTTCTGGGATGTAATGTCCTGGGGGGCTTTTCTTTTGCCTGCTACGTGCCTCCTGTCCTGTTTTCTCTGCTCTTGTTACTCTTCCGGCTGCTCAGGCTGGTCTTGCTGCCAGCGGCCGTGAAGCTCTGCCATGATCTCCTCCGCGTGGGCGTCGAACCAGGTGTCAAAACCGGGCGTGTCCTTGCCGGAGATCGTCAGGGTGATGCCCTTGGCGGTGGTCTTGATGCCTGCGACCTCAGCGCCGTTGCTGCCGGGCAGGGCGCGCGTCTTGGGCGGGGCAGGGGCTGGTTCCGGCGCCTGGGTCACCCCCTGGGCGTGCTTTAGAACGGCCTCGAACCGCCCGTCGGAGTCATAAGTCGTGAAATCGGGCCGGTTTGTCCGGGTGTGGGCCCGGGACCGTGCCGCGGGGTCGTCGAACAGCTTGACCAGCATCATCCAGCGGTCGCGGCCAATGCCGGGGGCAGAACCGATGGCCCGCAGGAAGGGCAGATCAAAGGCAGTGCCGACCTTCAGCATCCGCGACACCATCGGCAGGTCGATGGACAGCGCGGCGGCAATTGTCTGCCGTCCATAGCCATCCGCTTGCAGCTGCGCCGCAAAGGCAGCCTTTTCGATAAAGCTGAGGTCCTGGCGCGAGGTGTTTTCCTGGCCCTGGGCCATCACCAGTGCGTGGTCGTCCAGCTGGCGCACCATCGCCTTGACCGGCAGGCCCAGCTCGCGCAGCGCCTTGAGACGGCGGCGGCCATAGACGATTTCGAACCGCCCCTGCGTCTTGGGATGCGGGCGCAGCAGCACCGGCACCTGCTGGCCGTAGGTCTGCAAGCTGTCCTTCAACTGGTTGAAGGCGGCCCCATCCATGCCCAGACGGTCCTCGTAGCCCGCGTCTTCGATCAGGGCCGTGTCGATTTCCTGCACCGCGCTTTCCTGCAGCTTGCTGAGCGAGGATTGCAGCGCCCCGACCGCGCCGCGCGGCATCATCTTGGGTTTCGGCCCGCCAGCGGATGCTGCCGGGCTGTTGAGTGCCGTGCTGAGAATGCCTTTGCGTGCCATCAACGCCTCCATGCTTGTTGAAGGAGCGACTCTATTTCATCGTTCACTTGATTGAGTGAATCCACCGCACGGTCATAGGTTGACCTGTGAAACTGGGATCTTTCGACCTCATAAACCGTCTGCTGGGTCAGGCCCGCGTCGGAAATCGCGGTGGATTTCAGCATCGGGGCGACCATGACCTCCTCGCCGAAAAGCTGCCGCATGAATGCAACCACCTGTTGCTGCGGTCCGTCGTTCGGCTCGTAGCGGTTGATCAGGAACCGCAGGAAATCGAACTCCAGAGCTGCCCCGGCATTCGAGACGACATCCAGCAACTCGGCCGACATCTGCAGGAACTGCGACATCGAGGCGATGTCGAGCATGTTCGGCACCACGGTGATGATCACACCGGTGGAGGCGCAGAGCGCAGACATCGTCAGATAGCCCAGCTGCGGCGGGCAGTCGAAGATGATCACGTCGTAATCTTTCTCGACTTCCTCCAGCGCTGCGGCCATGCGCGCGAAAAACGCGGGCTGCACGTTGTTGATCAGCGCCTGCGGGGTCTCATGCTCGAACTCCTGCAGGATCAGACCGCCCGGCGCCAGGTCGAGGCCGGTGAAATAGGTCTGTTGGATGATCTGGCGCAGGGGCAGGGGGTCTTCATAGCGGATCGCGTCATAAATCGTCCCTGTTTCCAGGAAATCGACCTCTGGCCTATAGCCGAAAAGCGTCGTCAAGGACGCCTGCGGGTCGATATCCACCGCCAGCACCCGGTAGCCCTTGAGCGCCAGCCGCTGCGCGGTGTGAATGGACGAGGTGGTTTTGCCCGATCCGCCCTTGAAGTTCAGGAAGGACAGCACCTGCACCTTGTCGCCCTCGCGGCGGCCGCGCAGGTAGGTGCCCGGCGTCTTGGCCGAGGCATCCAGGATCTTGCGCATTTCCAGCAGATCGGCCGCGGAATAATGGCGCCGGCCGCCCGGTGTGGTGTGCACCTCGGGGAATTTGCCTTCAAAATGCAGCTTGCGCAGGAAACTGGGGGAGATGCCCAGCATCTCCGCCGCTTCCCCGGCGCTGAACAGGCGCAATTCCTTCCTTGCATCCGGCGCAAAACTGGCCAGCATGTGGCTTTCGAGGGCCGCACTGAGGTTCTCCGCGTTTTCGCGGATTCGCTGATTGATGTGGAGTGCTACTGCCAACTGCTGCCCTCTCGATAGTAACGCTGTTTTGCGTCAGCGCTTTATTTATCGTTTCTATACGCAATGCGAACAGCGTTTTGCAATAGATTCCTTCATTTACAGGTTGCAGACCGGATATTAGGTTTTTTGCCGGCTTGCGGGAGTTGGGCAGAAAACGCTAATAAGTAACTGAAATGAATAAGCAAAATGACTTTCAGGACGAACGGGGCAGGGGAGGCGCCAAAATCGCTTCCGCACTGTGCACGATCCGCAACCGGAGTCCGCGCGCGACTCGCCCCGGCCCGGAAACTCCCGCAGAGAAAGCAAAACAGGCTCTAATCAGGGTCTATACAGGCGGTGACAACCCCTTCGCCCGCGCACCGGCAGCGGCTTCCGCGCCCTCAAGGCGGATCCTTCAAATGGAATGTCGGTTTTTGCAACCGTATTTCGCAATCCTGCAGGTGAAACCCCAATCCTTTGGCGAAACTGCCGGTCAAAGGAGATCCCTGCCATGAATGAGCAAGCCACTGTCCCGCGCACCCGCTCCGGCGGCCGCAACGCCCGCCGCGCCCTGCGCACCGCGCCGAAATTCGACATGCTGCCGGGCCTGACCCGCAACATCCCCCTGTGCGAGGTGATGGACGGAGCCCAGGTCGAGATGATCGACAATGCCTCGATGGACATCCTGGAGAATGTCGGCGTCCAGTTCCGCGACCCCATTGCGCTGCAGGACTGGAAGAAAGCCGGTGCCAAGGTCGAGGGCGAGCTGGTCTATCTCGACCGCGGCCTGGTGCGGGAGCTGATTGCAACCATCCCCAGCGATTTCACCTACCACGCGCGCGACCCCAAGAAGAACGTGCGCCTGGGCGGCAAGCACTCGATCTTTGTGCCGATGACCGGCGCGCCGTTCCTGCGCGACCTGGAGGACGTGCGCCGCAATCCGATGCTGGAAGACCTGGCGATGTTCCACAAGCTGGCGCATATGATGCCGGCCCTGCATTCCTCGGCCCACCACATTGTGGAGCCTTATGATCATCCGATCAGCCAGCGCCACCTGCGGATCACCTATTCGTCGATGAAATACTCCGACAAGACGTTCATGGGCATGACCACCAGCCCCAAGAACGCCGAAGACGTGATGGAGATGTGCGCGATCCTGTTCGGCGAGGATTTCCTGGAGGATCACCCGGTCACCACCGGCAACTGCAACGGCAACTCGCCGCTGGTCTGGGATGAAACCATGCTGGGCGCGATGCGCGCCTTCTGCAAACGCAAGCAGCCGGTGCTGTGCTCGCCCTTTGTCCTGGGCGGCGCCAACACCCCGGCCTCGGTCCCCGCGACCGTGGCGCAGCTGAACGCCGAGGCGCTGAGCGCACTGGCCTACACCCAGGTGATCCGCAAGGGCGCGCCGGCGATCTATGGCCACTACCTGTCGACCGTCTCGATGAAATCCGGCGCGCCGATGGCGGGCACGCCCGAGATTTCGCTGATGAACTTCATGATCGGCCAGATGGCGCGCTACTACGATGTGCCGTGGCGGACCTCCAACACCCTGGGCGGCGCCAAGACCTTTGACGCGCAGGCAGGTTACGAATCCGCAACCACCCTTCAGGCTGTCGTCCACGCCGGCGCCAACTACATCTGGCACTCGGCGGGCTGGAACGAGGCCGGGATGCATTGCTCGGTTGCCAAGTTCATCGTCGATGCGGAGCAATGCGCGATGGCTTACCGGATGGCGGAAGGCCCGAAATGGCACGACTTCGACCAGGCCATTGCGGCGGTTCCCGATGTCGGCCCCGGCGGCCACTACCTGGGCCACCCGCACACCCAGGCGAACTTCCAGGAAGCCTTCTTCATGCCGGAGCTGTTCGACAACAACTCGATCGAGCAATGGCAGGCCGAAGGCAGCGTCGAGATCACCGAACGCGCCCTGACCCGCGCCAAAAAGCTGCTGGCGGATTACGAAGAGCCCAAGCTGGATGAGGCGAAGAACGAGGAACTGCTCGACTACATCGCCCGGCGCGAGCGCGAAATTCCCGCGGCGGATGAGCTGAATCAGAGCTACTGATCTTTCCTCCCCGACTGGCCCGCCCCTTAAACCGGGCGGGCTTTCTTTTTTCAGGGCAAGCACAGGAAGATTGCGGGAAACCACATCCACTTACGCGCTTTGCCTGCGAATAATGGCCCTGAACCACTGCCAATGCCGAAGTCAGAGCGCTGAACAATACGCTGGTGAAACTGACGGCCCGCAACGTCTGGACGGGCGGGGACGAAACCTGCCCGTTTTGGCCCATCTGCGCCGGATCCGGCGCCGCCGGCACCTATTTCAAGACCTAAACCGGCCTTTCCGCTGCTGGAAACCGGTCGGCCCGCAGAATTCCTGGTGCTTACCCGGCCCGGCGCTCTGCAACCTGCGGGAAAGACCTGTTCTACAACTAAAAATGAGGGAAACCTTACACCTGCACCCGCATTGCGAGTGCAGCATTCCATTTTTGTAAGGAGAAAAACATGGAACGTAAGAGCATCCTCACACACATGCGGGCTATTGAAGACAGGTTCAACGCAGATGGCCTGACCCTCCATGTGTGTACCAACCCGGAACAGCTGCCAGCCCTTCTTGAGGATGTGGGAAAGAAGCGCGTCCATCCGATGTCCGAGGTCAGTGCAGACGACCTGAATTCGGGCAGGGCATTCTGGCTCTTCCTGAAAAGGGAAGACCGTTGCATTACCTGCATCTCGGCCAAGAGTGTGGACCTTGGAAGCAAGGACTTCGGGAACTACTTCCGGGGCCTCGCATCCTCCCGCTATGGCGGCCGCGACGGGGTCGTGGCGAGCGTCTCGCAGCCGCTGGTCGATGAATTCCAGGGCAGGCTTATCTACTTCGGCGGTATCGAAGTTGCGCCGGACGAACGGGGTGGCATCCGCAGGCTTGGCGATTTCGCACAATATGTGAAGCTGCTGGCCGCCTCGCGGTGGGACTTTGACTGGATGTACACGATCATTGCCTACAAGCACCGCCGCCTGGCGGATGACTACGGTTTCAACGGCAAATACCGTAACGCGATTTCCTGGGCGGATCCGGTTCCGGAAGGCCTGGCAAACGATCAGATGATCCTAGGCCTCAACGCGGTCCACTTCTCGCACATTGTCAGCAGTGTCGAGCCAGGTCAGCTTTGAGAAAACAGCAGTCACCGGCTCTCCTTGGGGGCCGGTGACCCGCATTGTCACCTTGCGGTAGCCGCCGCGCACCCGCAACCCCTTGATGAGCACGTCCAATTCTTCATCAGTGACGATGTACGGAACCTCGCTGAGCATTCTATGCGAATGCATTGCGCGCTGAATAATCTTCTCTTCGAAGGATCCGACGATGCGGTAAAAGTCACGGTTCCCGGCAAGCATCAGCCGCTCTGCGGCGGCGCTGCGCTTGCCGATCTGGATCGGGTGCATGATCCGGTCCGTAGGCTCTAGAGGCTCGTAGATGTCAATCTGGTCCTCAAACCACTCCCAGTTGTTCAGCTGACCGCCTTCCTGGTGGTACCAATCCAGAATGTGGTCCGTTGTCACGTTGAAACCCGCCCTGGAGCACGCGGCATGTTCCGTATTGGCGGCCTCTGCCGCCCACCAGCGGTTCAGTCGGGTTACAGACGACAGGTTTTCACCGGGGAGGTCAAAGAAGAACTGGATGGGAACGCGCAGGCCGGCGGAAAGAAGCGCCAGCGAGGACGCGGGGATTTCGCGGTTATTCCTCATCTGGCTTCGGAGCGTGCCGTAATTGACGCCCGAAATCGTGCAGGCTGTCTTCAATTTCACACCAGCGACCTTGCAGGCAGCATCAATGCGGTCAGCTATCATCCTCGCCTCAAAAGTTTACATATGTGAATTATTAAACCAATAGTTGACACCTATCAGTCTAAGCATCAACAATCAATGCGTGTGCGCAGTTTATGAATAGGCGAGTTTCTATTGGAGCAGACAGACAAAAAGTTTTTTCACGCCGGGGGCGGCCGGGACTTGTCCCAAGGCGAACGCGAGCTCCTGAGAAAGGCCTGCGAGGCGTCCGGAAGAAGCCTTGGCTTTTGGTCTGATCTGACCGAAGGACTGGACCAGAGGTCGCTTGCGCTGCTGGTCTCACGGGCCCACATGGTTTCGCCGGACATGCCGGAGTCTTGCGGTACGCTGACACGGGAGCAGAGCGAGGTGATTTCGATGCTATCGCAAGTTGGCCATCGCGACCGCGGGGTCTTTTTGCGTGCGCTGCGTGGTCTCATCGAGCTCCGGAAGGGGCGGTTAAACTAGCCCCGGCACCGGCAGACAGGTGGAAATCCTTCGCTGGCCTCATAAGGTTAGCAGTTAATGTCGCCCCTAAAGCGCCATCTGGACATTCCCTGTCACAGGCGTCGTCTGTTCTGCGCAGGTCTTCGGCCAGGTTATGATGAGTGTTGCGCAGCCGGTTATTGCGTGCTGTCTCACTGCTTCCGGGATCGTTCCGATGTCGCAGAACACGGTTCGCGCGCCCGGTTTGGCCGCATCAACGGCAATAACCACCGGCGTGCGCGGGGGGATGCCGAGGCGGAGCAGCGCGCCGCTTACGCGCGAGGCCTGCTGGACGGACATATAAAAGACAATCGTGGTTCCCGGCTTGGCATGGCGGGCACAATCGGGCAGCGGGTCGCCGGCCTTGCATTTCGCTGTGGTCAGCACCAGCGTGTCGGAAACGCCGCGTTCAGTCAGCGGAATGCCTGTTTGGGCGGCGGCGGCGCAGGCGGCAGTGATGCCGGGCACAATTTCCGCGTTGATCCCTGCCGCACGCGCCGCTTCCAGTTCCTCCGCTGCACGCCCGAAAATACCCGGATCTCCTGATTTGAGGCGGACAACGCGGCGGCCCTTCAGCACCTCCGCAACCATCACCCTGTTGATCTTCTCCTGCGGCCAGGAATGCGCTCCGACATGTTTGCCGACGAAAATCCGCCTGGCGGCGGGGGAGGTCAGTTCAAGGACTTCGGGGTCAACCAGGCGGTCGTAGAACACCGTGTCAGCCTGCTGCAGCCTGCGCACGGCCCGCAGCGTCAGGAGGTCGCTGGCGCCGGGGCCGGCCCCGACCAGTGCGAGTGTGCCGGAGGGGACCGGCGGTACGGAAAGATGTGTCATTTGCAAGCTCTCTATTCTGCGGCCTGTTTGAAGCGGGGGCGTGCCAGCAGCCCGGCAATGTCTGAGCGGCAGGAGCCGCAGCTGGTGCCCGCCTGCAGCGCCGCGCCGACATCGGCGACACTGACGAGGCTGCCCGTCTCGATGGCCCGCAGGATCGTGTTTGCCCCGACATTGAAGCAGGAGCAGACCACCGGGCCGGGATCCGGCAGGTCTTCCGCCGGCTGTCCGGTCAGTACCTCTGCCATGCCGGTGCCAGGCAATCCCGCCAGATAGTCGCGGCGGACGGCAACCGGCTCCGGCGCTATGAACAGCGCCGCCATCAGCTTGCCGCCTTGGTGCAAGGCTAACCGGGCAATTCCCCTGCGGCTGTCGGTCATCATCTGGATTTCGGCATCGGGCAAGGCGAACATCTTGCGCGCCGCGGCCTCCGGATCGCAGAGCGGCGTCAGGCCGGCAAGTTCCGCGCGGTATCCGGTCTCCGTCCGCGCCATGGCCCAGTATTCTGCCTCGGGTTTCATCGGCCGGCAGGACACGGCAAAGCCATACCAGGCAGCTTGCAGGCGCTCCACGGCCACCACCGAAGCCTTGCTTTCGGGCTGGCCGGACACCGGGTCGGTCGCAGCGGCAACCAAGGAGCAGACGCGCGCCGACGGTGCTGTTTCCCCCGTCCAGTGCATCGGCACGAACAGGTCTCCGGGCTGCACATCCGCCGTGATCCGCGCCCGCAGGATCGCCTGCCCATGCGGACTGCGCAGGCGCAGCAGGTCGGCGGACTGGACCCCCAGCTTGCGGGCGTCTTCCGGGTGGATGTCGGCGAAAGGCTCGGCAAGGTGCCCCGACAGGCGCGGGGACTGCGCGGTGCGGGTCATCGTATGCCATTGATCGCGGATGCGCCCCGTATTCAGGCGGAACGGAAAATCAGCGCTAGGGGGAGCCGCCGGCGGCTGGCAGCGGACCGGCAGCATCCGGGCCTTGCCGTTTGGGTGATAGAACTTCCCCTCTGCAAAGAAGCGCCCGCCCTGACGGCTGTTGCTGACCGGCCAGCGGACCGGGTGGAGCGCGCCGTAGTCTGCATCGGACATACGGCTGAGGCAGGAGATATCGAAATCCAGCCCGAAACGGCCCGCGATCCCCGAAAGCTCTGCGTGCTCCCGGAAGATCTGCGCCGGGGTCTGATAGTCAAAGGCTTTGGCCCAGCCCATGCGCCTGGCCGTATCGGCCAGAATGTCCCAGTCCGGGCGGGCCTGGCCCGGCGCAGGAAGAACGGCGCGCTGGCGGCTGATGGTGCGGTCCGAATTGGTGACGGTGCCGTCCTTTTCCGCCCAGGCCGCGGCCGGCAGCAGCACATCCGCCAGCCGCGCCGTATCGGTCGCGGCGGTGATGTCGCTCACCACGGTGAAGTCGCAGGCTTGGATCGCGGCGCGTACAGCATCGGCTTCCGGCATGGTAACGGCGGGGTTGGTGTGGATGATCCACAGCGCCTTGAGCCGCCCGTCGCCTGCGGCGCGGAACAGGTCGACCGCTTTCAGGCCCGCGCGGTCGGGTATCGCAGGGGCGCCCCAGAATTTCTGCACCGCAGCCCGGTGGCTGCTGTTCTCCAGATCCATATGGCAGGCCAGCATATTGGCCAGCCCGCCCACCTCGCGCCCGCCCATGGCGTTGGGCTGGCCGGTCACCGAGAACGGCCCGCAGCCGGGCTTGCCGATCCGGCCGGTTGCCAGGTGGCAATTCAGGATGGCGTTCACCTTGCCGGTGCCGGAGGTGGATTGGTTCACGCCCTGGCTGAAGATGGTCACCACCTTTTCGGTGCGCATCCACAGATCGCAGAACGCTGCGAGTTCAGCCTCCTCCAGCCCGGTCACCGCGGCATCAGAGGCAAAGGCGGCTTCCAGCGCCGCGCCCAGCCCTTCCACGTGCCGAAGGTAGTCTGCATCCAGCGCGCCGCCCTCATAGAGCGCCGCCAGCAGGCGGTTGAACAGCGCCACATCGCTGCCCGCGCGCAGCTTCAGGTGCATGTCCGCCTGCTCGCAACTCGCCGTGCGGCGGGGGTCGATTACCACCAGCCGGGTGCCGCGGGCTTCGCGTGCCGCCAGGATGCGCTGGTACAGTACCGGGTGGCACCAGGCGAGGTTGGAGCCCACCAGCACGATCAGATCCGCCTCGTCCAGATCCTCATAGGTGCCGGGCACCGTGTCGGTGCCAAAGGCGCGCTTGTGACCGGCCACGGTCGAAGCCATGCACAGGCGCGAGTTGGTGTCGATATTGGCGGAGCCGAGAAAGCCCTTCATCAGCTTGTTGGCGACGTAATAGTCCTCGGTCAGCATCTGCCCCGACAGGTAGAAGCCGACACTGCCCGGGCCGTGCTCCTCCACGGCTTGACGGAACTTGGCGGCCACCAGATCCAGTGCGCTGTCCCAATCCGTTTCCTGCCCGATCACTTGCGGCGCCAGCAGGCGGCCCTCCAGCCCCAGGGTTTCCCCCAGCGCCAGCCCCTTGGAACAGAGCCGCCCGCGGTTGGCCGGGTGGTCCGGGTCGCCGCGCACCGCCAGCCCACCCTGGCCGTCCGGGCGCAGGAGCACGCCGCAGCCGGTGCCGCAATAGGGACAAGTTGAACGGACCTCCTTGCAGCCGGGGCCTGCCATCACGCCGCGCTCCGCTTGCCGACGGCGGCGCCGTCGAGCAGGAGGCGGCCTGCCTCGACCCGCAGCGGGTAGGTCTCGATCCGGCCGGCGTCGGCGCCCTGCGCCTCGCCGGTGTTGAGGTCGAACACCCAGTTGTGCAGCGGGCAGGTCACGCTTTGGCTGTGCACGATGCCTTCGGACAGCGGCCCGCCCTTGTGCGGGCAGCGGTCGGAGGCTGCAAAGACCTCCGACGGGCCGGTGCGGAACAAGCCGACGCAGCCCACGGGCGTTTTCACCACCCGCGCGCCATGCAGCGGGATGTCGTCGATATGGCCAATGTCGATCCAGCTCATTCGGCAGCCTCCAGTGTGAGATTGGCAAGCGGCGCGTATTGCGCCCGGGTGGTGCTGTCCTGCGCGTGTTCGGCCCAGGGGTCCTTGCGGTAGACGGATTGCGAGAGCTCGAACCGGGCGGCGAGCGCCTTGCGGTTCTCAACGTCCTCCACGATCTGTTCCTTGACCCAGTCGAGGCCGACCTTGGCGAGCCATTTGTAGATCCGGTCCAGGTACTTGGCGTTTTCGCGGTAGATCTGGGTCATCGCCGAGATCACCTCGATCGCGTCTTCTTCGGTGGCCACCTTGCACAGGATCTCGGTGCCCTTGATCTCCATGCCCGCGGCGCCGCCCACGTGGATTTCATAGCCGCTGTCAACGCAGACCACGCCGATGTCCTTGCAGGTCGCCTCGGCGCAGTTGCGGGGGCAGCCGGAGACCGCCAGCTTCAGCTTGTGCGGCGTCCAGGAGCCCCAGAGGTGCTTCTCCAGCTTGATGCCAAGGCCGGTGCTGTCCTGCGTGCCGAAGCGGCAGTGGTCGGTGCCGACGCAGGTCTTCACGGTGCGCAGCCCTTTGGAATAGGCGTGGCCAGAGACGAGGCCTGCCTTGTTCAGATCGGACCACATCGCAGGCAGGTCCTCGCCTCTGACGCCCAATAGGTCGATGCGCTGGCCACCGGTGACCTTGACCGTCGGCACATCGTATTTGTCCGCGGCATCGGCAATGGCGCGCAGCTCATCCGGGGTGGTGATGCCGCCCCACATGCGCGGCACCACCGAGAAGGTGCCGTCCTTCTGGATGTTGGCGTGCTTGCGCTCGTTGACGAAACGGCTCTGCGGATCGTCGCGGTATTCCAGCGGCCAGTCCGCCAGCAGGTAGTAGTTCACCGCCGGGCGGCAGACATGGCAGCCGTTTGGGGTGGTCCAACCAAGCTCCTGCCAGACCGCCGCCTGGCTTTTCAGCTCCTGAGACTTGATCAGGCGGCGGACGTCCTCGTGGGTGTGATGGGTGCAGCCGCAGATGGGCTGCGCCTGCGGGGCGGCGTAATCGTCGCCCAGCGTCACCGACAGAAGCTGCTCCACCAGCCCGGTGCAGGTGCCGCAGGAGGCGCTGGCCTTGGTCGTGGCGCGGATCGCGCCGAGGTCGTTGGCGCCGCCTTTGATGGCGCTGGTGATCTGTCCCTTGCAGACGCCGTTGCAGCCGCAGATCTCCGCCTCAGGCGGCAAGGCTGCAACGGCTGACAGAGGGTCCGCGGAGGCGCCCCCCTGAAAGGCCGGGCCGAAGATCAGCGTCTCGCGCATCTCATCTATGTTGGTGCCGTCCTTGATCAGGCCGAAGAACCAGCTGCCATCGGCGGTATCGCCATACATGACGGCGCCGACCAGCCGGTCGTCCTCGATCACCAGCCGCTTGTAGATGCCGCGGGCCGGGTCGCGGAAGACGATATCCTCGCGCCCTTCACCCTCTGCGAAATCCCCGGCGCTGAACAGGTCGCAGCCTGTGACCTTGAGCTTGGTGGCCAGTTCCTTGACCACGAAGGCATTCGGCTGATCCAGCAGGCTGTCCGCCAGCACCTTCGCTTGATCATAGAGCGGCGCGACGAGGCCAAACAGATGGCCGCCGAACTCCACGCATTCGCCCACCGCGTAGATATCCGGGTCCGAGGTCTGCATCTGCGCGTTCACCTCGATGCCGCGCGCCACATCCAGATGCGCATCGGTGGCGAGGCGGGTTTCCGGGCGGATGCCCACCGCCATCACCACCAGATCCGCCCCCAGCGTCTCGCCGCTTTCCAGCAGCACCGCTTCGGCGCGGTCCTCGCCCAGGATCGCCTTGGTAGAGGCCTGGGTCTTCACGGTGATGCCACGCGCCTCCAGATCCTTGCGCAAGAGGTAGCCTGCGGCCTCGTCCAGCTGGCGTTCCATCAGGTGGCCCATCAGATGCAGCACGGTCACATCCATGCCGCGCTCTTTGAGCCCCGCGGCCGCCTCCAGCCCCAAGAGGCCGCCGCCGATCACAACCGCCTTGCCGCCATTGGCGGCGGCGGTGATCATCGCGTTGGTGTCGTCCAGGTCGCGGTAGGAAATCACCCCCGGCAGATCGTGGCCCGGCACCGGGATGATGAAGGGGGCGGAGCCGGTGGCGATCACCAGCTTGTCGTAAGGCACATGGCCGTTCTCGCCCTCGACCACTTTCATCTCGGGGTCGATCTTCACCACATGCTCGCCGAAGCGGCAGGTGACACCGTTCTGTGCATACCAATCGTCCGAGTGGGTGACGATCTCCTCATAGGTCTTCTCGCCCGACAGCACCGGGCTCAGCATGATGCGGTTGTAGTTGCCGCGCGGCTCGGCGTTGAACAGGGTGATGTCATAGGCATCCGGGTCCGCGTCGAGCAGATGCTCGATCACCCGGCCAGAGGCCATGCCGGCCCCGATGATGACGAGTTTCTGGGTCATGGTCTCACTCCGCTGCAATCTGGTTTGCGGCTGCCTTGGGCTTGGGTGTCGCCCCGTGCTCGTATTCCTCGAGGAAATCGAGCACCTCCTGCCGGTAGGTGTAGTAATCCGGGTGCTCCAAGAGCGCCTTGCGGGTGCGCGGGCGGGGCAGGTTGACCTCGGTGATCTTGCCGATGGTGGCCTGCGGGCCGTTGGTCATCATCACCACCCGGTCCGCCAGCAGGATCGCCTCGTCCACGTCATGGGTCACGCAGATCGCGGTCACCTTGGTGCGGCTCCAGACCTCCATCAGCACCTCCTGCAGCTTCCAGCGGGTGAGGCTGTCGAGCATGCCGAAGGGTTCATCCAAGAGCAGCAGCTTGGGCGAGAGCGCAAAGGCACGGGCGATGCCGACCCGCTGCTGCATGCCGTTCGACATGGCGTTTGCGGGCTTGTCCATCGCGTCCGCCAGGCCGACACGTTCGAGGTAGTATTCCACCACGTCCTGCCGTTCCGCCTGGCTGGCCTTGGGATAGACCTTGTCGACGCCGATGGCGCAGTTCTCCCGCGCGCTGAGCCAGGGGAACAGGTTTGGCGACTGAAACACCACCGCGCGCTCCGGGTCGGCGCCCTCCACATGACGGCGGTCCAGCTTGATCGCGCCCTTGGAGATCGGGTTCAGCCCGGCTGCCATGGTCAGCACGGTGGACTTGCCGCAGCCCGAATGGCCGATCAGTGAGATGAACTCGCCCTTGTTGATCTTGAGGTTGAAATCCTCGACCACGGTCAGCGGCCCCTTCGGCGTCGGGTAGATCTTGTGGAGCTGGGAAAAATCCAGGTAGCGTTCTTCGGCCATCGACTTGCCGGCCTCGGCAACCGCGGCTGGCAGCTTGTGGATCGGGGTCACATCCGGCAGCACCCTGTCGCCGCCGGTCTTGCCCTTGATACCTGCGTCCATGAGGTAGCCGGTGATCCCGGCGCGCAGCGTCTTGAAGGTCTTGTCGTGGTTCATCGCGCTGCGGTCGCGCGGGCGGGGCAGGGTGACCTTGAACTCCTCTCCCAGCGTGCCGTCCGGGTTGAGCGCAATGATGCGGTCGGCCAGCAGGATCGCCTCGTCCACGTCATTGGTGATCAACACGCAGGTCTTCTTGTCCGCCTCCCAGATCGCTTCGATCTCATCGGCGAGGTTGGCGCGCGTCAGCGCATCCAGCGCCGACAGGGGCTCATCCAGCAGCAGCACCTCCGGGTCCATCGCCAGCGCCCGCGCCACATTGACCCGCTGGCGCATGCCCCCCGATAGCTCCGCCGGGCGGCGGCTGGCGGCGTGGGAAAGGCCGACCATCCGGATGTAATGCGCTGCCTTGGCCTGCCTTTCGCCAGCCGCCAGGCCGGGAAAGAGCGAGTCCACTGCCAGTCCCACGTTGCCCGCCACTGTCAGCCAGGGCATCAGAGAGTAATTCTGGAAGATCACGCCGCGCTCGGGGCCGGGGCCGGTGATCTGGCGGCCCTTGAAGGTTACGGTTCCGGAGGTCGGTGTCTCCAGCCCCGCCATCAGGTTGATCAGCGTTGTCTTGCCGGTGCCGGAGAAGCCCAGCAGCACCAGAAACTCGCCCTCCTGAACGCTGAGGCTGATGTTTTTCAGCACGCCGGTGCGGTTTGCGCCTTCGCCGAAGCTTTTGCAGACATTTTTGAATTCAAGAATGCTCATGACGGGTCACCGGTTGTTTGAGAAGGTGAACAGCGACTGCAGCGCGTACATAACCCGGTCCAGCAGGAAGCCGATGATGCCGATGGTCAGCACCGCGACGATGATGCGGGCGAGCGACTGGCTGGAGCCGTTCTGGAACTCGTCCCAGACGAATTTGCCAAGGCCGGGGTTCTGGGCCAGCATTTCGGCGGCGATCAGCACCATCCAGCCGACCCCGAGCGACAGCCGCAGCCCGGTGAAGATCAGCGGCAGCGCTGAGGGCAGCACCAGCTTGGTGATCTTGGCGCGGGTGCTCATCTTCAGGACCTTGGAGACATTCACCAGATCCTTGTCGATGGAGGCCACCCCAAGCGCCGTATTGATCAGCGTCGGCCACAGCGAGCACAGGGTCACGGTGATGGCGGAGACCAGGAAGGATTTCGCGAACAGCCCGTCATTGCTGGCATAAAGCGCCGAGACCACCATGGTCACGATCGGCAGCCAGGCCAGCGGCGAGACCGGCTTGAAGATCTGCACCAGCGGGTTGATTGCCGCATTGGCGAGCGGTGACAGCCCGCCCAGAATGCCCAGCGGGATGGCCACAATCGCCGCGATCAAAAAACCGAAGAACACGGTCTGAATCGAGGTCCAGATCTGATCGTAATAGCTGGGCGCGCCGGTATAGGGGATGTCCTTGACCTGGTCCGCCTTGCCCTGGGCAATCAGCCGTTCGTTGCGCTGGTCGACCCGTTCGTAAAAGGCGGCTTCCTTGACCGCCTTCTGCTGCGCGTCCTGGTGCAGGCTGACGGCTTCCGCCCAGACCTGGGCGGGTCCGGGGATGGCGCCGAGCGAGGTCTGCACCCGCGGGGCCAGCGTGCCCCACAGCAGCAGGAACCCGAGAATGGCCAGCAGCGGCACCGCCAGCAGGCGCCAGATTTCCTTGGCCTGGGCGCGCGGGTTGTCGCCCGCTGCGGCCTTCAGGATGGGGGTGATCCAGGCGAGGCCCAGTACCTGAAACCAGGCGTCGGCCTTGCTGATGCGGTTGAAAAGCCTGGCCCGGCGGGCCTCGGTGTTGAGCGATGCGGGGTCAACGGTTGTCATGGGGAAGGTCTCACCTTGGCGTTTTGCTGGGTTGGCTGATGCGGGGGAGGGGGACGGCGCTCGCTCCTGCCGGAGCCTCGCCCCGCCCGCCCTCCCGTCCGGGCTCAGCCCTGGACGGCGTTGCCAACGACGGTCTGGCTGCCCTTGAGGCCGATCGGCAGGCTGTCGAGGTAGGCGTTCGGCGCGCGGCCGTCATAGGGGATGCCGTCAATCACATCCTCCGGCGGGGTAGGGGCCTTGTAGCCGTCGCTCTCCCAGGGGAAGTCCGCCTCATCGGCGAGGCCGTCCGCGACCAGCAGCCGGGCCGCTTCCAGATAGATCTCCGGCTTATAGACAGAGCGGGCGACCTCATCGAACCAGCTGTCGGGCTTGGGGTCGGCGATCTGGCCCCAGCGGCGCATCTGGGTCAGGTACCAGACCGCGTCGGAATAGAACGGATAGGTTGCGTTGTAGCGGAAGAACACGTTGAAGTCCGGCACCGCGCGGGTGTCGCCTTTCTCATATTCGAAGGTGCCGGTCATCGAATTGGCGATCACATCGTAATCGGCGCCGACGTATTCGGGGCGGCTGAGGATCTCCACCGCTTCCGGGCGGTTGGCGTTATCGTTTTCATCCAGCCACATCGCCGCGCGGATCAGCGCTTTGACAACCGCCAGTGTGGTGTTGGGATTCTCCTCGGCAAATTCCGCGGTGATGCCAAAGACCTTTTCCGGGTTGTTCTTCCACAGTTCGTAGTCGGTGATCACCGGCACGCCGATGCCCTTGAACACCGCCTGCTGGTTCCAGGGCTCGCCCACGCAGTAGCCGGAGATCGTGCCGGCCTCCAGCGTGGCGGGCATCTGCGGCGGCGGGGTCACCGACAAGAAGGCTTCGGCGGCGATCTGGCCGGTCACGTTCTCGGGACTGTAGTAGCCGGGGTTGATGCCGCCGGCGGCCAGCCAGTAGCGCAGCTCGTAATTGTGGGTGGAGACCGGGAAGACCATGCCCATGTTGAACGGCTTGCCCCTGGCGTTGAAGTCCTCGATCACCGGTTTCAGATGGGAGGCGGAGATCGGGTGCGAGACCTTGCCGTCAGCGTCGGTGGGCAGGCTCGGCTTCATCATCTCCCAGACCTCGTTGGAGACGGTAATGCCGTTGCCATTCAGGTCCATCGAAAAGGGGGTGATGATATGCGCCTCGGTGCCATAGCCGATGGTGGCGGCCAGCGGCTGTCCCGCCAGCATGTGGGCGCCGTCCAGGGTGCCGTCGATCACCCCGTCCAGCAGCACCTTCCAGTTGGCCTGCGCCTCCAGCGTAACAAACAGCCCCTCGTCATCGAAGAACCCCTGTTCATAGGCGACCGCCAGCGGCGCCATGTCGGTCAGCTTGATGAAGCCGAAGGTCAGCACGTCCTTTTCCAGCTCCAGCATGTCAGCCAGTGCCGGGGCAGTCAGGGCGGTGGAGCCTGCGAGGGCAAGGATCAGGGTCTTCATCGGGTTGGTTTCCTTTGTTTGCTGCGTCCGGGGCAGACGCCCGGACAGAAAAAAAGCCGCTGACGCGCACCGCCGGGAGGAGTGGCGGTGGGTCGAGCGGCTTTGCTCAGTGAAACCCGGTCGTCGGGAAAAACTTTTTTGTCAGGCGCCATTGCCTGTCTGGGTTCAGTGTGCAGGAAGAGCGGCCCGGCGCCAAAGGGTTCTTTGCTGATGCAGCGAGAAATTCTGCATTGCAGCATTGGTGTTCAGCAGATTGCCTGATTTTTCATCAGCCGGCGGCCAAGGGATCAAAAACGCGGCCATCGAAGAACCGGTTTTCCAGCAAGGCGGCCGGGTCCGATTCTCCGGCGGCCAGCGTTCCGGCGTCCAACGCGCCTTCCAGCTTGGACGATGCTGCCGGCAGCTCCGCGCCCGTGCCGCTCAGGGCGGTGCGGTACAAATCGCTGCGGAACACAGGCGCCGCTTTTTTCAGCGCGGTCTGCGGATCCAGGCCGTTCCGTTTCGCCAGCCGCAGCGCAATCCATTGGGCCTGACTGCGCCAGGGAAAGCCGGCGGAACCGTCATGAAAGCCGACAAAGCCAGGCGCTTCGCGCTGCAGCCCCTGCGCGGTCACAGTGAACTTGCCCAGCAGGCCGCGCTCGATGATTTCGGCGGGCAGGTCGAGATAATGGCGGGCGGACAGAATTTCCGCGGCCAGACCGCGGCAGGAGGGATCGGCCAGCCAGCGCCCTGCGCGCCACAGCGCCCGGATCAGCCGGCCGGACAGGCTGGGTTCCGTTTCGGCCCAATCGCTGCGGACGGCCAGCACCTTTTCCGGCGCGCAGGACCAGATGGCCCGGCCCGGCAGCAGCAGCGCGCCTTCGCCCTGCTCGACAGCGATGGACCCCCAGGGCTCGCCGACGCAGAAGGCGTCAATGCTGCCGCGCCGGAGTGCGTCAGCCATCAGCGGCGGCGGCACTGTGCGGATTATGATGTCCTGAGATGTGCTCAGCCCCAGCCCTTCCAGCCAATAGGCCAGCAGCTCGGCATGCATGGAAAAGGGGAAGGGCACACCAATCCGCAGCTCCCCGCCGGAGGCGGCAGCCAAAGCCCGCCCGGCGGCAACTGCATCGCCGAAGGAAAAGCTGTAACCCGCAGCCGCCATTTTGCGGGCCAGCCTGCTGCTGACACCAATAACGGTGCCATTGATGGACAGCACTGACAGCACGGAAAACTGCGCGCTGGCACCGCCCAGGCCCATGGCCGCCGCCACCGGCACCGGGGCCAGCATCTGGGCGGCATCCACCTGGCCAAAGGCCAGCATGTCCCGCAGCGACGACCAGGACGGCGCGCGGTGCAAATCCAGCGTCAGCCGCTCTTCCGCGGCAAACCCCATCTCTTGTGCGGCAATCAGCGGCGCGGCATCCGTCAGCGGGACATAACCGGCAGGGATCCTCGTCAGGCTCATGCCAGCAGCCCCGCCGCCGTCACCAGCGCCTGCGCCACCTCTGCGACGCGCTTGTTCTGGTCCATCGCGGCCTTGCGCAACAGCGCATAGGCCGCATCCTCTTCGATGCCCCGGGCCTTCATGATCATGCCCTTGGCGCGGTCGATCACTTTGCGCTCTTCCAGTGCCCGCTTGGCCTCGGCCAGCTCGGTGCGCATCCGGTGGAACATCCGGAACCGCGCGATGGCGGCGTCCAGAACCGGCTTCAGCCGGGAAGGCTGCAGCCCGTCGACCACATAAGCGGAGACACCTGCCTCGACGGCGGCCGCGGACAGCCCTTCCGCGCTGCGGTCGACAAACATCGCCACCGGGCGCTCCTTTGGACCGGAGGCCAATGTCAGCTCTTCCAGCACATCGCGCGAGGGGTCTGCGATGTCTATCAGCACGACGTCCGGGTCCCGGACCTGTATCTGGCGGGCAAGGCCGGATGGCTCTGAGATCACCTGAATATCGAATTCCCCGGCTTCCCGCAGTCCGTCCACGATCATGAACGCGCGTTCCCGGTCGCTTTCGACGACGATGATGGACAGGGCATCAGGCATGAGCCAGTACATCGGCTTGGGGCGTGCAATCTGTAAAGGCCTGCCAGGGCGCGCGGACGGCGTACCGCCCGGCTGTGCCCAATTATTAGGCAGGCTGCCGATACTTCCGGCGGCGGACGTAAAGCTGCTGAAAGGCTCCAAGCGCATTATTCGCACCCGGATTTCCGCCAGCTGGCCCATACTGGCGGCAGCGCCCGATTCTGCGAGGAGACCCTTATGGCACAAGACTATCCCATCTATGGCCGGATCGACGGTCCCATCGTCATCATCGGCTTCGGGTCGATCGGCAAAGGCACGCTGCCCTTGATCGAGCGCCATTTCGATTTCGACGCCTCCAAGCTCACGGTCATCGAGCCAGATGCCGCCAAGGCAAATTTCCTGCGCCAGCACAAGATCAACCATCTGCAGGTCTCGCTGACGCCGGAAAATTACCGTGAGGTCCTGGGCGGGCTGTTCAGCGAGGGCAAAGGGTTCTGCGTCAACCTGTCGGTGGACACGTCCTCGCTCGAACTCATGACCTTCATGCGGGAGCTCGGCGTTTTGTACATCGATACCGTGGTGGAACCCTGGGCCGGATACTACTTCGGCACCACCGACAACGCGGCCCGTACAAATTACGCGCTGCGGCAGGCGGTCAGGGATGAAAAGGCGCGCAATCCCGGTGGCACGACGGCGGTCAGCTGCTGCGGTGCCAACCCCGGCATGGTCAGCTGGTTCGTCAAGGAAGCGCTGCTGACGCTGGCCCGCGATACCGGCCGCGAGGTTGAGACGCCTGCCAGCCGAGAGGGCTGGGCGCGGCTGATGCAGTCGCTTGGCGTCAAGGGCGTCCATATCGCCGAACGGGATACCCAGGCCCGCCGGGTGCCGCGCGCCAGGGGCACTTTCGTCAACACCTGGTCGGTCGAGGGGTTTATCGCCGAAGGCTTCCAGCCCGCCGAACTGGGGTGGGGCACGCACGAGACCTGGTTCCCCGAGAACGGGCACCGGCAGGACACCGGCTGCCAAGCCGCCATCTGGCTGGAGCGCCCGGGCGCAATCACCCGGGTGCACACCTGGTGCCCGACACCGGGGCCGCAGTTCGGCTTTCTGGTCACCCATAACGAGGCGATCTCGATCGCCGACTACTACACCGTGGGCGCGGGCGCCGATCCCGAATACCGCCCGACCTGCCACTATGCCTATCACCCTTGCGACGACGCGGTGCTGAGCCTGCATGAGCTGTTCGGCTCGGGCCAGCAGCAGGAGCGGCACCATATCCTGACTGAGGACGAGATCATCGAAGGCATCGATGAGCTTGGCGTGCTGCTCTATGGCCACGAAAAGAACGCGCTGTGGTTCGGCTCACGGCTGTCGAATGAGGAGGCCCGCGATCTTGCGCCCTATCAGAACGCAACCGGGCTGCAGGTCACCTCGGCAGTGCTGGCCGGCATGGTCTGGGCCCTGGAAAATCCCGAGGCCGGGATTGTCGAGACGGACGAGATGGACCATGCCCGCTGTCTTGAGGTGCAGCGGCCCTATCTTGGCCCGGTCGAGGCGCATTATACCGATTGGACGCCGCTGCAAGACCGCTGGGTGCAGTTCCCCGAGGACATCGACGAAAGCGATCCCTGGCTGTTCCGCAACGTGCTGGCGAGCTGATCCCGCCGGGGGCATCCGGCAGGATGCCCCCGCTACTCCTTGCCTGACCGCCATTCCTTCCACGCCAGGTAGGTATTGGCGCCAAGCGAGGCAAAGGGTTCCGGCGGCAGCTTCGGCGGCACCGGCTGGGCCAGGAAGTGGCTGGCGATGTCTGAGCCGCCCTGCACCAGCAACTCGGCGATGCCCATGCCCTGCAGGGTGCCGCGGGCAATGCCGAGGCCGTTCTGGCAGCAGGTGGAATAGACGCCCTGGTCGAGCTCCCCGAACGCCGCCGATCCGTTGCGGCTAAGGCACAGCATCCCGGCCCAGCGGTGCTCCATCCGCACGCCGCCCAATTGCGGGAACCGCTCCTTGAACTTGCGGTCGTGCACCCAGCCCGCGTTGCGCAGGCGCACGTCGCTGGTCTCGATTGTCGGGTGGAAGCTGGAGCAGGTGCGGATCAGGATCCGGTCGCCGTAAGACCCGGAAATCCGCCGCACCGAGGTGCCCATCGGATCCGCCGGCGTGACCGACCAGCGGGATTCACCGCCCAGCCGCCCGATCTGCTCCGGCGTCAGCCGTTCCGTCATCGAGGCATAGAGGCAGATGTGCATCAGGCGGCGCTGGTAGAAGCCGAAGCTTTCAAGGTGGCCGTTGTTGGCGAGGATGACCGCGCCGGTGGAGATCCGGCCTTTTGGCGTCTGGACCAGCCAGCCGTTGCCCTGTTTCTCAAACCCGGTGGCGGGGGAGTTTTCGAACACGCTGACCTGCCCGGCCAGATGGCTGGACAATGCCCTGACGTAGGCCGCGGGCTGGATCATCACGGTTCCGGGCGCATAAAGGCCGGAGGTGTAATGCGGGCTGCCGGTCAGCGCCTGCATTTCCGCTTGGGAATGAAGCGTATGCGGTTCGCCCAGCCGCTCCAGATGGGCGGCGAAATCGCGGTTGTGCTTGTCGCCGGCCTTGGTCGCGGCGGCGTTGATCTTGCCGGCGGGATCAAACATCTCCTGCGGCAGGGCGCAGTCTTCGGCCACGTCTTTGGCAAACGCGATGGCCTTGCGGTTCATGGCGATGGCAGCCTTGTCCGCTTCAAGCCCCGCTCCCGCGTAATTGTCGGAGGCCAGATCATGCGGCAGGTCGATCATGAACCCGGAATTGCGCCCGGCGGAGCTTTCGGCAAAGCGGCCGGCTTCCAGCACCGCCACCTTCAGCGAAGGGTCCAGCTGATGCAGGCGGCGGGCGGCGGACAGCCCCGCGAACCCGCCGCCGATGATGGTGACATCGGCGGTCAGATCGCAGTCCAGCACCGGCAAGGGGGCCTGGGGCGGCAGGATGGCATTCCATCCCGCAGCCCCTGTCTGCTTGGGCAGACGCTGGGCGGTGTACGCGGTCAATCCACGGCCTCGTCTGCGTCGTCGGCCAGGTCGATCCAGATGGTTTTCAGCTGGGTGTACTGGTCGTGGGCATGGACAGAGTTGTCGCGGCCGCCAAAGCCCGACTGTTTGTAGCCGCCGAAGGGGGTGGAGATATCGCCCTCGCCAAAGCTGTTCACCGTCACCGTGCCTGCGCGGATGGCGCGGGCACCGCGGATCGCGCGCTTGGCGTTGGCGGTGAAAATCGAAGCGCAGAGGCCGTATTGCGTTTCATTGGCGATGCGGATCGCCTCGTCAAAGCCGGAAACCTCGATCACCGACAGCACCGGGCCAAAAATCTCCTCGCGCGCCAGCACCGTGTCGTTGCCGGGCACCTCGACGACCGTGGCCTCGACAAATGCGCCGTCATGCGCCTTGCCGCCCAGCACCACGTTGTCGGCCTGCTCCAGATAGCCGCAAACCTTGTCGAAATGCGCGGCAGACACCAGCGCGCCCATGCGGGTTTCCGGGTCCAGCGGGTCGCCGACGTTCCACGCTTTGGCGTGATGCGCGATGCGTTCCAGCAGCTCTGCCTTCACATCCTTATGCACGATCAGGCGGGAGGAGGCAGAGCAGTTCTCGCCCATGTTCCAGAAGGCGCCGTTCACGATATGCGATGCCACCCGGTCCAGGTTCTCGGCGTCGTCCATGACGATGGCGGGGTTCTTGCCGCCCATCTCCAGCACCACCTCCTTGGCGTTGCTTTCCGCGGAATAAGTCAGGAAGCGCTTGCCGGTCACGGTGGAGCCGGTAAAGGACACCATGTCGATATCCATGTGGCGGCCGATGGGTTCGCCCACCTCTGCACCTCCGCCGGGCACGATGTTCAGCACACCGCGGGGCAGGCCCGCTTCCATTGCCAGTTCCGCAACCCGCAGCGCGGTCAGGGTGGTCTCGGCGGCGGGTTTCACCACCACGGAGCAGCCTGCGGCCAGCGCCGGGCCGATCTTCCATGCCAGCATCAAGAGCGGGAAGTTCCAGGGCAGCACCAGGCCGACCACGCCGATCGGCTCGCGCACCACCATGGCGATGTGATCGTCGGAGGCGGGCGACACCTGGTCATAGATCTTGTCGATGGCTTCGGCATGCCATTTCAGGCAGTGGATGGTCTCCGGCACGTCTACGGTTTCACAGTCATAGATGGTCTTGCCGGAATCCAGGCTTTCCGTCACCGCCAGCTCATGGGCGTTGCGGGTCATCAGCTTGCACAGCCGGATCAGCACGTCCTTGCGCTCTGACGGGTGCAGGCGGGACCAGCGGCCATCGTCGAAGGCTTCGCGCGCCTTTTCAACCGCGACATCAACATCCGCGGCGCCGCAGGACGCGATGTCGGCCAGTTTCTCGCCGGTGGCCGGATTCACGGTCTCGAACGTCTTGCCGGACGCGGCCGGGCAGAATTTGCCGTCGATGAACGCGCCCGTGGGCAGGTCCAGATTGGCGGCGATGGATTTGTATTCGTCCTGTGTAAGCAGCGACATGGATCAGCCCTCCGCCTCGATATCTGCGATTTTCTGTTTCAGCACCCGCACGACCTGTTCCAGCGCGCGTTTGTCGTCCTTGTTCAGCCCCTTCAGCGGCGCGCGCATGGCACCGGCATCGATGCCGTTCATGGTGACACCGTGTTTGATGGTCTGGATGAACTTGCCGCCCTGTTCGAGGACACGCATCAGCGGCATCATTGCCGACATGATCCGGCGGCCCTTGGCAAAATTGCCCTCGATCACGCAGGCATTATAGAGCGCCACGTGTTCCTTCGGCAGGAAGTTCGAGCCGCCGCAAACCCAGAAGGGCGCGCCCCAGGCAAAGAACTCCAGCGCCTGGTCGTCCATGCCGCAGCCCAGCTGGATATGCGGATAGTCCCGCGCCAGCAGATGCACCCGGTTGATATCGCCGGAGCTTTCCTTGATGCCGCAGAAATTGCGGGAACGGCCGACGCGGTCGAGGAACTCCTCGCCCATCATGGTGCCGGTGCGGTGCGGGTAGTTATAGAGCATCACCGGCAGATCCGCGGCCTTGTCGATGGCCAACGCATTGAGCGCGTTTTCGCGGTCAGTCGGGACCGAGTAGGGGGGCGAGGCCAAGAGGATCGAATCCGCGCCGATCTCCTTGGCGCCTTCCGCCAGCGCAATGGAATCGCTGGTCAGCATCGCCCCGGTGCCCACCACCAGCGGCAGGCGGCCCTTCAGCCGTTCATGGGTGAAGCGGGCCAGGGCCACGCGCTCTTCCACGGTCTGAGCATAGTTCTCGCCGGTGGAGCCGCCGGAGATCAGCCCGTGCACACCGGCGTCGATCAGATATTCGATGACATCGGCCAGCGCGTCCCAATTGACGCTGCCGTCCTCAAAGTGGGGTGTCACCACAGGGGTGTAGATCCCTTCGAACTTGAAAATAGGGGTCATCTGCGTCCTCATGCAGGGGTTTTGCGCGCGATTGTGCCCAGCGGCACGTCCAGCCCGGCGGGCATGACGAACAGCTCGATCTGGTCGCGTGACAGGTTCCAATGCTCAATTGCCAGCTGGCCCGCCGCCGCCTCGTCGCCCGCTTCGATGGCGGCGATGATGGTGTCGTGCTGGCTGCTGGCCTCATCCAGGTTTTCCGCCATCCGGGCGTCCTGGGGGCGGTAGAAGGTCATGCCGATGCGGGCATGGTCGATCAGCAGCCGCTGGAAGGACGGCAGCAGATAGATATTGTCCGCCATTTCACCAGTGATCTCGTGAAAACGGTTGTTGGCCATCGCCCGGTCGGCGCTGGAGCCCGTGCGCAGTGCCGCCTTGAACGCCTCCTGCGCGGCTTTCAGCGCCGAGACTTGCGCGGGCGTGGCGTGTTTGGCTGCCAGCTGCATGACCGCGCCATAGATCATCGGCGCGGCCAGGAAGAAATCGCGCAGGGTCATATGCGACATCTCGCTGACCCGCGCGCCGCGGTTTTCGCGCAGATCCACATATCCCTCGCCCGCCAGCTGGCGCAGC
Organism: Leisingera sp.; assembly: GCF_982940295.1. Classification (NCBI taxonomy): domain Bacteria; kingdom Pseudomonadati; phylum Pseudomonadota; class Alphaproteobacteria; order Rhodobacterales; family Roseobacteraceae; genus Leisingera; species Leisingera sp. Next base: position 89,362 of record NZ_CEYXRG010000011.1, read on the forward strand.
ACCTCCCGCAGCGGGGTGCGCGACAGGCCAGACTCCTCGGACAGCTTCGCCTCGTCCAGATCGGCGCCGGGGCGCAGCTCCAGCGTCATGATTGCGGTCTTCAGGCGGCTGTAGAGCGCAGCCTTCCGGTTCTTTGAGGCGTCTTTCATGGGGATCTCTCCTGCCGCTGCTGCGGGACGGATTCGTCTGTTCGCGGCCTCTATGACACGAAAATACATATTGTGTACACAGAAAAAATATGGTGTGTGCAAACTGCGGGTGCTCACCACTTGCGGCCGGCAGGGCGGGAGGCTTAGCCTGTCCGGGCCGCAGGGCTGTGCAGCCAGGCCCGCCCAGCGTTACTTGTCAGGCGGTAGTCCCATGTCTAAAACACAGCATTTTGCCTTTCTGCTGGTGGAGGAGTTCTCCCACCTTGCGTTTTCCTGCGCGGTGGAGCCCCTGCGCATTGCAAACCTGGTCAGCGGCGAGGATCTGTATGACTGGTCGTTCGGATCGGAGAACGGCGAGACCGCGACTTGTTCAAACGGCTCGGTTACGCTGGTGCATTACGGTTTTGACGCGATCCCGAAATGCGACCGGCTGTTTGCGCTGTCAGGCATCCGCATGCGCAACCATGTCACCAAACCCTTGCTGGCGGCGCTGCGCCGGGAGAGGGCGCGGGGGACACCAGTCGGCGCGCTGTGCTCCGGCGCTTGGGTGCTGGCCGAAGCGGGATTCCTGAACGGGATGCAGGCGGCAATCCACTGGGAATACCACGACAGCTTCATGGAGGCGTTTCCCGAGGTGAACCTGGTGCGCAATGTGTTCGTGGCGGATGAAAAGCACGTGACGGCTTCGGGCGGCACTGCGACGGCGGATTTGATGCTGCATCTGATCGAGCGCGGCCACGGCTATGACCTGGCCGTCGCGGTGGCAGATCAGATGGTCTATAACGCGGTGCGCAATGCCACGGCGGAGCAGAAGGTCTCGCTGCAATCGCGCAACGGCATGCGCAACGCGCACCTGGCCCGCGCCATCCACATGATGCAGGATCACATCAGCGATCCCATCTCACCCGCCCGCATCGCCGATGATATCGGCATCTCCACCCGCCAGCTGGAACGGCTGTTCGGCAAATACCTGAACACCTCGCCCAAGAAATACTCGATGGAAATGCGGCTGGAGCGCGCCCGCAACCTGCTGATCCAGACCGAGGCCTCGGTGACCGATGTGGCACTGGCCTGTGGCTTTGACAGCCCGGGCCATTTCTCGCGGGTGTATAAGGCAGCATTTAACGTAACCCCGATGCTGCAACGCGGCCGGATCGGCTAGGAGCCGGAAACCGGCGCGGTTTCCGGCCATGAAAAATCGTTTTTTCATGGCCGTTTTCATCGAATGAAAACGGCGGGCTTGGGGCGAAATCTTTGCTGGCCTTCAAAGCTGCATTTCCCATATTGGAATGAAGCCCTTTCATCCGAGCCACATGCCAGGAGCCGCAGATGTCCCGCCGCCACTACAACCTGCCGCCGCTCACCACTCTGGCCGCATTCGAGGCCGCCGCCCGGCACCTCAGCTTCAAGAACGCCGCGCAGGAATTGTCTGTCACCCCCGGCGCCGTCAGCCACCAGGTGAAGGCGCTGGAGGCAGAGCTGCAGGTGCCGCTGTTCCAGCGCAAACACCGCGGCGTGGAACTGACGGAGGAAGGCGAGGCGCTGTTTGAAACCCTGGCATCCTCGTTCTCCAAGATCTCGCTCAGCCTGAAAACCATCCGCGACCGGCAGACTGGTGATACCGTGACCATCGGCTCCACCTCCGCCGTCGCCTCTCTGTGGCTGTCGCCCTCGGTGGTGCGGTTCTGGCGCAAGCACCCGGACGTGAACGTCAACCAGATCGTCAACGACCGGCCCCTGCGCAGCGTACCGGATGTGGATTTCTATATCCGTTACGGGCGTGAACGGGATACCCGGGTGGAGCAGACCGAACTCTACCGCGACCATCTGGTGCCGGTCGGCAACGCGGAACTGGCGGACAAGCTCACCGGCTGCCCGCTGGAGGAACTGGCGCAGCAGCGGCTGCTGCATCTGGAGTCCGACGACAAGAGCTGGACGACCTGGGCGGACTGGTTCCAGCAGCTGGGCTATGACGGTCCCATCGCGCCGGGCGTGCGCGTCAACAACTACGCGGTGGCGCTGCAGGCGGCGCAGGACGGGGTCGGGCTGGTGCTGGGCTGGCAGCGGCTGCTGCACCCCTTGCTGACCACCGGCCAGCTGGTGCCGATCGGCCCGCATGTTCTGGCCGCGCCGCATGGCTTCCATCTGGTGGGCCGCCCCGACGCAGAACTGTCGGAATCCGCCCGATTGCTTCGCAATTGGGTCATTGACGAGGTCAATCGAAGTTCAGGTGAATCCAGCTAATCCCAGCGCGAAAATTCCTGATATTGAGTGAATCCGCTCTCTCCCTTCAATGGCGCAAAACGCGCACATCTATTTCCTGCCTTGGAGAGACCCAGATGAACAAGCATGACACGCTTGCCCCGGTTATGGCTCCGGTCAACGTGGCCAACGGCCTGCCGAACGCCCATTACATCGACCCCGCCGTCTTTGCCGAAGAAAAACGCTCAGTCCTGTTCAAGAACTGGTCCGGCATCGGATTTGGCAAGGATGTGCCGGAGCCGGGTTATGCCAAGCCGGTGGATTTCCTGGGCATGCCGCTGTTGATCGTGCGCGACAAGGACGGCGAAGTCGGCGTCTTTCAGAACACCTGCCGCCACCGCGGCATGATCCTGGTCGACAAGCCGGGCAAGATCCGCGGCGCCATCCGCTGCGCCTATCACAGCTGGTGCTATGGCCTCGATGGCCGCCTGGTCTCCACCCCGCATGTCGGCGGCCCCGGCAACAACAAGCATGAAGACATCAAGCTGGACGAACTGGGCCTGGTGCGCATCCGCTCCTATGTCTGGCGCGATGTGGTGTTCGTGAACGTCGACGGCACCGCTCCGGAATTCGAGGAGGCCCACGCCGACCTGCTGGAGCGCTGGAAGGAATTCGAGACCCCGGTGCACCACGGCGGTGAAGACTCCGGCTTCAAGCTGGAAGTCAAAACCAACTGGAAACTGGCGGTCGAGAACTACTGCGAAAGCTACCACCTGCCGTGGGTGCATCCGGGTCTCAACAGCTATTCCCGGCTGGAAGACCACTACAACATCGAGGTGCCGGGCAAGTATTCCGGCCAAGGCACCCTGGTCTACCGCCAGCTGAAGGGCGAAAACGGCGAGCTGTTCCCGGATTTCGAGGGCCTAAGCAGCAAATGGGATGAGGGCGGCGAATACACCGCGGTTTATCCGAACGTCTTGCTGGGCGTGCAGCGCGACCATGCGTTCGCGATCATCCTGGAGCCGGTCGACACCGAAAACACCGTCGAGCACATCGAGCTCTACTACGCGAAGTCCAACGAGGACACGCCGGAGCTGGAAGACCTGCGCACCGAAAACGCGAAACTGTGGAAGACTGTGTTCGAGGAAGACGTCTTTGTCGTCGAGGGTATGCAGAAAGGCCGCCACGGCGAGCTGTTCGACGGCGGCCGCTTTTCGCCGGCGATGGACGGTCCGACCCACAACTTCCACGCCTGGGTGGCCGATCAGGTGACCAAAGGCCGCGAGGCATGAGGTCTTTCCTGAAAGACGGGCTGGCCAGGAATTTCCTGGCCGGCGAATGGGTCGAAGGCGACGGCGGTGCGCGCATGGCCGTCGAGGATCCCGGCAACGGCAGCCACGTGGGTGACTGCGCGCTGGCGGGTGAGGAAACCCTGGAAAAGGCGCTGGAAGCGGCGCGGGCAAGTTTCGAGCGCGGCGATCTGTCGGCGATGAAACCCGCCAAGCGCGGCCAGCTCATGCAGCGCATCGCGGCGGAGATCCGGGGCATTGCCGACGAGGGTGCTGAACTTCTGTGCCGGGAAAGCGGCAAGAGCCTCAGCGCGGCGCATGATGAATTCGAAGAGGCCGCGCAGTATTTCGAATACTACGGCGGCATGGCCGACAAGATCGAAGGAAAGTCGATCCCGCTCGGCCCCGATTACGCTGACTTTACGGTCTATGAGCCCTACGGCGTTTCCGCGCAGATCGTGCCGTGGAACTTCCCGGTGTCGATTGCGGCGCGCTCACTGGCGCCTGCGATGGCGGTTGGTAACTCGGTGATCATCAAATCACCCGAGCTGGACCCGATGGCGCTCGCCATGCTGGGTGTGGCACTGGAACGCGCTGAGGTCCCCGCGGGGGCGGTGTCTATCCTGAATGGCATCGGCTCTGAACTCGGCGCGCGGCTGGTCGAAAGCCCGGCGGTGGATCAGATCGTCTTCACCGGCTCGGTGCCAACCGGCCAGGCCATCCTGCGCGCCGCCGCCAACCCGGTGACGCCCGCGCTGATGGAGCTGGGCGGCAAGTCCGCGGCGGTGGCGTTTGAGGATGCCAATCTGGACACGCTGATGTCCTCCTTGCAAAGCGGCATCTTCTACAATGCGGGCCAGGTCTGCTCCGCCATGTCGCGGGTCCTGGTGCACCGCTCGATCTATGACGAGGCGGTCGAACGCGCCGCAGCGCTGGCGGGTGGCCTCAGCGTCGGCCACGGGCTGGAAAACCCCGGACTCACGCCGGTAATCTCTGCCCGTCAGCTCGACGGAATCGAAACCCTCACCGCTACGGCCCGCCAAAGCGGCGCCCGCGCGGCCTCAGGCGGTGCCCGGCTGGAGCGCGAAGGCTACTTCATGGCGCCTACCATTCTGGCGGATGTGGACCCGGGCGCGCGCGTGGCGCAGGAAGAAATCTTTGGCCCCGTCACCTGCTTCACTCCGTTTGACACCGAGGCGGAAGCGATTGCCATGGCAAACGGCACCGAGTTCGGGCTGGTGGCCGGTGTCTTCACCCGCGATCTGGCGCGGGCGCATCGCGTCGCGAACCGTCTGCGGGCGGGGCAGGTGTTCGTGAACGAATGGTTCGCGGGCGGCATCTCCACCCCGTTTGGCGGCGTCGGCAAATCCGGTTTCGGCCGCGAGAAGGGCTTGGAGGCGCTTTATAATTATGTGCGCACCAAGAACATCGCGATCTCGCTGAAGGGCTGAGCGATGGAGCGCGCAGAGCTCGACCGGGCGCTTTTGCAGGCGCATGAAGACAAGAACAGCGAAGAGCTGGTCCGGCTTTACACGCTGGCCGGTGACATGGCGGAGGCGGCGGGCAATATCGACGCCGCCTGCTTCTACCTGACCCACGCCTTTGTCTTTGCGCTGGAGGCCGGGCTGCCGGAAGCCCGCGAGCTGAACCGCCGCCTGGCGGACCGCGGCCGGGCGCATCCGCTGGAGCTGTGACACAAGTTTCAGGCCGTTGTCCCCGCGGGGACAGCAGCCTGTTTTGGCCGGCAGGGGAGGGCCGGCCAATCTAATTCTGAAAGGGGAGGGCAGGGGCATGATCCCGGAGAAAATGGCAGCGGTTTTGCTGACCGGCCACGGCGGCATCGAGAAACTGGACTACCGCACCGACGTGCCGGTGCCGCAGCCCGGCCCAGGTGAAGTGCTGATCCGCGTTGCGGCGGCGGGCATGAACAACACTGACATCAACACCCGTATCGGCTGGTACTCCAAGGCGGTGGACGCCGACACCAACGCCGGCGGCGCCACCGGCTTTGACAGCGTCAACGACGACGACGCCAGCTGGTCCGGCAAGCCGCTGGAATTTCCCCGCATTCAAGGTGCCGACGCTTGCGGCTATATCGCCGCGGTGGGCGAGACCGTTGACCCCGCCCGCATCGGCGAGCGGGTTCTGGTGCGCAACATGCTGCGAACTTACGTCGATTACCGCCCCCATGAATGCTGGACCTTCGGCAGCGAATGCGACGGCGGCTTTGCTCAGTTCGCGGTGTCGCCTGCGCGGGAAACCCACGCGGTGAACTGCGACTGGTCCGATGCGGAGCTGGCCTCGATCCCCTGCGCCTATTCCACGGCGGAGAACATGCTGCACCGGGTGGGCCTCGGCGCCGAAACCGTGCTGATCTCCGGCGCCTCGGGCGGCGTCGGCTCTGCTGCTGTGCAACTGGCCAAACGCCGCGGGGCCACAGTGATTGCGCTGTCCTCCGCCGCCAAGGCGAAGGAGGTCCTGGCGCTGGGGGCCGACCGGGTGGTCGACCGCAACGCCGACCTGGTGAAGGAGCTGGGCGAGGGGTCCATCGACGTGGTGGTGGACCTGGTGGCCGGTCCGCAGTGGCCCTCTTTTCTGGACGTTTTGCGGCGCGGCGGACGTTACGCCACCGCCGGTGCCATCGCCGGGCCGATTTCTGAGATCGACGTGCGCACGCTCTACCTCAAGGATCTGACCCTGATGGGCTGCACCTTCCAGGAGGATGAGGTGTTCGCCAATCTGATCTCCTACATCGAAGCCGGGGAAATCCGCCCGCTGGTCGCCAAGACCTACCCGCTGAGCGAGATTGCAACGGCGCAGGAGGACTTCCTGAGCAAGAAGCACACCGGCAAGCTGGTGCTGATGATCCCGGAGGTTGAGGCATGAAGATCAAGAAAATCGAGCTTTATCAACTGGATCTGCCCTATTCCGGCGGCGTCTACAAGTTGTCAGGCGGGCGGGAGTACCGCAGCTTTGATGCATCTTTTGTGCGGATCACCACCGATACGGGCCTCGAGGGCTGGGGCGAGAGCACGCCGTTCGGCTCCACTTATATCGCCGCGCACGCCCTGGGCGCACGCGCGGGCATCGCCGAGATTGCGCCCTATCTCTTGGGCCGCGACCCGCGGCAGATGGACCGCATCAACGAGGCGATGGACGAGTCGTTGCTGGGCCACAATCATGCCAAATCCGCAATTGATCTGGCCTGCTGGGACCTGTTCGGCAAATCGGTGAACATGCCGGTCTGCGAGCTGCTGGGCGGCTCTACCGGGAAACGCTTGCCGGTGATCTCTTCGATCTATGCAGGCTCACCCGAGGACATGCGCGCCCGTGTCGCTCAGCACCGCGAGATGGGCTATCTGGGCCATTCGGTGAAGATCGGCGCGCTTGATGCCGAGGGCGGCCCGGCGCTGGACGCCGAGCGCATCCGCGCGTCGCTGGCCGACCGGCAACCGGGCGAGTTCTTCCTGGTCGATGCCAATGGCGGGCTGACGCCGGAAACCGCCCTGCGGATGCTGCGGATGCTGCCGGAGGGGCTGGATTTCGTGATGGAGGCCCCCTGCAAGACCTGGCGCGAGACGATGTCGCTGCGCAAGCGCTGCACCGTGCCGATCATCCTGGATGAGCTGGTGCAGCAGGATGAGGATGTCGCCCTGATGCTGGCGGAGGATGTGGCCGACGGTATCGGCCTCAAGATCTCCAAGGCGGGCGGGCTGACCCATGGGCGTCGGCACCGCGACATGTGCCTGGCCGCGGGCGCGACCGTGAGCGTGCAGGATACCGTCGGATCGGTGGTGGCGTTTTCGGCCATCGCCCATCTGGGCGCGACGGTGCCGGAAAGGTCGCTGCGCTGCATTCTGGACTGCCGCGATATGGTGACGCTGAAAACGGCAGAGTTCGACGCAGCCGTAATGGACGGCGGCGTGCTGGTGCCGGATGCGCCGGGGCTGGGGATCACCGTTGACCGCGATTTGATGGGCGAACCGCAGGCCGTCTGGGACGCCTGAATACGCAGTATTTGGTAGAATCAGTTTCAACGCACCGTTGAGCCAGGCAGGCACACAGGCCCGCTTTAGCGGCGCCTGCCGGAACGGCGTTGCCGTTTCCGCCCGCCTGCTTTGACGGTTTCCCAAGGCCCGTGAGCGCCAACAGGCTGACAAATCCGCGCTATGCACAGGAATTTGAGATACAGGCAGGGCCACAGCCTTGCCAATCGGTGCCGAATTTGATTCGAGTGCGCCGGAAATCAGGACAGGCTGTGCGGATGTGCGGAAAACGGCGTTTTGTGCGTTTTCTTTGCCGCCGCTGCCGGAACGGGGTAAGAACCGCCACGGGATTCGGCCTTGGAGGGACGTAGCGCAAATATGAAGACATTTAACTTGAGAAAGGGGCTGGATCTGCCGGTGACAGGCGCACCGGAACAGACAATCCACCAAGGCCCCGCCATCACCTCGGTGGCCGTGCTGGGCCCCGACTATCTGGGTCTGAAACCCCGCATGCTGGTGCAGGAAGGCGAGGACGTGCAGCGCGGCACGCCGCTGTTCTGCCACAAGGACGCGGAAGACGCGGTGATGGTCGCGCCGATGACCGGCAAGGTCGTGGCGATCAACCGCGGTGCGCGCCGTGTTCTGCAAAGCGTGGTGATCGAGATTTCGGATGCCGAAGACAAGGGCATCGATTTCTCCGCCGTTGGCGATGCCGGCACGGCTGAGGGCCTGACCGCCAAGCTGTGCGCGGCCGGTCTGTGGACCGCGTTCCGCACCCGTCCCTATTCCAAGATGCCGCAGCCGGGGTCCAAGCCCGAAGCGATTTTCGTGACCGCGATGGACAGCGAGCCGCTGGCCGCTGATGCCGCGGTCATCATCAATGACGCTGCCGAGGCGTTCGAGGCGGGCCTGAAGGCGATTACCCTGCTGACCGACGGCACCACCTTCCTGTGCCAGAAGGCAGGCGACAGCATCCCCGGTGCCAATCTTGCCGGTGTGGAAGCTGCTGCCTTTGACGGGCCGCATCCGTCGGGCCTGGCTGGCACCCACATCCACTTCCTGCATCCGGTCCGTGCTGACGATCAGGTCTGGACCGTGTCCTATCAGGACGTGATCGCCATCGGCCGCCTGCTGCTGACCGGCCACCTGGACCCCTCCACCGTGGTTGCCATCGCCGGTCCCGCTGCGCGCAGCCCCCGTTTGGTCCGCACCGTGACGGGCGCCTCTACCGAGGAGCTGACCCGCGGCGAGATCGCCGTTGACGGCCCGGTGCGGGTGATCTCCGGTTCGATCCTGTCCGGCCGCCAGGCGGCAGGGCCGCTGGCCTATCTGGGCCGCTTTGCCCGCCAGGTCGCGATCATCGAGGAAGACCGCGAGCAGATCCCGATGGGCTGGATCCGCCCGATGCCCGGCAAATACGCCGTGCAGCCGGTGCTGGGCTCTGCCCTCAGCCGCAAGCTGTTCAACCTGACCAGCAACCTCAACGGCGGCCGCCGGGCGATGGTGCCCACCGGCACCTTCGAGCGGCTGATGCCGCAGGACTACCTTCCGACGCAGCTGCTGCGCGCGCTGCTGGTGATGGACACCGACTCCGCACAGGAGCTGGGTGCGCTGGAGCTGGATGAAGAGGACATGGGCCTCGTCGGCTTTGCCTGCCCGGCCAAGTACGAATACGGGCTGGCGCTGCGCGACTGCCTGACCAAGATTGAAAAGGAGGGCTGAGCCGGATGGGATTGCGCAGCTTCTTTGACAGGATCGAGCCGCATTTCGAGAAGGGTGGCAAGTACGAGAAGTACTTCCCCGTCTACGAAATGGTGGAGTCCTTCCTTTATACCCCGAAAACCGTCACCACCGTGGCGCCGCATGCCCGCTCCTACATCGATATGAAGCGGATCATGACCTATGTGGTGATCGCCACCATCCCGTGCATCCTGTGGGGCATGTGGAACACCGGCTATCAGGCGAACTCGGCAATTGCAGCGCTGGGGTCCGATGCCGCGACCGGCTGGCGGATTGCCCTGCTGCAGATGTTCGGCATTTCGCTGGATGCGGCGAACCCGATGGCCAATATCGCGCACGGGTTCCTGTACTTCCTGCCGATCTACATCGTGACGCTGGTTGCGGGCGGCATCTTTGAGGTCGTCTTTGCGACCGTCCGCGGCCACGAGGTGAACGAGGGCTTCCTGGTCACCTCGATGCTGTACACGCTGATCCTGCCGGCCTCGACGCCGCTGTGGCAGGTGGCGCTTGGCATCATCTTCGGTGTGGTGATCGGCAAGGAAGTCTTTGGCGGCACCGGCAAGAACTTCCTGAACCCGGCGCTGACGGGCCGTGCGTTCCTGTATTTCGCCTATCCGGCCAACATGTCGGGCGACAGTGTCTGGACCCCGGTTGACGGCTTCTCCGGCGCAACCGCGCTGGGTGTGTCCGCTGCTGAGGGCGTGCAGGCTCTGGCCGCCAAGGGCATTGAATGGTCGGATGCGTTCTATGGCACCATCCAGGGCAGCTTTGGCGAGACCTCGACGCTGGCCTGCGCCATCGGCCTGGTCTTCCTGCTGGCGACCAAGATTGCCAACTGGCGCCTTATCGTGGGCTGCCTGGGCGGCATGATCGGCTTTTCAGCGCTGCTGAACGTTATCGGTTCCGACACCAACCCGATGTTCGCGATGCCGTGGTACTGGCACTTGGTGCTGGGCGGCTATGCCTTTGGCCTGGTGTTCATGGTGACCGAGCCGGTCTCGGCGTCGCACACCAACGCGGGCCGCTACATCTATGGTGCCCTCATCGGCGTGATGGTGGTGCTGATCCGGGTGCTGAACCCGGCCTTCCCCGAAGGCATGATGCTGGCGATCCTGTTCGGCAACGTCTTTGCACCGCTGATCGACTACTTCGTCGTGCAGGCAAACATCAAACGGAGGGCGCGCCGCCATGGCTGATACCCAAAGCAAGGGCCTGATTGGCCGCTTCCTCGCCGCATCGCCGGATTCGGTTGGCAAGACCGTGTTCATCGCCGTCGCCGTCTGCCTGGTGGCCTCGATGATCGTGTCCACCGCCGCCGTGTCCCTGCGCCCGGTGCAGGAAACCAACAAGAAGCGCGACAAGCAGCTGAACGTTCTGCAGGTGGCCGGCCTTTATGAGCCGGGCCAGAACGTGGCCGAAGCCTTTGCCGCGTTTGAGCCGCAGGTGCTGGATCTGGAAACCAGCACCTTCACCGACCAGTTCGACGCCGCCACCTTTGACGGCCTTGCCGCCGCGCAGGATCCGGAGCTGAGCCGCGAGCTGGTGAATGACCCGGCGGGCATCGGCCGCCAGTCGCGCTACAAGACCGTGTACCTGCTGCGCGAGGAAAACGGCGATCTGGACAAGGTGATCCTGCCGATCCACGGCTATGGCCTGTGGTCCACCCTTTATGGCTTCATCGCGGTGGAGGAGAACGGCAACGACATCTTTGGCCTGCAGTTCTACCAGCACGGCGAAACCCCGGGCCTGGGCGCCGAGGTGGACAACCCGCGCTGGAAAGCACTGTGGCATGGCAAGGAGCTGCGGGATGAAGACGGCGATCTGGAGATCACCGTGTCCAAGACCGTGCCTGCCGCCGGACCCGAACACCACATCGACGCCCTCGCCGGTGCGACGCTGACCTCTGTCGGCGTGGACAACCTGGTGCGGTTCTGGATGGGCGAAGAAGGCTACGGGCCGTTCCTCAAGTCACTGCAAGCGGGAGAGTTCTGATGTCCCAGAGCAAGAAAGACATGCTGATCGACCCGTTGGTCGACAACAACCCGATCACCCTGCAGGTGCTGGGCATCTGCTCGGCGCTGGCGGTGACCTCGTCGCTGCAGGTGGCATTCGTAATGACCCTGGCGGTGACCTTCGTGACCGCGTTCTCGTCGATGTTCATCTCGATCCTCAGGAACCAGATCCCCAGCTCGATCCGGATCATCGTGCAGATGGTGATCATCGCCTCGCTGGTGATCCTGGTGGACCAGGTGCTGAAAGCTTATGCCTTTGAGATTTCCAAGACCCTGTCGGTCTTCGTCGGCCTGATCATCACCAACTGTATCGTGATGGGCCGCGCCGAGGCGTTTGCCATGAGCAACCCGCCGGTGGCGTCCTTTATCGACGGTCTGGGCAATGGTCTGGGCTACGGCCTGATCCTGATGCTGGTGGGCGTGGTCCGCGAGCTGTTCGGCTCCGGCTCCCTGTTCGGCATCACCATCCTGGAAACCGTGAACAACGGCGGCTGGTATGTCCCGAACGGCATGTTGCTGCTGCCCCCCTCGGCGTTCTTCGTGATCGGCCTCTTGATCTGGGCGTTCCGCACCTGGAAACCGAACCAGGTGGAAGAGCGTGAATACAAAATCCAATCCGTGGAGGCGCACTGATGGAAGGGCTGATTTCACTCGCCGTTAAGGCCATCTTTGTCGAGAACCTCGCGCTCTCCTTCTTCCTGGGCATGTGCACCTTCATCGCGGTGTCCAAGAAGATCTCCACCGCGCTGGGTCTGGGGATTTCGGTGATGCTGGTGCAGGCGATCACCGTGCCGACCAACAACCTGCTGCTGACCTACCTGCTGAAGCCGGGCGCGCTGGCCTGGGCGGGTTTCCCGGATGTGGATCTGACCTTCCTCGGCCTGATCTCCTATATCGGGGTGATTGCGGCGATGGTGCAGATCCTGGAGATGATCCTCGATAAGTATTTCCCGCCGCTCTACAACGCGCTGGGGGTCTTCCTGCCGCTGATCACGGTGAACTGCGCCATCCTGGGCGGCTCGCTGTTCATGGTGGAACGCGACTACAACTTCGCGGAAGCAACCACTTACGGCCTCTCCTCCGGCTTCGGCTGGGCGCTGGCGATCACCGCGATGGCGGGTGTGCGCGAGAAGCTGAAGTATTCCGACGTGCCGGACGGCCTGCAGGGCCTGGGCATCACCTTTATCACCGCGGGTCTGATGGCGATGGCCTTCATGTCCTTCAGCGGCGTCAAACTGTAAGGGAGCGTCTGAAGTTATGGAAACTTTCTCGCTCGGCGTTGTTCTGTTCACGGTGATCGTGCTGGCGCTGGTGGCCATCATTCTGGCTGCCCGCTCCCGCCTGGTCGCGACCGGCAATGTCAACATCACCATCAACGGTGAAAAAACCATCTCGGTGCCTGCGGGCGGCAAGCTGCTGCAAACGCTGGCGGCAGAGAAACTGTTCGTCCCCTCCGCCTGCGGCGGCGGCGGCACCTGTGCCCAGTGCCGGGTGCGGGTGCATTCCGGCGGCGGCTCCATCCTGCCGACCGAGGAAAGCCACATCACCAAGCGCGAAGCCGCCTGCGGCGACCGCCTGTCCTGTCAGGTCGCGGTCAAGCAGGACATGGAGGTCGAAGTTCCGGAAGAGGTCTTCGGCGTCAAGAAATGGCGCTGCAAGGTGCGCTCCAACGACAACGTGGCGACCTTCATCAAGGCGCTGGTTCTGGAACTGCCCGAAGGCGAGGACGTGAACTTCCGCGCCGGCGGCTACATCCAGATCGAAGCGCCGGAGCACCAGCTGTCCTACACCGACTTCGACATCCAGGAGGAGTACCGCGAGGATTGGGACCGCTTCAATCTGTGGCAGTACAAATCCGTCGTGGACGAGCCGATCGAGCGCGCCTATTCGATGGCGAACTACCCGGACGAGAAGGGCATCATCATGCTGAACGTCCGTGTGGCCTCGCCGCCGCCGGGCTCCACCGATATTCCGGCAGGCAAGATGTCGTCCTACATCTTCAACCTGAAGCCGGGTGACGAAGTCACCATTTCCGGCCCGTTCGGCGAGTTCTTCGCCCGTGACACCCAGAAGGAAATGGTCTTCATCGGCGGCGGTGCCGGCATGGCGCCTATGCGCTCCCATATCTTCGACCAGCTGAAACGGCTGGAGAACCGCGACCGCAAGATCAGCTTCTGGTACGGCGCGCGCTCGAAGAAGGAGATGTTCTTTGTCGAGGACTTCGACCAGCTGGCCGAGGAGTTCGACAACTTCGAATGGCACGTCGCCCTGTCCGACGCCCAGCCGGAGGATAACTGGAAAGGCTACACCGGCTTCATCCACAACGTCCTTTACGAGGAATACCTCAAGAACCACCCGGCGCCTGAAGACTGCGAATTCTACATGTGCGGCCCGCCGATCATGAACCAGTCGGTGATCAACATGCTGCTGGATCTGGGCGTGGACCGCGAGGACATCATGCTCGACGACTTCGGCGGCTAAGCCAGAGAGCAAGGCAGAAAATCAGAAGCCCCGGGTGGAAACATCCGGGGCTTTTTCTGTTCTCAGAAACGGGCCGGGGAGGGGGGGTGATATCTGTGCACCCCCTGTACACCCCCTGTACACCCCCTGTGCACCGGCCGTGCACCGGCGGGGCAGAGATCACTCCGCCTTCAGCTCGCTGACGATTTGGATGGTGATCGGGCCGGTGGAGAAGCCGCCGACGCCAAAGGCCTGGTGATCAATGGTAGTGGTCGCCTCAAAGGCCGCCCATTCGCCCTGGTAATACTCCAGCGCCCCGCCCAGAGGATGCGGACCCAGGTGGGTCATGGTGGTATCCAGCACCACGGAATGAGTGGTGCCGTGAATGGTCAGGTCGCCGGTTACCTTGGCCGTCTTGTCGCCGGTTTTTTCGATGCCGGTGCTGACAAAGGTGATTTCCGGATAGGTTGCGACCTCAAGGAAATCGGCACTGGAGAGGTGGTCGTCCAGCGGCCCGAACCCGGTGGAGACACTGTCTGCCTGGATCGTGACAGTCAGCGAGGATGCCTCCGGGTTTTCCGCGTCCAGCTCTAGCGTGCCTTCTGCCTCGGTGAATTCACCGCTTTGCATCGAGACACCTGCGTGGCTCCAGCTGAACCGGACCTCGGTATGGCCCTGATCGGTCTTGTAGGTGGCCGCCAGGGCGGCGGGCGCAGCAAGCAGGGCTGCGGTTGCAAGCGGGGCAATCTTGATCAGCATGAGGTTCTTCCTGTCTGATATGTCTTGAGGCGATTGTGAAGTTCTAGGGTCCTTTTACGCATTGAATGCAAGGTAGATGCTATGACATCTATTTCGGCGTATCCATAAGCAACTGGCCTGGCGGCCAGTTCGCTCACCAACTCGTGAAGGCAAATGACACCAAGCAAACGGGAAACTGAAATCTGGATTCTTTTGAACCGGGCTCACCGTCAGGCGCACCGGGAGATGGAGGCGGAGCTGCGGGAGGCCGGGCTGCCGCCGCTGCGGTGGTATGACGTGCTGTGGGGGATCGAAATGGCGGGGGAGGGCGGCGTGCGCGCCTTTGAGCTGACCAGGAACCTGCTGTTCGAACAGTCCAACCTGTCACGCATTCTGGCGCAGATGATCAAACAAGGGCTGGTGCGCGAAACGGTTTTTGAGCAGGACCGGCGCGGTAAAATACTGCACATAACCGCCGAGGGCGCGGCGCTGCGCCTCAAGATGTGGGCGGTCTATGGCCCCGCGATCAAGCGCAAGATGGAGGCGCTGGCCAGGGCCGGGGACCTGCAGGGGTTTCTGGAACACCTGCAGGAGACGGGCGGCGGCCCATTTCCCTGATCCGCCGCTGCCGCAAACCTTGAGTCAGCCGACGATCATCTGCTTCATGCGCAGGGCCTCATACTCCAGCTCCTGCAGGCGGAAGTTCACCACGTCGCCGACGGTGATCATGCCGCACAGGCGGTCGTCCTTGACCACCGGCAGGTGGCGGAAGCGGCCCTCGTTCATCACCTTGGCCACGTCGATCAGCAGATCGTCCGGATCGCAGGTCTTGACCTCGCGGGTCATGATATCCTCGACCAGCTGCGGCAGGGTGTGGCCCGGCGTCTCTGCCAGACGGCGCACGATGTCGCGCTCCGACAGGATGCCCTGCAGCGCGCCGTTCTGGTCGGTCACCACCAGGGCGCCGATGCGCTTGTCGCGCAGGGCCTCCACCGCATGGCCGACGGTGTCGTTCGGGCGGATCGCAAAAATCGCGTCGCCCTTGGCCTCCAGTAGTTTCGCAACGGTCGACTGGCCGTGCGACAAATTCGACTCGGGCGACTGGCTGTGGCTTTCCTGGCCGGCCTTGTCGCCCCGGGTCGGAGGCTGGTATGAGAACGGTGCCATGCGCGGGTCTCCTCCTATCCTGCATCAGGTCCTGCCCCCATCTTAACGGCGGATCACGATCCGGGAAGGGGCGAAATGACGCGAGCGCTAACAAAGGCCGGAAAACAATATGTTCGAAACCCTTTACCTGACCCCTGTGACCGGCGCGCTGACCGTGTTCCTGGTGGTGGTCTGCGGCCATCTTTACCGGCAGAACTGGAAGTCCGAGGCGCATGATGCGCGGCTCAGGGCGTGGCTTTACGGCGTGCCGGCCGCGTTGGGCCTTCTGGCGCTGGCCTTTCTGCCGCTGAAGTTCTGAGGCCGCATTTGACTCTGGCGCGGGGCAGGGGCATAGCAGCGCCAGCTTTATCCCCGGAGGTTGACCGATGCCCAGACGGTTTCTGCTTGCCCTGATCCTGCCCGCGGTGCTGCTGGTGTCCGGCTGCTGGTTCGGCAGCGAGCCGGAGGAGGTGCGCCTGACGGGCCAGACCATGGGGACTACCTACAGCGTGATCGCCATTGGCGAGGATCTGGATCAGGAGGTTCTGGCGGCGGAGGTGGAGGCCACCCTGGCGGCGGTCAATGCCAAGATGTCGAACTGGGATCCGGCCTCGGAGGTTTCCACCTTTTCGGCCGCGCGCAGCACCGCGCCGGTGCGGGTTTCGCCGGAGTTTGCCCATGTGCTGGCCGCGGCCAACGACGTGCATGAGAAAACCGGCGGCAAGTTCGACGTGACCCTGGGCCCGCTGATCGAGCTGTGGGGATTCGGGCCGCGCAAGCCGGAGGACCCGGTGCCATCGGATGCGGCCATCACTGAGGCGCTGGAGGGCGTCGGGCAGGCACGGCTGCTGACGCTGGATGCCGGGGCCGGGACCCTGAAGAAGTCGGCGCCGGAGACCGGCATCAACCTGTCGGCCATCGCCAAGGGCTATGGCGTCGATGCGGTGGCGCAGACGCTGCAGGGCTTTGGCGTCGAGCATTACATGGTGGAAATCGGCGGCGATCTGGTCACCAAGGGCGAGAACGCCAAGGGCGAGGCCTGGCGCATCGGCATCGAGAAACCGGACGCCGCGGCGCAGACGGTGCAGCTGATCGTGCCGGTCAGCAACCTGGGCCTGGCGACCTCCGGCGATTACCGGAATTATTTCGAGCACGAGGGCCAGCGCTATTCCCATATCCTTGATCCGGTCGCCGGGCGGCCGGTGACGCATCCGACAACCTCGGTCACGGTGATTGCGGAAAACGCGATGCTGGCGGATGCCTGGGCGACCGCGATGCTGGTTCTGGGCAGCGAGGACGGGCTGAAGCTGGCGGAGCAGCATAAACTTGCCGTGTTTTTCATAGATCGGGACGTGCAAGCCGGCGAAGATGCCTATATGACAGCGCAGAGCAGCGCTTTCGAGGCGCTGACCGGAAACTGAGCCGCGTACTGAGCGATACTGCGAGGGACCCCAATGAGCACCTTTCTTCTGGCCTTCATCCTGCTGCTGATCGTGACCCTGGGCATGTCGCTGGGCGTCATGCTGATGGGCAAGAAGATCAAGGGAAGCTGCGGCGGCCTGAATGCGATTTCCGGTGCTGACAAATGTGTGGTTTGCTCCAAGGACATCGACCCCGACAGCCCGCTGCGCGACAAGCTGCAGTGCAAGCGCGCGCGGCAGATGGTCGAGCGGATGCAGGAAGAGCAGAAGGCCTGAGGCTGGCCGGGGGCTGAAATCCGGCGCGGATTTCAGCCATGAAAAATTGATCTTTCATGGCCGTTTCCCTCGCAGGGAAACGGCTTTTCACTCTGCCGCAGGGCCTTGCCTCGCCGCCGCGGCCGGGTTTTGGTCCGGGGCCCAGCCTTTACCCAAAGCAATCTGCAGGCGGGACCAGGCCAGCGCCAGGTCGCGCCGCGCGGCGATCAGGTTCAGTTCGTTGTCGCGCAGCGCCTCTTCGGTGTTCAGGAGGTCGAACAGGGTGATTTCATTGGCCCGGAAGGTTTCCCGCGCGAGACCGGCAACCTTGGTGCCCAGATTGACCGCGCGGGCCTGCGCGGCGGTGCGTTCGCGGGCGGACTTGAGCGCGCTTTGCTGCGCTTGCACCTCTTCCACCGCGCCGCGCACCGTTGAGCGGTAATCGTATTCGGTGGCCTTGGCCTCAGCGATGGCACTTTGGTGGAAGGCGCGCAGCACGGGGCGGTTGAACAGCGGCAGCGTCAGCGCCGGGCCGATCTGGTAGAGGTCGGGCAGGCCGCGGAACGCCTCGATGGAGCCGGTAACTTCGAGCGACGGATAGAGCTGTGCCTCGTTGATGCCGATATCGGCGGTGGCGCTGCGCAGCTGGGCCTCGGCCAGCAGCACGTCGGGCCGGTTGCGCAGCAGGGCAGCAGGCACCCCCAGCTCCGGCTGGGTCGCGGGGGAAGGCTGGCCAGAGCCGCTCTGCATCATTGCAAACACCTCTGCGGCGTCGCGGTCCAGGAGCGTGGCCAGCGCAAAAACGGAGGTTTCATAGTTGGAAATGAAGGCCGGCAGATCGGCCTTGGCGCTGGCGACCTGCAGCTTGGTGCGCTCCAGGTCCAGGGCCAGGACGGCGCGGGCGGCCTTAAGTTCCTCCACCGTGGCCAGGATCTGCTGGCGCAGCTGAATTGTCTTGCGGGTGACGGCGGCGCCGCGCTGGAAGAACCGCGCCTCGATATAAGTACGCGTTATCGCGTCGATGATCGCCAGCCGGGTGGTGGCCATCTGGTAGAACTGCGCGTCGCGGTCGGCAACGGCCCGTTCCGAGCGGCGCTGGAAACCGCCGAAGAGGTCGAAGACATAGGTGGCGCCGATTTCGGCGGAGTCGAGGCTGGTCGAACCGTCCTGCGATTCACGGCGCGAGAAGATTGAACTGCCCTCCAGATCGCCGCTTACCTGTTGCGGGCGGCCGCTGGCGCGGCGCACGGCCTCGGCGGCCTTGAGACGCTGGCGGGCAGACTTGATGTTCAGGTTCTGCGCCAGGCCTGCCGCCACCAGGCGGTTCAGGGTGGCATCGTCCAGCGCCTGCCACCAGGCCTCGGTTGCGCCTTGGACGGTGGCATAGGTGCGGGACTGGTAATAGCTGGCGGGCACCGCGAAACCGGGGCGCTGGTAATCCCGGCCTGCAACGGTGCAGCTGCACAGGAGAGTTCCGGCCAGCAGCACGGAACGGGCTGTCCAATTGGATCTGCTCATGGCTTGCCTCTGGGCGCCCGGTCTGATGCGGGCATTACAGCAATCTTAGGCAGCACCGGCTGTTGCGGCGAACAACTTCCTGCCGCAAGGGCAGACTTTGCGGGGTACTGATGCGCCTGGCCCACAGGCCGGCAACTGCGGAAAACCGGGTGGTTCTGCCGGATTTGGCCCCTCAGGCAAGGCGGTGGAAGGCCATCCTGCCGGGCCAACGCGCAGGGCTTTGGCAGCCAGGAGGAGCACAACCGCCTGCCTGTGCCCGAGCTTGACGCAAGCACACGGCCCGTCCACTGTTTGCCCGCGGGCGGACTGGATCACGGCTGTCAGCCCGCCGGCGGCCCTGCCTGGCAGCCGAACCGCAACCGCGACGTGAAAGTGAGAACAACCTGATGGAACTGCAAAAATTCTATGTCGGCGGCGCCTGGGTGACGCCGCATTCGACCCGGGAATTCCCGGTGCTGAACCCGGCCACGGAGGAGCAGATCGGGACGATCATCCTCGGTGACGAAATGGATGTGGACGCTGCTGTCGCTTCGGCCAAGGAAGCCTTCGGCAGTTACTCACGGACCTCGCGGGAGGAGCGGATTGCGCTGCTGGAGAAGCTGCTGGAGATCAGCAAAGAGCGGCGGGAAGTGCTGGCGCAGGCAATTCGGGCTGAGATGGGCGCGCCGATTTCGATGGCGCGCGATGCCCAGGCCGATTCCGGGATCGGCCATCTGGAGGGCATCCTGGACGCGCTGAAAACCCAGGAGCTGCGCGAGACGCTGCCAAACGGCGATATCCTGGTGCGTGAGCCGATTGGCGTCTGCGGGCTGATCACGCCCTGGAACTGGCCAGTGAACCAGATCGCGCTCAAGGTGCTGCCGGCGCTGGCCACCGGCTGCACCTGCGTGCTGAAACCGTCGGAGCACACGCCGATGTCCGCCGCCGTCTATGCGCAGATGATCCATGATGCGGGCTTCCCGGCGGGGGTGTTCAACCTGATCCACGGCGACGGGCCGACCGTTGGCGCCGGGCTGTCGCGGCATCCGGATATCGGCATGATGTCCTTTACCGGTTCGACGCGGGCGGGGATTGCGGTCTCCAAGGACGCCGCCGACACGGTAAAGCGGGTGACGCTGGAGCTGGGCGGCAAATCCCCGAACCTGGTGTTTGCCGATGCCGATCTGGAGGAGAAGGTCACCGCCTCGGTGCTGGAGTGCATGTACAATACCGGGCAGAGCTGTGACGCGCCGACCCGGATGCTGGTGGAGAAGAGCTGCTACGATCAGGTGCTGGACATCGCCCGGTCGGCGGCCGAGGGCCAGGCCGTGGGCGACCCGGCGGAGGAAGGCGATCACATCGGCCCGTTGTTCGACCAAATCCAGTTCGACCGGGTGCAGAGCATGATCCAAAAGGGCATCGACGAAGGGGCCACGGTGCTGGCTGGCGGTCTGGGCCGGCCCGAGGGGATGGACACGGGCTGGTACGTGCGCCCCACTGTCTTTGCCGATGTCACCAACGGCATGGAGATTGCGCAGCAGGAAATCTTTGGCCCGGTGCTGGTGATCATCCCGTTCGAGGACGAAGAAGATGCCATCCGCATCGCCAATGACACGCCTTACGGGCTGGCGGCCTATTTGCAGACGGGCGACGAGGAGCGGGCCGAGCGGGTCGCCGCCCGCTTGCGGGCGGGGGCCGTGCATATCAACGGCGGCGGCTTCAACTATGGTTCGCCCTTTGGCGGCTACAAGCAGTCCGGCAACGGCCGCGAAGGCGGGATGCTGGGGCTGGAGGATTATCAGGAAGTCAAAACCCTGCACTTCGGCTGAGCCCGCTTGCAGCGCGAAACGCCAGGGAGCTTCCCGGTCCCCTGGCGTTTTCACCTTTGCGAGAATACTCCGGGGAGCGCGAGGGGCCGGCCCCTCGCTTCCACCCGCTTAAGGCGCAGCGTAAATCAAGCGGCTCAGATCGGAGAATTTACTGCCGTCCCGGGTGAACCCCAGCACGGCATCGCGGATTGCAGCGGCGCGGGTCCCGCCCAACACGGGGGTGGCGAATTCCATGAACTTGCGCACCACATCCGCCTGCGAGAACGGTGCTTCGGGGCCGCCGCGGGCGTGGACGTCACCGGATTCGATCACCCGCCCGTCGGTCAGCGTCACCACCACATCGGCGACCCGGCAGGCCGGAAAGCGGACCGAATGGCGCGCGGCTTCCGCAACCGAGATCCGCTCGTGGATCGAGGCCACAAGCGGATCCGCCAGGCCCGCGCCTGAGATATGCTCGACGCCGATGCGGCCATGGACCGCCTGCACCGCCACCGCAAAGCCCAGCGAATACTGCGCCTGGCTGGTGGTCGCGGGGATGCCAGGGTAGAGGCAGGCGCTTTCGTGGAAGGTGTTGATGCGGATCCTGGCGAGCTGTTCGTGAGTCAGACCGTGCTCCAGCATCACCTGGCGCAGCGCGTCGATCGGGGCATGGGCCCAGCGGCAGACCGGGTAGGGCTTCACGTACTGATGCTCCATCTGCCAGAAGCTGCCGAGGTCTTCCCAGTGCTCCGCTACCCGGTCTTCCTCGATGGTGATTGCGGGCGCGCCGGTGAAACCTTTCTCCGCCAGAACCGCCGCTGACATACCCACCATCGCGCCCCAGCCCGAACCATCATGCAGCATCGAGGGGTTGGCGATTTCGCGCATCATCTGGCTGCGGGGGCCGTGGAATTCGGCGATCCCCAGCGCCTCGCGCAGCTGGGCGCGGGAAAGGCCGCGCATCCGGGCCGCCATCGCGGCCACCCCCAGCGCGTTCCAGGCGCCGGAGGTGTGGTAGTCGCTGACAGTGGCGTGCAGCGACAGGGCGGCGCGGCCCGCCAGCTCATAGCCCAGGGTGGTGATCGCCAGCGCCTCAGGCCCCGAAAAGTCCGGCACGGTTTCCGCAAGTGCGGCGATGGCAGGGATTACCACCACGCCGATATGGCCCTTGGTCGGGGCATAGCCGTCATGGCCGTCCAGGTTGTCGGTGGCAGTGGCGGCGGCATAGGCGGCCCCCGCGACGCTCACCTTGCGGCCGTCGAACATCATGCGCGCGGCCAAACCCTCCTCGCCGCAGCCATAGAGCGCCACGGCGGTGTCGCGGGCGATGCGGCCGGCCTCCATCGGGGTGGCGCCGATGGTGATCCCCAGGGTGTCGAGGAACATCAGCGCCGCCGCCTCGCGGGTGGTTTCCGGCAAAACGGCGGGTGTGAGGCCGAAGGTGAAGTCGGCGGCGCGGTCGAAGGCGGCAGTCATGGCGGATCTCTCGCAGGGGCGGTTTGGGCGTCAGGCTAGGCTTTCCGGGGGCCGGTGACCCGCAAATAAACCGGGGTCATAGGCCTGCTTTATTTCGTGAAATGCGTGCTGGACGTCGTTTTTGAACCATCCCGGGCCGCTAACCCTTGGGAATTGCGGCGCATTCCAAAGCATGTGAACATGGCCCCGAAACCGCCAGCGGACTGCCTGATGAAGAATCTCCCCCACCTGACATTCCTGCGCTCGTTCGAGGCCGCCGCGCGCTATCTCAGCTTTACCTCGGCGGCGGATGAGCTGAACTGCACCCAGTCCGCGGTGTCCAACCACGTGCGCAGCCTGGAGGAATTCATCGGCCGGCCGCTGTTCGTGCGCCACCCGCGGTCGCTGTCGCTGACCGATGTGGGGGAGGCCTATCTGCCCTCGGTCCGCCATGCGCTGCAGGAGATTGATTCAGCCACCCAGCTCCTGATCTCGCAAAGCCACAAGCGGGAGGTGGTGATCTCCTGCCCGGTCAGCCTGGCGGAGAAATGGCTGATCAACGTGGTCGAGGAGTTCACCGCGGCACATCCGGATATCGACCTGACCATTCACAGCACCATTTGGGTGGATGTGGAAACCAAGGTCTCTGACATTTCGATCACTATCAACCATGTGGATGATGTGATCGGGCCGGCAGTGAAGCTGTGGGACGAGAAGCTGGCGCTGGTCTGCGCGCCGGACTACCGGGTTGGCGGTGAGGCGCTGACCCGGCCGGAACAGCTGGCGGAGGCCAAGCTGATCCACATCCTGGGCCGCCCGGTCTATTGGGAGAAGATCGCCAAGCACTTTGGCTTGACCGGGATTGAGCATAAGGGCGGGCTGCAGACCAATTCCTCCAACATGGGTCTGGAGTTTGCTGTGAACGGCATGGGCTGCGTGGTGCTGCCGAAATCGCTGGTGCGGAGCCATGTGGCCAGCGGGCGGCTGGTGGAGCCGTTCGCGTTCGACCTTGACTGCCCCTGGACCTATTTCGCCACGTTCAAGGACAAGGCGGCGACGCCCTCGGTCAAGCATTTCAAGACCTGGCTGCTGAAGGCTGCGGCAGAAATGGAGTTGTAGGGCCTGACCGCCGTTTGCCGCGGACATTGAAATTCTGTGGCCCTTGCCGTATATACGAGTATATATACATGAGGCCTGCCAATGATTGAGACCAAAATCAGGAAAGTCGGAAATTCTGCCGTCATCACGCTGACGACAGAGATGCTCACCATGCTGGACGCCAAGGAAGGCGACACGCTGTTTGTGGTGCGCGGCGATGACGGCAGCCTGCGGGTGATGGCGCATGACCCCTCGGTGGCCGAGGCGCTGGCCGCGGCCGAGATCGTGATGGATGAGAACCGCGGTCTGCTTCAGGCCCTGGCGTGAGCACCTACAAATGGGTGCCGCTGGCAGCCGTTACTGTTATTCATGACCGGCAGATTGCCCGCCACGGCGGCGCGGCGGGGATGCGCGACAGGGCATTGCTGGAGATGGGCTGCGCGCGGGCGATGAACCTGGCGGCCTATTCGGATGCAGGCGTGGCGGAGGTTGCCGCGGCGTATGCGTTCGGGATTGCCAAGGCGCATGCCTTTGTCGACGGCAACAAGCGCACGGCCTTCGTGACCGCCGTTACGTTTCTGCGGCTGAACGGATACCAGTTCCGCCCGGAGCCGGTGGAGGGTGTGCGGATGATGGAGGACCTCGCCACCGGGGATGTGGACGAGCAGGCATTTGCGGAGTGGCTGACGGCAGGGATGCAGCCGATTTAATACTTCGGCCCCCTTGCACAAAAGACCCGCCCGGACGAAGGCCGGGCAGCGCCCGACCGCCCCCATGGGCGGGCGCTTCGCTTCCGCCCGCGGTCGGCACTGCCCCTCTCGATTCAATTCGGGCCGCCAATTGAGGCGGCCCGCTGACTGGTTGGGTGGATCTCAGGCCCGCAGGCGCGCGCCGGAGGGGTCGAAAGCCGCAGCTTCCAGAATCCGCGCCTTGTGCGGCTTGCCCAGGATATAGACCTCGACCTCATCCCCCGGCTTGGCAACTGCCGGGTTGGCATATCCCAGCGCCAGCGACTTCCCGACCGAGTAGCCGTAGGCTCCGGATGTCACCCGGCCCACCGGCTTGCCGTCCGGGGTGAAGATGGGCTCGCCGCCCGAGGCATCGGCATCGTTCACCGCTTCGATCTCAAAGGCCGAGAGCACCTCGCGCGGGGCGTTGTCCTTGACCTTCAGATAGGCCTCCTTGTTGAGGAAGTCCTTGTCCAGCTTGATGAGGCCGGCCAGGCCAACCTCCTGCGGCCAGTATTCCTGGCTGTATTCGCGGCCCCAGGAGCCATAGCCCTTTTCGATCCGCAGGGAGCCGAGCGCACGACCGCCCACAGGGCCGCCGTCGAACTCCGCCGCGGCTGCCAGCAGGGCAGAGTAGAGTTTGACCTGATCCTCCTCGGCGCAGTGCAGTTCCCAGCCCAGATCGCCGGTGAAGGACACGCGGATCGCCAGGCATTCCACCCCCGCCACCTCGATGGTGCGCGAGCGCATGAAGCGGAAAGCCTCGTTCGACAGGTCCGCATTGGTCAGCCGCTGCAGCATGTCGCGGGATTTCGGACCCGCCACGTTGAAGCCCGCTATGCGGTTGGTCGCGACCTCAAACGTGGTGCCTTCCGGCAGCTCGATCATGTTGAAGAACCGCTGGTGATAGCGTTCCGCCATGCCGGAGCCGACCATCATGTATTCATCATCCGCCACCTTGGTGATGGTGAAGTCGCCAGCCACGCCGCCGCGGACCGAGATCAGCGGGGTGAGGCAGGAGCGGCCGACCTCGGCCGGCACCTTGTTGGCGACCAGCTTGTCGAGCCACTCAAACGCGCCCGGGCCTTTGATCACGTAGTTGGCAAAGTTCGAGATGTCGATCACGCCGACGTTTTCGCGCAGCATGTTGACCTCGCGGCCCACCGGCTCCCACCAGTTCTGGCGGGTGAAGCTGTTGGTGTCCTGTGTGCCGGGCGTGCCGGAGAACCACAGGGGATGCTCCCAGCCGCAGTTGAGGCCAAAGACGCAGCCCATTTCCTTTTGCAGCTCATATGCCGGGCGCACACGGGCCGGGCGGCCGGCGCTGCGTTCCTCGTTCGGGAAGTGGATGGCGAAGCGGTGCGCGTACTGGTCCTCGACGCGGGCCTTGGTGAATTTCTTGTCGGCCCAGTCGCCGAAACGCGCCAGGTCCCAGGCGAACATGTCGTATTGCGGCTCGCCCTCGATCATCCACTGGGCGGCCAGCAGGCCGAGGCCGCCGGACTGCGAGAAGCCGGGGATGATGCCGGTGCAGCAGAAGTAGTTTTTCAGCTCTGGCACCGGGCCCCAGATGGCGTTGGAGTCGGGCGACCAGATCATCGGGCCGTTGATCACCCGCTTGACGCCTGCGGTCTCGGCGCAGGGAACGCGTTCGGTGGCGCGGATCACGTTTTCCATGATCCGGTCCAGATCGTCGGGGAACAGCTCATGCGCAAAGTCCAGCGGGGTGCCATCCTCGGCCCAGAAGCGCATGTCCTTCTCATAGGCGCCAATCAGGAAACCGTTGCCCTCCTGGCGGAAATAGTACTCGCCGTCGCGGTCTGCGATGGAGGGCAGGCGGCGGCCCAGCTTGGCGACCTCGTCGATGGACTCGGTCACGAAATACTGGTGCTCGGTCGGCTGCAAGGGCAGGGTGAGACCTGCCATCGCCGCCACCTCGCGGCCCCAGAGGCCGCCTGCGTTGACCACCCATTGCGTATGGATGTCGCCCTTTTCGGTCTTCACGATCCAAGAGCCGTCGGGCTGCTGCTCGGTGCCGATCACCGGGCAGAAGCGTTCGATCTGGGCGCCCATGGCGCGGGCGCCGGCAGCATAGGCCATGGTCACGCCCGACGGGTCGACGTTGCCGCCGTCGGGTTCGAACATGATGCAGCGGATGTCGTCGAACTGCGCCAGCGGGTGCAGTTCCTTGGCCTGCTCGCGGCTGACCTCATGGAAGTTCAGGCCGTAGTATTTCGCCTTGGCCTCCTGCAGGCGCAGCTGATGCTCGCGCTCCTCGGTCTTGGCCAGATACAGGGACCCCGGCTGGAACACGCCGCAGCCCTGGCCGGTTTCCTTCTCCAGCTCCTTATAGAGGTTCATCGTGTAGTGCTGGATGCGGGTCACGTTGTTGTTGTCGTGCAGCCCGTGGATGTTGGCTGCCGCATGCCAGGTGGAGCCCGCGGTCAGCTCATCGCGTTCCAAGAGCACCACGTCTTTCCAGCCGAGTTTCGCCAGGTGGTAGAGGATCGAGCAGCCGACCAGCCCGCCGCCGATGACAACTGCCTGTGCATGGGTTTTCATGCGTCATGTTCCTTTGCCTGCGCTTCTGGCACGGCGCGCCCTGCAGGCCGGGGCGGGCCGCTCAAATCCTTCCCGGCGACCCTAGCGGCGGAGGCAGGGGATGACCCGTGAAGAATTCAGACCCAATGGCCCCGGATTCGTTGGGTCATCTAAGCGATCCCTTCAGATACGGACCGCCCGGCCGAGAGGCCGGGCAACGCCTGACCTTCCCCCTGGGAAGGCGCCGCCCTCAGCTCTGTTTTTTACCCGGTGATCTCTTTCATCACGCCGAGGAATTTCGCCACTTCGCCGACGCTGTTGTAGTGGCACATGGAGACGCGGACGCAGCTGTCCATGCCAAGCGGCGTCAGGATGTTGCCGGAGTAATGGTCCGCCTTGCGCAGGTGGGTGCGGATACCCTGCTCGTTCAGGCGTTTGACCACATCGACCGAGGGCACGCCGGCGACCGTCAGCGACACCAGCCCTTCCCGCGCGGGGTTGTCCGCGCCGCCCAGGATGGTGACGCCCTCCATCTCTGCCAGGCCGGGCAGGTTGCCGATGCCATGGATCATCGCGTCGGTCAGTGCTTTTTCATGGGCATGGATCGCTTCGCCCGCGGCTACGAATTTCGCGCGCCTGTCGGTGGCATCGCTGACCTTGCCGCCGAGCCATTCCAGGTATCCGGCCACATCCGAGAGCGTTGCATAGCTGCCGGTGTCGCGGGTGCCCATTTCCCAGTTGTCCGCAGGCCCGTCAATCAGTGCGTTATGCGGCAGGGCGGTCAGCCGGTCCGAGATCCAAGCGAGGCCATAGCCGTGGCGCGAGAACATCTTGTAGGGCGAGATTACATAACCATCGACGCCGTAGGCGGTCAGGTCGATGCGGCCGTGGGCGGCGTGCTGGATGCCGTCAACGATGATGAAGCACTCCGGCGCAACTTTGCGGATGGCGGCGGCGCAGGCAGTCAGATCGACGCCCATGCCAGTAACCGGAGAGGTATGGACGATGGTTGCCACAACCGTGTCCGGCGTGACGGCTTGGGCGTAAGCCTCCGCGGTGATTGTGCCGCTGGCGTCGTCATGCGGGATCAGCACGTGTTTCTGCCGCGCCACCCCGGCCCAGCGGGCGCAGGCGGAGCGGGTGGCCGGGTGCTCCAGCGTCGAGCCTAGAACGGTGCAGCCTTCCGCGGTGCCTAGGCAGGCGTTCATGATCAGGCGGAACAGAAGCTCGGTGCCGCTTTCGCCCGCGAAGAACTGGCCGCCGGGCGCGTTCATCATCACGCGCATGTCGTCCTTGGCCTTGGCGATCACCCGCACCAGCTCATGGCTGCCGGGGTTGTCGCGGCCCTGGTTGTCGGGGATCGCGGCATAGCGGGCAGAGGTCTCCACCACCGAATTCAGCGTCAGCGCGCCGCCGGCGTTCTCGAAGAAAACGCGCGGCCCCTGCTGGGGGCATTCGTCCACCTGGGCGAAACGGGCGCGGATCTGGTCAAGGAGGGTGTCATTGATCTGGGGCATAGCAAGTCCAACCGTAAGGCGTTTGAGTTGCCGCCACAGTAGGGTGGATGCCGGGCTGGGGCATCCAAAAACTTCCGGGGCTTAGGGGCCGAAATTTCTTTGCGGGAAGACCCTTCGGGGTAGGCAAATTCAAGCCCCTGGGATCAGGAGAGTAACCGAAGGGCGGCGTTGACCCGCGGGGTGGCGCAATCGCGCCGCCCCATGGGGGCGGGTCGGCGCGGCCCGGCCTGCGGCAGGGCGGTGCATGACCGTAGGAGTGCTTTAAGTGATAAACCCCGAAAACGGTACCCGCAGCGCGGCCCGGTGGACCATCTCCGACAGCGTGATGATGTCGAATACCGGCCGGTTAAGCTCTGCCTGCAACGCATGGGCATAGGGCGGCAGGTCGGTGCATTCCAGCACGATCGGGCCGATCCCGGGGTTGCGGGCGATCATGCCCTCGGCGGCGGCCAGCAGCTCCGCCTCCACCTTGGCCAGATCCATCGCCGTGCGCTCATTGCGCAGGATCACGGTGGAGAACTCTTCGGCATCATCCAGCCCCTGCACCACGATAGGCGTGTTCTCCGCGCCGACACCTTGCAGATGCGCCTCGGTCAGGCTGCCCGCTGAGGCGGTGATCACCCCCACGGTGCGCCCGGTCATCTGATGCGCCAGCGGCACCTGGATCAGCGAGGAGACAAACACCGGCACATTCACCGCGGCCGCGATCTCCTTCTGGAAAATCGCCAGGAAGCCGCAGGAGCCGGTGATCGCCCGCACCCCCTTGGCCTCCAGCCGCTTGGCGGCGCCGATCAGCCGGTCCTTCATCTCGCCGGTAGGGTTGGCCAGCAGTTTCGGCACAGTAATCCCGTCCAGCATTTCATAGAGCGTGGTGAACTGCAGGCTGGAAGGGTTCTTGATATGGCCGGGCGGCTTGGGGAAGTAGCTCTCCAGCGCCAGAACGCCGATGGAGACGCCGCAGATATTCTGCCCGCCGGGGTGGATGGTCATGCCTTGATCCTTTCGTAACGCCGCGCCCGGAACGGCGAGAGGTCTTCATTCACGGGAGTTTTGCTCACGATATCCGCCACCAGCCGCCCGGTTTTCGGGGCCATCATCAGGCCGTAATGGCTGTGGCCGAAGGCGGCGATCAGATCCGGGAACCCCTCGACCTCGCCGATGCAGGGAAGGCTGTCGGGCAGGCTGGGGCGCTGGCCGGACCAGGTGTCCATATCGTCCGCACGCAGGTCCGGCAGCAGCGCCTTGGCCAGTTGTACCAGCCCGTCGAGCCGCTTTTGGTTCAGCGGCTGGTCTAGCCCGGCAAACTCGGCGGTGCCCGCCACCCGCAGCCCTTCCTCCATCGAGGAGGCCACGAATTTCATGTCCATATCCATAATCGAGTTGTTGAGCGCGACGCCGGGATTCTGAAACGACACGTGGTAGCCGCGTTCGGATTCCATCGGGATCCTGATGCCCAGCGGCTTCAGCAGCTCTCCGGACCAGACCCCCATCGCCAGAACCAGCTTGGGCGTCCATTCCCGGCCGGCCTCGGTGGTATAGGTCCAGCCGCCGGTCTCCGATGGCAGAATGCCACGCACCGTCCGGGTCAGGATCTCGCCGCCCATTGCCTGGAACTTCTCCGCCAGAACGGTGCCGATCCGGCCCGGGGAGGTCGCCCGGGCCTGGCCCTTGATCAGGATCGCGGCCTGAAACTCGGGCGTCAGCGCCGGTTCCAGATCGCGCAGCTCCGCCGCGCCTATGCGCTCCATGTCGGCGCCGCGGTCGCCGCGCATCCGGTAATCCACCGAATTCAGATCGGCGGCCTCGGCATTGCGGAAGGCGTGGACGTAATAGCTGTCCTGCACCAGATCCTCATGCCCGGTGCCCGCCAGGTGCTGGCGGTACAGCTCGACGCAGTTGCGGTTCAGCGTGTCCATCGCGTCGGAGATCTGCTGAATCCGCCCCGCGCGCCCCTCCGACAGGAACCGCAGGCCCCAGGGGGCGACCTTGGGCAGGTATGTTGGCTTCACCGTCACCGGCCCCAGCGGGTCCAGCAGCCAGCCCGGCACCTTCTTCCACAGGCCCGGCATGGATTGCGGCACCACCGACCAGGGGGAGATGATGCCGGCATTGCCGTAAGACGTTGCCTGGCCCGGCGCGTCGCGGTCGATGAGGCGGACCCGAAGGCCCCGCCCGGCCAGGGAGAGGGCCGAGCAGATGCCGACGATGCCGGCCCCCAGGACCGTCACATCGGGGGAGGCGGGGCCGCTCATTGCGCGGCCCCGGTCTGAAGTTTGCGCTGCTGGCCCAGCTGCTGCACCAGCACCGGCGCCATCACCACAAGTGCCGCGATGTCGGAGCCGCCGGAGGGCGCCACCAGCAGCAGGCCGCCGATGGCCATCAGCAGCCGCCAGATACCGCTGAGCGGGGCCAGAAAATAGGCCGAGACAGCCGTGGCGATGGCAAAGACGCCTGCGGCGCAGGTCAGGGTGACCTGAGTGAAGCTCAGCAGTGTGAAATGCTCTGGCAGCACGATCAGCATGGTGGGCGCGTAGACAAACACCATCGGCACCATCAGCTTGCCCAGACCCAGGGTGAACGCGTTCAGACCGGTGCGGAACGGGTTGGAGCCCGCAATCCCTGCCGCCGCATAGGCCGAGGCGCAGACCGGCGGGGTGATCTCGGAAATCACACCGTAGTAGAGCACGAACATATGGGTGGCGAGCGGCGGCACGCCCAGCTGGCTGAGGGCAGGCGTCGCAACCGCCACCAGCATGATATAGAGCGCGGTGGTGGGCAGGCCGGCCCCCATCAGGATACAGGCCATGGCGATCAGCACCAGCGACAGGAACTGCTGGATCGACGGCTGGCTGAACGCCTCGATCGTGGTCCAGTCCAGCAGCGGCGCAATCGCTGCCGCCATATCCGCCGCGCCGCCGGTGACCATGAAGCCGAGGCGGAAGCCGACGCCGGTGGTGTTGATCACACCGACCACGATGCCCACGGCGGCTGAGGCAGCACCCACTGCCAGCGCGTATTGCACGCCGACATGGAAGCTGTCGAACAGGTCGCGGAAATTCTGCCGCTCGTTGCGGTGCAGGCAGCCGATCAGCGTCAGCGCCGCCAGCATCCCCGCCATGACAGGGGTGTACCCCTCGCCGGAGTAGGGCGATGCCTTCCAGAAGATGAACCCGAGCAAGGCCAGCGGGATCACCATGGTCGCAGGCTTGTTGAAGGCACAGAAGCCGACCACCACGCACAGGCTGAGGCCGATAAAGGCCGCCATGTTCGGCGAATAGCCCGAGAACAGCACCAGCAGCAGCGCAATCAGCGGAATGATGGTGTACCAGCCGTCTTTCCAGACCTGCAGGAACTTGGGCAGCTGATCCTTGGGATAGGCGGTCAGACCCAGTTTCTTGGCGGTGAAATGCACGATCGAGATCACCCCGATATAGTGCATCATCGCCGGCACAATCGCGGCAATCACGATGGTGGTGTAGGGCACCTCCAGATACTCGGCCATCAGGAAGGAGGCCGCCCCCATGATCGGCGGGGTGATCTGGCCGCCTGCCGAGGCCGCCGCCTCAACCCCGCCTGCGAAATGGCCTGGATAGCCCAGTTTCTTCATGTTGGGGATGGTCAGCGAGCCAGTGGAGACCGTGTTGGCAATCGACGAGCCGGAAATGGTGCCGAAGAAGGCGGATGAGACAACGGAAACCTTGGCCGGACCGCCGGTGTAGCGGCCCGCCAGCAGCATGGCGTTGTCGACAAAGAACTGCCCCAGCCCCATCCGCTGCGCCACCACGCCGAACAGCACAAAGTGGAACACCACGGTGGAGACCACCCACAGCGTCACGCCAAAGATGCCTTCGGACGGGAAATACATGTTGTTGACGAACTGCTGCCAGTTCACACCCGGATGCTTGAGGATCTGCGCGGGCATGTAGGGGCCGAACAGCGCATAGACCATGAACACCAGGATGATCAGCGGCAGCACAAAGCCGATGGTGCGCCGCGCGATCTCCAGCACCGTCAGGATCAGCACCGAGCCAAAGAACACATCCAGGCTGGACGGGTTGCCCTGCCGCAGCGCCTGTTCGGCAATGTCAAAGCCGAACATGTCAAAGCCGCGCCAGCTGACCCAGAGGAACAGCGCCGCCGCCATGCTGAGGCCGGTGAGCGCCCAGTCATAGAGCGGCACATTGCCGGGGCGCAGCGGATTGGGCCCGCGCCAGTCCAGGCTGTGCGCGGTCCGGATCATCGGGAAGCCCACAAAGATAAACAGGAACAGCCCTGCCAGGTGAATGCCCATATGCACATGGTCCACCGGCGTGCCGAAGCCGGCCGTCCAAAGGTGATAGAGGGCAAAGGCGATGCTGGCCCAATAGATGACGCCAGTCAGCCTGGGGCCGTTGTTACGCGTATTGAGGGCGGAGTCGTACTGCTTCTCCAGCTCCTCAAGCGCCTTGTTGTCGAGATGGGTGTCTAGGGACATCGGGGTCTCCAGTTCCGGGGCTTCACCGGCACGGTGCCGGGAAACGGAAAGTGGCAGCAAGGATCTCCTTGCAGCAGGTGTTTAGGCTTCCCGGTAATTCTTTGAAACAGAGGGCCAGGTCGCGTCTTGACACTGAGGGCTGCGCCTGACCCTGGGTGGGCGTGAAGCGCCCTCCCGTGGGGAGGGTCGGGTGCTGCCCGGCGGTGCCGCCGGGCGATACCTTTTGTATTGAAATGCCGCGGTTAAACGTTACTTCAGCATGCCGATTTCGCGGTAGAAGCGCTCAGCACCCGGGTGCAGCGGCACGCCGATGCCCTCAACGCCGTCCAGTGCGGTTTCCAAGGTGATCGCCTTGCCCTTGGGGTGGCCGTTGTCCAAGAGCTTGCGGGCGGTATCGGACCACATCGCCTTGGTGATCTCATAGATCAGGTCTTCATCCATGTTGGCGTTGGTGACCAGCATGCCGGAGACCGCCACGGTGTTCACGTCATAGTCCACACCCGGATAGGTGCCTGCCGGAATGGTCGAGGGGATGTAGTAAGGCACGGTGGTGTTGGCCATCTTGACCTCTTCCGCCGACCAGTTGTGCAGCTCCATGCCCTTGGTGTTGTCGAGCTGGATCATCGCCGCGACGGGGGTGCCCGCGGCATAGAAATAGGCGTCCAGCTGGCCGTCGGCGATGCGCTCGGCGGACTGGGCGTTGTTCAGCTCTGCCTCGTCGATGTTATCGCGGTTGACGCCGTGGTCGTTCAGGATCAGCTCCACCGCGATCTGGGTGCCGGAGCCCGCCTGCGCGATGCCCACGCGCTTGCCCTTCAGCGCCGCGAGGCTCTCCAGCTTGTGGCCCTCAGGCAGCACCAGGTGCAGGTCTTCCGGGAACAGGTTGGCGATCACCCGCAGGTCGGGCTTGGCGTTGCCTTCGAACTTGCCCTTGCCGTGGTAGGCGAAATGCAGGGTTGCGGCGCCAGAGAGGCCCGCTTCCATCTGGCCCGCCTGAATGGCGTTCACGTTATGGGCCGAGGCGTTGGTCGACTGCGCCATCGCCACCAGACCCGGCACGCCGCAGTTGCCCCCCTCGTCACAGGAGCGCGAGCCCGGCGGGTTGGAAATCGCGTTTGCAATGATGCCGCCGATCGGGAAATAAGTGCCGCCCGCGCCGCCGGTGCCGATGCGGAAAAAGGTCATGTCCTGCGCCACCGCGGCGCCGGTCAGCATGGTGCACGCCAGCGCGGCCCCGGTCAGTTTCTTGAAAATTCCCATTGTCTCTTCCCTTGGTTTTTGGCTGCGGCTTTGCCCGGCAGCTCTCTCCTCCGATTTTTGCATCATGATTAAGGAAACTCATAAGTACAAATTTAAAATTATACTGTATGCATAGATCAGATTTATGATTGCTTTGCGCTAAGGGGCCGGAACATGAACTCTCACCAGCTTGCGGTCTTTCACGAGGTGATGAAGACCGGATCGGTCAGCCAGGCGGCGCGCAACCTGCACCGCACCCAGCCCGCCATCAGCGCCGCCATCAAGACGCTGGAGGAGGAGCTGGGCCTGACCCTGTTCCTGCGCGAGGGCCGCCGCCTGGTGCCGGTGCCCGAGGCACAGTATCTGATGGAAGAGGCGACCGAGATCCTGTCGCGGATGGAAACTGCGCAGCAGAACCTGGCCAATATGCGCGACCGGGTGCAGGGCTCCATCCGCATCGTGGCGATGCCGGGGCCATCGACCTTTCTGCTGCCGGAGTTCATCAGCCGCTTTGTCGCCGGCAAGCCCGAGGTGCGGGTGACGCTGGCCACCCGGTCGTCGCCGCAGGTGCGCAGCCTGGTGGCGGCCAACAGTTTCGATATCGGGTTCTGCGACATGACCCGGTTCCGCGGCGACCGCAAGCTGTATACGGCGGAGGAATTGCCCAGCAATTGCCTGTGTGCCGTGCCGGCCAGCCACCCGCTGGCAGACCGTGCGGTGATCACGGCGGCCGATCTGAACGGCGTGCCGATGGGGGCCTTGCAGCCGGATCACAACACCTATCAGGCCACCTCGCAGGTGTTTCTGGCCGCGGGCGCCGAGTTCAACCTGCGCTATGACGCGCAGTATTTCCTGCCGCTGTTCCACTTCATCGCCGCGGGCCAGGCCTGTGCCGTGGTCGATGTGCTCAGCGCCGAAAGCTACCGCCGCAGCAACGCGGGGGAGGCGCGGATCCGCTTCCTGCCGTTCGAGCCGCAGATCCCCTTTGGCTATTCGATCCTGACCCCCAGCGAGCGGCCCCTGTCGCAGCTGGCCGCCAGTTTTGCCGGGGCTTGGCGGGAATATGTGACGGAAATCCTGGCGGACGCTGCTGAAAGCAGCACCTAAAAGCCCCAAAAGCTCAACCGGTTATATCAAGCCGCTAAGCGTCCGTCCGGGTGGGAGCGGGAACGCGCCCGCCATGGGGCGGGCGGACGCGTGCCTGCCGCTTGCGCGACAGGCGAAGCGGTTTTCGAAGATTAGTCTTCACATCTATCTACAGAATTGTATACAGTTTGGAGTGCGAATCCCGGGCCTCTCCCCGGGGCAGGTTTCATGCAGGCTTTGGGAGGTCCCATGACAAATACAATAAACGGCGCCGAGGCGATGGTGCGCTCCCTGGAGGCGCATGGCGTCACCCATATCTTTGGCCTGTGCGGCGACACCACGCTGCCATTCTATGACGCGATGAACCGGCTGGAGCATGGCATCACCCATGTTCTCACCCGCGACGAGCGCAGCGCCGCCTATATGGCCGACGGCTTTTCCCGCGTGACCGGGCGGGTCGGGGTGTGCGAAGGCCCGTCCGGCGGCGGCGCCACCTACATCCTGCCGGGGCTCATTGAGGCCAACGAAAGCTCCTATGCGGTGCTGGCGATCACCACCGATATTTCGGTCGGATCCTATGGAAAGTACCCGCTGACCGAGGTGAACCAAGAGGTCTTGATGGGGCCGCTGACCAAGTTCAACACGGTGATTAAACGCGCCGACCACATCCCGCGCATGGTGCGCCAGGCGTTCCGGGCGATGACCACCGGCCGTTCCGGCTCGGCGCATCTGGGGCTGCCCTATGACATCCAGTACGACGATGTTCCGGCGGATGACATCTGGGGCGACCCCAAGCATCAAAGCTACCCCGCCTACCGCGCAGCGCCGGAACCGGGCGCGGCCGGGGCTGCTGTCGAAGCCATCCTGACCGCCAAGTCGCCGCTGATCGTCTGCGGCGGCGGCGTGGTGATCGCGCAGGCGATGGAGGAGCTGGGCAAGCTGGCCTCCCGGCTCGACATTGCTGTCGGCACCTCGATCTCCGGCAAGGGCTCGCTGGCCGACATCCACCCGCAGTCGCTGGGCGTGGTCGGCTCCAACGGCGGCACCAATGAGACCTGGGAGATGATGGAGGGTGCCGATTTGGTGATCTTCATGGGCTGCCGCGCCGGGTCCACCACCACCTCGCGCTGGGAAGCGCCGAAGCCTGGCCAGCGGATCGTGCATTTCGACAACGACCCGATGGTGATCGGCGCCAACTACCCGACCGAGGTCGGCGTGGTCGCTGACCTGAAACTGGCGCTGCAGGCGGTGAACGCCTATCTGGACAGCCGCGAGGGTGATCTGCCGTCCTTCGGCGGTGCCGCCAAAGTGGCCGATATCAAGCAGCGCAAGTTCGCCAAGTTCGAGGAACTGGCAAACAGCAAGACAGATCAGGTCCTGCCGGAGCAGATCATCCACGCGCTGAACCGGAACCTGCCCGGCGACGCCATCGTGGTCTCCGACCCCGGCACCAGCTGCCCCTATTACAACGCCTATTCGCAGCAGAAACACCCGGGCCGCCAGTACATTACCAACCGCGCCCATGGGGCGCTGGGATATGCGCTGTCGGCAGCACTGGGCGCCTGGTTCGGGCGTCCGTCCAGCAAGGTGGTGGGGATGATGGGCGACGGCTCCTTCAACTTCACCTGCGGCGAGCTGGAGACCGTGGTCCGCTGCAACGCGCCGATCACCTATGTGGTGTTCTCCAACGCGAATTTCGGCTGGATCAAGGCGAGCCAGCGGGATGACTGCGGCAAGCGCTACTATAATGTGGACTTCAACCGCACAAACCACGCTGCGGTGGCTGAGGCCTTTGGGGTCAAGACCTGGCGGGTTGAAAAGCCGGAGGAGCTGGAGCCAGCTAT
Organism: Leisingera sp.; assembly: GCF_982940295.1. NCBI lineage: Bacteria > Pseudomonadati > Pseudomonadota > Alphaproteobacteria > Rhodobacterales > Roseobacteraceae > Leisingera > Leisingera sp. Next base: position 126,047 of record NZ_CEYXRG010000011.1, read on the forward strand.
CCAGGAAGCTTTTGCCCATGACGGTCCGACCCTGATTGACGTGGTCTGCCAGGCGCTGGAAGAATCCGCCGCGCCGGTGCGCCGCTGGATGGGGTAAATACTCTCTATACTGTACTGCCCGGCGGCACCGCCGGGCAGCGCCCGTCCGCCCCCATGGGCGGGCGCTTCGCTTCCGCCCGCGGACGGGTGCTGCCCTCAGCATTTTGTTCTCATGCGTCATTGATTTCCTTTCTTGTTTTTGCCGGTTATCAATCCTGAAACCCCCAGTTTCAGGAGAGGCGCCCCATGGACAAACCAACCGCACCCAATGCCGGAGCCATGCTGCATTTACGCGGCAATACGCTGTCCGAGGGCGACCCGGTGGCGCTGCCGCTGACGCAAAGCTCAATGTACCACCTGCCGGGCGACTGGAGCGGCGGCCCCAGCTATGGCCGTGCCGACAACGCCACTTGGGAGCATCTGGAACATGTGCTGGGTTATCTGGAGGATGCCCCGGCGCTGGCCTTTCCTTCCGGCATGGCGGCGATCTCGGCGTCGCTGTTCGCCACGGTCAAGGCCGGGTCCCGCATCCTGATCCCGTCGGATGGCTACTACGTGACCCGCCGCCTCAGCGAACGGTTCCTGCAAAACCTCGGCGTTCAGGTTGAGCAACGCCCAACCAGCAGCTTTGCCGAGGGCGGGTTTGAGGGGTTTGACGTTGTTTTTGCGGAGACACCGTCCAACCCCGGTCTCGACCTCTGCGATCTGCGCGCGATTGCGGACGCGGTTCATGCCGCTGGCGGGCTGCTGATTGTGGACAACACCACCATGACCCCGCTGGGTCAGCGCCCGCTGGAGCTGGGCGCGGATGTGGTTGTGGCCTCCGACACCAAGGCGCCGGGCGGGCATTCGGACGTGCTGATGGGGCATCTGGCCACCCGAAACGCGGATGTGCTGCAGGCGGCGCGGGAATGGCGCCAGTTCGGCGGCGGCATCCCCGGCCCGCAGGAGGCATGGCTGGCGCACCGGGGGCTGGAAACCCTGGAGCTGCGCTTTGACCGCATGTGCAGCACCGCAGAGCTGCTGGCCGAACGGCTGGCCGCGCATCCGCTGGTGCAGGCGATCCGCTTTCCGGGGCTGGCATCCGACCCGTCGCATGAACTGGCCAAGCAGCAAATGGCGCGGTTCGGCTTCCTGATCTCGATCACGCTGGACAGCGCGGAGCAGGCCGATGCCTTCATCAACTCCTGCCCGCTGATCCGCTCGGCCACTTCCTTTGGCGGGGTGCATACCTCGGCGGAGCGCCGCGCTCGCTGGGGGGATGCGGTGGCGCCGGGTTTCGTGCGGATTTCGGTTGGAACCGAGCCGGCGGAGGAGCTGTGGAGCGCGATGGCGGCCTCGCTTGAGGCGCTGCAAGACTAGGGCGCCTGCGTTTTCCGCCGCTGTCCCCGTGGGGACAGGCAGGGAAAACAGACTCAGGTCAGCGTCTGATAGAGCGAGGTGAGCCAGGCGGCGACCGTCTTCACCTCGTCACGCTGGCCCGCGCGGTCGTTGATCACCATGTAGTGCGAGCGGCGTTTCGGGAGCTTGTATGCGGTGGGGGCGATGACCAGCCCTTGCTCCAGGTATTGTTTGGCAAAGCTTTCCAGCACCATCGTCACCCCGTGGCCCGCGGCGACGGTTTGCAAGGCAAGCAATGAGGAGTCGGCCTTGAGCCAGTCGGTGGTCACCTGCAGGGTCAGCCCATGCAGATCGGCCAGGCGGCCCCAGTCGGTTTCCGAGCCGATGATCTGCACAACGTCAGCGCGCGCCAGGTCCTCAATGGATGGGCTGCCGCCGAGCGCCCCGGCATAGGCGGGGCTGCACACCGGAATGGCGTTTTCGTGGCCCAGATGCAGGATCTGAGCCTCCTGCCAGTCGCCGGATCCGTAGCGGACGTCGATGTCCAGCGCTTCCTCGTCAAAACGGCTGGCCCAGACGGTGGTGGAGAGCTGCACGAAGATGTCCGGGTGTTCGGCCTGAAACCGGGCCAGCTGCGGCGCGATGACCAGGGCGGCGCAGGAGATCGTCGCCCGCAGCCGCACCACGCGCTTGCGCTTGCTGCTGAACAGGCCGGTGGTGGCGCGCTGCATATCATCAAATGATTTGCGGATCGGCTGGGCATAGGCCTGGCCGGTATCCGTCAGCGCCACGCCGCGGGGCAGGCGTTTGAACAGCTGGGTGTTCAGGTGTTTCTCCAGCAGCCGGATCTGCTGGCTGATGGCGGCGGGGGTCAGGCCCAACTCCTCTGCCGCGGCAGAGAAACTGTTGAGCCGCGCGGCGGCCTCGAAGGCCTTGAGCCAGGTGACATGGGGCAGGTCGGTCATGGTAACCTTTAAGCATAGTTAGGCCTAAGGGGCAAAACGCATTGTTTGATTTATGTCTGGGGCACTGTGCAAGGTCGCGGGATATCAACGGGCTTGGCACGTCATGGCGCAAACATTTGACTTCATTATCGTGGGCGCCGGATCGGCGGGCTGTGTGCTGGCGGACAAGCTGACGGCCAGCGGCCGGCATAAGGTGTTGCTGATCGAGGCCGGGGGCACTGACCGGCGGTTCTGGATCAAGATCCCGGTGGGCTATGGCTTTACCTTCTCGGACCCCAAGGTGAACTGGCGCTATTCGGCGGCGGCGGATCCGGGGCTGAACGGGCGCGAGGCCTATTGGCCGCGGGGCAAGGTTCTGGGCGGGTCGAGCTCGATCAACGCGATGGCCTACGTGCGGGGGCTGCCGCATGATTTTGACGATTGGGAGGCCGCAGGGGCGGCGGGCTGGGGCTGGGACGCTGTCCGCCGCAGCTATGAGGCGCTGGAGAGCCACGACGAATGGCACGAAGGCCGCCGCCGGCTGCGCGGCAACGGGCCGGTGCGGGTCACGGACCTGAGCGAGCGGATGCATCCCTTTGCCAGGAACTTCCTTGCCGCGGGGCAGGAGATGGGCTGGCCGTTCCTGCCGGATATGAATGCGGCTGCTGATGCCGGTGCCAATACGCTGCCAAGCGAAGGGATGGGCTTTGTCCGCAGCACGGTGAAGGACGGGCGGCGCTGGTCCTCGGCGGATGCGTTCCTGCGGCCCGCGATGCGGCGCGGCAATCTGACCGTCGTGAGCGGCGCGCTGGTGGAGAAAGTGATGACGGCGGGCAGGCGGGCCACCGGGGTGGCCTACCGGGTGAAGGGCCTGCCGGAGATGGCGCTGGCAGCGCGGGAGGTGATCCTGAGCGCGGGTGCAGTGAACTCGCCGCAGCTGTTGCAGCTGTCGGGGATCGGGCCGGCGGCGCTGCTGAAGCGGCATGGGATCGCGGTGAAACATGATCTGCCGCAGGTGGGGCGGGGGCTGCAGGATCATCTGGCGGTGTCGCATTTCTTCTGGGCCAATAGCGCCACGCTGAACGACCGGCTGGGCAGCTTTGCCGGTCAGATGAAGGCCGGGCTGCAATATGTGCTGACCCGCAACGGACCGCTGAGCGTGCCGGTCAACCAGTGCAGCGGTTTTGTCCGAACGGCGGGCGCGGCGCGGCCGGATGTGCAGGTCTATTGCAACCCGGCGTCTTATTCGACGCAGGCCAATGGCAAGCCGCAGATTGACCGGGACAACGGATTCCTGTTGTGCGTGCAGCCAGGCCGGCCCACCAGCCGGGGGCAGATCAGCATCCAGTCCGCCGACCCGGCGCAGCCGCCGCGGATCGAGCCGAATTCTCTGTCGACCGAAGAAGATAAGGCGACAGCAGTCCGCGCGAGCCGGCTGCTGCAGGCGCTGGCGGCGGCACCGGCCATCAAGCGCGTCACGCGGGAGCGGCGGGCGCCGGACATTCTGGACATGGACGATGCGGCGCTGCTGGAGAACTTCCGCGAGCGCGCGGGCTCTGTGTTCCATGCCTCCTGCACCTGCCGGATGGGCAAGGATGCGGGTGACTCTGTTTTGGATGCGCGGCTGCGAGTGCATGGGGTGGCGGGCCTGCGGGTGATTGATGCCTCGGCCTTTCCGAACGTCACCTCCGGCAACACCAATGCGCCCACCATGATGCTGGCCGCGCGTGGCGCGGAGCTGGTGCTGGAAGACAGTGAAAACAAGCGTTTGGCGGCGGAATAACAGGGAAACGCGCATGAAACTCGACACCATCGAAACCTTTGTGTTCGGCAACCCGCCGCCGCGCCATGGCGGGCGATACTTCATCTTCGTGCGCCTCACCACTGCTTGCGGCATCACCGGGGTGGGGGAGATCTATAACGCGACCTTCGGGCCGGATCTGTGCTGCGCGATGGCCGAGGAGATGTTTGCCCGCCAGTTCGCGGGTTGCGATCCGCATCATATCGAGAAGTTGTGGCGCAAATCCTATGGCGCGGGATACACGATGCGGCCTGATGTGACCGTGATGGGCGTGCTGAGCGGGCTGGAGATGGCCTGCTGGGATATCATCGGCAAGGCCGCGGGCAAGCCGGTTTACGAGCTGATGGGCGGGCAGGTGCATGACCGGCTGCGCAGCTATACCTATCTATACCCGCCGGAGGGGGATGTGTATCCTGACCCGTACACGCCGAATGTCTATAACGACCCGGATATCGCCGCCGAGGTCGCGTTGCAGCGGGTGAACGAAGGCTTCACGGCGGTGAAGTTCGATCCGGCCGGGCCTTATACGATCTACGACGGCCACCAGCCTCGGATGGAGGACCTGGAGCGCAGCGAGCTGTTCGTGAAGCGCATCCGGGAGGCGGTCGGCACCCGCGCGGACCTGCTGTTTGGAACCCACGGGCAATTTACCGTTTCGGGCGCCAAGCGGATGGCGCGGCGGCTGGAGCCCTATGAGCCGCTGTGGTTCGAGGAGCCGGTGCCGCCGGAGAATCCCGCTGATATGGCCGAAGTGGCGCGGTTTACTTCGGTGCCGGTTTCAACCGGTGAGCGGCTCTGCACCAAGCATGAATTCGCGCGGGTGCTGGAGGCTGGCGCGGCCTCGATCCTGCAGATGGATCTGGGCCGGGTCGGTGGCCTGCTGGAAGCCAAGAAGATCGCCAGCATGGCGGAAACCCGGCAGGCGCAGATCGCGCCGCATCTTTATTGCGGGCCGGTGGTGGCGGCGGCGAATATCCAGATCTCCGCCTGCAGCCCGAACTTCCTGATCCTCGAGTCGATTGGCCGGTTTGAAGGGCCGTATATGTCCTGCCTCAAGTCCTCGATCACCTGGGAGGAGGGCTATGTGATCCCATCCCGCGAGCCGGGCCTGGGGGTGGAGCTGGACGACGAGGCGATTGCCGCCAGCCCCTATACCGGCAGCGCGCTGCATCTGGAGCTGGCGCAGGAGCCGGTGGTCCCGTAGCGTCAGGCGCTACTTAGGCGGTGCCGTGGATTTGCGCAGGACCAGCGCGGACTCCAGCATGGCGGGGTCCGGTCTGGTCTGGGTCTCCACCCACTGAGCGATGGCATCCGCCGCCGCTGTTCCCATGCGGGCGACGGGCAGGTGGACGGTGGTCAGCTCCGGGTGGATGTGGGCAGAGCCGGGCAGGTCGTCGAGGCCCATGAGTGAGATATCCGCCGGCACGGACACCCCTTGCCGGTGCAGCTCTGCCAGGACGCCGGAGGCCAGCACGTCGGACAGGCACAGAATGGCGGTCGGCTGCTGCGTCTGTTGCAGGATATCGCGGGCGGCGGTGCAGCCGCCGGCGATGGAAATCTCCGTCTCGAACAGCTGCAGCGCAGCGCCGGAGCCATTCAGCCCGTTCAACCGCGCCTGGGTTCGGTCGTTGTTGGCGCGGGGGCCATGCACCACGGCAATCCGGCGGTGGCCCAGGCCGGTCAGATGCTCCAGCGCCAGCGCCGCGGCGGCGGCGTTGTCATAGCCGATGGTGGGCAGGGTATAATCCGGATCGTAAAAGGAGGTGGCGATCGCCGGGCGCTGGCTGCGCTCCAGCAGGTCATAGAGCGCGGGGTCATGAGTGATGCCTGAAACAATCAGCCCCTCGGCGCCGATGTCGATCAGGGTCTTGGCCTTTTCCGCCTCTGTCTGCGGGTCACTGTCGGTGGTGGCCACCACAAGCGACAGCCGATGGGTGCCAAGCTGGTGTTCCAGCTTGGACAGGAAGCGGGCAAAGATCGCGTTGTCTAGGGTCGGCACCAGCGCGCCGACGAACCGGGTGCGCCCGGTGTTGATCGCCCGCGCCGCAGCGCTTGGCACCCAGCGCAGGCTGGTCATCGCCTCCTCGACCCGTTGGCGGGTCTTTTCGGCCACCGTTTCAGGCGCGTTCATCACCCTTGAGACCGTCGCCACCGACACCCCCGCCGCACTGGCAACATCCCGTAAGTTCGCGCGTTTCTGGCCTGGTGTCTTGCTCATCCGCTCTTTGCCTTTCTTGCCGCCTTTGCCGGTCGGATAGGAAATTCTTGACACATGTAACCAGTTTCATCAACGATGTAACCAGTTACATTTTGCAGAATCGGCAGAAGAGATGACCCGCTACACAGTCCTGCGCGGCCTTGACAACATCGGTTTCGACAGCCCTGCCCGGGCCTTTCCCGGCTTTGCGAAACCCGCCCGGGGAAGCACCCGCGTGCTGGCGCTGCGCGACGGGATCCGGCAGGAAATGCAGGCGGGCGACCTGCTGTCGGTAGAGATTGCCCAAGCCGAGGATGGTGTGCAGATCGCAGCTTTTGATGCCGGCGGGCGCCCGGCGCTGGCAGCGTTGGGGTTGCAGGCGGATGCACGTCTGAGGGTTGCGGAGTGCGACAGCGCGGAGCTGCTGGGCTGGGTCGCGGCAAATGGCGGCGCCACCGCTGATATTCCCGCTGCAAATCTGGCGGCTAACGGCGTGCCGCTGATCCTGAAAGCGGTCAGCGCGGCGACGGTCTGGGTGTTCCATACGGCCAGCCCTGAGGCGCTGGTGCATGGCGCGGCCCCGGCCAATACCAAGGTCACCTGGCAGCCTGCGGAGCGCAGCACGCCGCTGCTGCCGCCGCTATTGGGCGATACGCGGGAGGAATTCACCGTCAGCCGTGGCACCGGCTTTGCCTATGAGGTGAAGCAGGGCGAGATCATCCAGGTCATCGACGTTGAAGGACAGCAGTGCTCCGACTTTACCGCTTTCCGCGCCGATGGGCTGGAGCGGGGCGAGGAGCTGATGATCGACAGCACTGCCACCCGGTCGATGGTGCGGCGTGCCTATCCGGGGCCGGGATTGCTGGACAAGTTCTTTGACCGCGATATGCGGCCGATGCTGAACGTGATCCAGGACACCTGCGGGCGGCATGACACCTTTGGCCTGGCCTGCACCGCGCGCGGGTACGAGGAGCGCGGATTTCCCGGCCACGTGAACTGCTCCGACAACATGTCCCATGCGCTCGCGCCCTATGGTGTGCAGCGGCGGGCGGCCTGGCCTGCGGTCAACTTCTTCTGGAACACCTGGGTCGACCCGCATTCGCACCACATCCTGACCGAGGAGTCGCATTCGCGCCCCGGCGACTATGTGGCGATGCGGGCGCTGGAGGATCTGGTCTGCGTCTCCACCGCCTGTCCGGACGACATCGACCCGATCAACGGCTGGAACCCGACCGATGTGCATGTGCGCATCTACCGCCCCGAAACACCCCTGCGCCGCGCTGTTGCCTACCGCGAAAAGGAAGACGCTCCGATGTCGATCAGCCAGAACTCCGCTTTTCATGACCGGCTTGAACCGCTGACCCAGCATTTTGCCCCGGCCCGCGACCTGTGGGCGCCGGTGAGCTTCCCGTCGCATGGCACCACCGGGGAATACTGGGCCTGCCGCAATGCGGTGACGGTGCAGGACATGAGCGGGCTGCGGAAATACGACATCGCCGGCCCCGATGCCGAGGTGCTGCTGCAGCAGGCGACCACCCGCAACGTGGCCAAGCTGGCGGTGTGGCGCGGCTCCTATACGCTGATGTGCGATGAGGCCGGCACGGTGATCGACGACGGCACCCTGTTCCGGCTGGCGCCCGACCTGTTCCGCTGGTGCTGCGGCTCGGAGGAGAGCGGCCGGGTGCTGGAGACGCTGGCGCAGCAGATGGGGCTGCAAGTCCGCATTCACGATATGCGCGGGGCGATGCCAAATCTGGCGATCCAGGGCCCCAGGTCGCGCGACCTGTTGCGCAAGATCGCCTTTACCCAGCCGCACGTGCCGCATCTGGACCAGCTGAAATGGTTCGGCGTCACCGTGGCGCGGCTCAATGACCGGGAGGGCGCCCCCTTCGTGCTGTCCCGCTCCGGCTACACCGGCGAACTGGGCTATGAGATATTCTGTTCCAAGGCGCACGCGCTGGAAATCTGGGACGCGGTGATGGAAGCGGGCGAGGAGTTCGGGATCACCCCGATGGGGTCTGCCGCGCTGGAGATCATCCGGATCGAAGCCGGGCTGGCCGCCGCCAATGCGGAATTCGCAGCGGGCGTGGACGCGTTTGAGGCTGGGCTGGGCTTTGCCGTTGATCTGACCAAACCGGAATTCACCGGCAAGGCGGCGCTGGAACGCAACGCGCGGGAGTCGCGCCGGGTGCTGAAGGGGTTGCTGCTTGGCTGCAACGATGTGCCGTTGCACGGCAGCCCCGTCTATGCCGGCGAGAGGCAGGTGGGTGTGGTGACCTCCGCCACCCGCTCGCCCTCGCTGGAGCATGCCATCGCCATCGCCCGGCTGGGTGTCGAGCACGCCGAAGACGGCGCCCGGCTGGAAGTTGGCCAGCTTGACGGGCGGATGAAACGCCTTGGCGCCACCGTTACGAACATTCCTTTCATAGACCCGCAGCGCAAGCGGGCCCGCGCCTGAGCGCGAAACCTCACAGCAACAGGAGAGAGAAACCGATGAAACATCTCGCGTTTGCAACTGCAATTGCCGCCTTGGGCACCGGTGCGATGGCGCAGGAAAAAGTCATGGTGGGCGAGCCCAGCTGGCCCGGCGCCAAGATCATGAGCCGGATCATCGGCCAGGTGATCGAGACGCGCCTGGGCGGCGAGGCGGGCTATGCCCCAGGCGCCAATGCGGTGATCTTTGCCGCGATGGACGGCGGGCGCGGCGATATCGACGTGCACCCCGACGTCTGGCTGCCGAACCAGGCGTCCTTTACCGACGAATACGTGGACCAGAAGGGCACCGTGGCGCTGTCCTCCGGCAGCTACGAGGGGCGGTCCGGTTTCTGCACCCCGACCTATATGGCCGAGGAGCACGGGATGAAGTCGATCTTCGACCTCGCCACCCCGGCGGCGCAGGATCTTTATGACACCAATGGCGACGGCAAGGGCGAGATCTGGGTGGGTGCCTCCGGCTGGGCCTCCACGAATGTGCACAAGGTGAAGGTGCGGGATTACGGGATCGAGACATTTCTGGAGCCGTCCTCCGAAGATGAAACCGTGTTCTATTCGCGGCTGAAGGATGCGGTGGAGCAGAAAGAGGGCGTCGTCTTTTACTGCTACAAGCCGCATTACGTGCATGCGCTGTATGACGTGACGATGATCGAAGAGCCAGAGCACGACCCGGAGGCCTATACTATCATCCAGCCGGATCAGGACGCGGACTGGTACGGCAAATCCTCGATCACCTCGGGCGACCAGGTGAAGACGGTGACGGTGGCCTATTCCAAGTCGCTGGAGCAGCGGAACCCGGCGGCGGCGTCGTTCCTGAGCCAGATCGACATGGATGCAGGGGAACTCTCCAAGCTCACCTATCAGGTGGTGATCCAGGGCCAGGAGATCGACGCGGCGGTGTCGGACTGGCTGGCGGCCAATGGCGAAATCGTGGACGGCTGGCTGGGCCTGAACTGATCCCATCCTTTGGCCCCGCCGACCGGCTGGCGGCGGGGCCGGCAAAAGACTTTTGAAGACAGGGGGAGGCCATGGCGGGTGATATCGCAATTGACGCACGCGGCGTCTGGAAGATTTTCGGGGCACGCTCAGCCGAGGCGCTGAAGGCCATTCACGCGGAAGGGCTGACAAAACCGCAGGTGCTGGAACGGTTTAACTGCGTGGTCGGGGTGGCGGATGCCAGTTTCCAGATCGAACGGGGCGAGCTGTTCTGCGTGATGGGCCTGTCGGGGTCCGGCAAGTCGACGCTGGTGCGCCACGTGAACCGGCTGCTGGAGCCGACAGACGGGCATATCTTCATCAATGGTGAGGACGTGATGGGGCTGAACGCCGAGGGCCTGCGCGACCTGCGCAACCGCCGCGTTGCCATGGTGTTCCAGAATTTCGGCCTGATGCCGCACCGCACCGTGCGCGACAATGTGGCGATGCCGCTGGAAATCCGCGGCACCGGCAAGGCGCGCCGCTGGGAGGAAGCCGACCGGGTGCTGGAGCTGGTGGAGCTGTCGGGCTGGGAGGACAAATACGCCCATGAGCTGTCCGGCGGGATGCAGCAGCGGGTTGGCCTCGCGCGCGCCATTGCCTCCGACCCTGAGATCCTGCTGATGGACGAGCCGTTTTCGGCGCTGGATCCGCTGATCCGCAAGCAGCTGCAGGACCAGTTCATGGAGCTGAGCCGCAAGCTGGGTAAGACCACCATGTTCATCACCCACGACCTGGACGAGGCGATCCGCATCGGCCACCGCATCGCCATCATGAAGGACGGCCGCATCGTGCAGATCGGCACCCCGGAGGAGATCATCCTGAACCCGGCAGATGACTATGTGGCGGATTTCGTGGCCGGGATCTCCAAGCTCAACATGATCTTTGCCCATTCGGTGATGAAGCCGGTTGCAGAATTCGAGGCCTCCCACGGCGCCTTGCCCGCGGATGCCAAGGTGGCGCGGCCCGACATGGACCTGAGCGACCTGATGGATCTGGCGGTGGATGGCCACGGCATCGTCAAAGTTGCCGATGCTGGCGCCACCGTCGGGGTGATCAACCGCGCGGGGCTGATCCGCGCCATTCAGGACAGCCAGGCGTAAGGAGGAGGGTGATGAAGCACATCGACCAATCACAGATCAAACCGGAAACCGCCGGGCGGCTGAGCGCGCTGGTGGGTGAGTTCACCGGCCAGTCGCAAAGCTACTATCAGCAGGTTTTCAGCTACATGATGGAGGCGCCGGGCTACCGGTTCACCTTGAACTGGGCGGCTGGCCTTTTGGGCCCGGTCTGGTTCGGGGCAAGGGGGCTTTGGTCCTGGTTCCTGGGCTTTCTGGTGCTGGAAACCCTGGCCTACATCCAGATCGCGATGGGCCTGTTTGGTGATCTGGGCCGCGACTTCCGCATCCGGGCGGAGCAGATCGCACAGACGCTGGAGCTGCGGCGGCAGCAGATTGAGGCGGCGGAGGCCTCTGGCGCGTCCTCATTGGACTCGCTGAAACGTGCCGCGGAGTCGCTGGAGGGCGCGCTGGCCGGGGCGCAGGAGGCCGCGGCGGCGGCCAATGCAAGCGGTGTTGTCTACCTGGTTGCGGGCATCGCCCTGCTGCTGTCGGTGAAGTTTCTGGCGGCATCCTTGGCGAACTGGACGCTGGAGGGGCAGTTTGCCCGCTGGCGCTCCGACCGCAGCGTGGCCAGCGGCTGGTCCGTGCCGCGGCTGGCAGTTTCCACTGTGCTGGCAGCGGCGGTCGTGGTGCTGTCGGCGCTGAAGTTTGCGATGCCGGATGCGTTTTCGCTGCTGAACGCCTTTCCCACCAACCGCGACTGGCGGCTGAATGTGGGGGACGGGGTGCAGGCGGCGTTCGACTGGACCAAGACGTCCGGCCGCGGCTTCTTTGACGGGCTGACGGCGGGGATGCGGACGCTCCTCGACTGGATCGAGGTGGTGCTGGTCGATACCCCCTGGCCGGTGGTGGCGCTGGTCATTGTGATGCTGGCCTATCTGTCAGCGGGCGCCCGGGTGGCGATCTTTACCGGTGCAGCGCTGGCCTATCTGGGGCTGCTGGATTTCTGGGAAAAGGCGATGACCACCATTGCGCTGCTGGGCGCGGCGGCGCTGATCTCGATCACCTTGGGCATTCCGCTGGGCATCTACTGTGCGCGGCGCCCGCGGGTGTTTGCGGTGGTGCGCCCGGTGCTGGATTTCATGCAGTCGATGCCGTCCTTTGTCTATCTGATCCCGGTTGTGGCCTTCATTGGCTCCGGCAAGCCGGCAGGGGTGGTGGCCACAATGATCTTTGGCAGCCCGCCGGTGATCCGCTTTACCGTGCTGGGGCTCCAGCAGGTGCCGGACACGGTGCGCGAGGCCGCGCTCGCCTTTGGCGCCACGCCGCGTTACCTGCTGTGGCGGGTGGATCTGCCGCTGGCGCGCAAGACGATCATGGCCGGTGTCAACCAGACCATCCTGCTGTCGCTGGCGATGGTGGTGGTGGCCTCGCTGATCGGCGCCAAGGGGCTGGGTGAGGACGTTCTGGAAGCGTTGCAATATGCGGCGGCGGGGCAGGGTATTCTGGCGGGTCTGGCGATCCTGTTCTGCGCGCTGATCCTCGACCGGATTGTTGCCGGCAGGCGGTGACCTGCCAGCCATCGGGACATGATGCTGCCCCGGCCTCAGCTGCCGGGGCGCATTGCGCTTGGCGGCAACTTAACGGGAAACTTGGCACGGATTTCCGCGTCCAGCTTGCTGCCGAAATAGTTCGGGTAATGCTCCGCCAGGATCCGCTCCGAGGCCTCATGGGCGCGGTCGAACAGGGTCTGCTTTCCCGCCTTTTCCCAAGTGTCCGTCAGCTCACGGTCCATTAGTTCGGGGTAGACGTATTCCGTCTCCATGTACTCAAGCGTCTGGTTGTTTCCGAGGAAATGGCCCGGGCTGATGGCGCAGTCGTGGATCACATCGACCGAGAGGGTGTCGTCGCTGACCTCGATCCCGCGCAGGGTGCGGGAGATCATGCCGGCGGCTTCGTTGTCGATCACCATCGACTCGAAGGAGCAGCCCATCAGCGAGCCGACCATGCCGCCGAATTCGCACAAACGGTTCGCGCCGGCATGGGCGGCGAGGCTGAAGGTCAGCGCCTTTTCAAGGCCGTATTGAGCGTCGGGGATCTTGGAGTCGGTCATGCCGCAGCCGACCGAGGTGGGCAGGTTGTAGAAGTTGCCCATCTGGATGGCGGCGGCGGAGATCAGCGCCTGCTCGCCCGAGCCGCCGGTGAAGGAGCCGGTGCGCAGGTCGGTGATGAAGGGCCAGGCGGCGAACACCACCGGCGTGCCGGGGTTGATCAGGTTGACGATGGCCACGCAAGAGAGGGTTTCGGCCACCGCCTGCGCCAGCGTGCCGGCCAGCGGGGCAGGGGAGGTCGCGCCCGCCTGCGGCGGCACCGCCAGATCACAGGTGAGGCCCAGTTTGGCGGTGTCGATCATGATCTCCAGGTTCTCGCGCCCCAGCCGCAGCGGAGAGACAATCGGGCAGCCGCCGAAGATCACGGAGGGTTTCTGGAGGAACTTGCCTTCGCCGCCGGAGGCCATGTCGAACAGCTCGATTGCCGGTTTGATATGGGCGCGGTCGCGGAAGGTGAGGCAGGAGGGTTTCTCGCTGCCGGCCAGGATCGCATAGAGCATCGACATGTCATGCTCGAAATCCTGCGGCACGTCGGTGGCCAGCACCGTGTCGCCGGTCATGTGTAGGTTGTCGAGCCGGTCCACCAGCCGGGTGAAATCGTAGATATCTTTGAGCACCGAGGGCCGGTAGCTGCGGGTGGCGGCGTCAAAGGTTGTGACCGCGGTGCCGGAGTTGGCGTAATAAACCTTCTCCTTGGTGCAGTGCATGTCATCCTTGCCCGCGCGGCTGCCGCGGGCGTGGACGTAGAATTCGCTGGCCGCCTTGGTCAGCAAGTCCTCCATCAGCGCGCGGGGGAAGCAGAGGCGGCCGTGGGCGTTGAGCTCGGCGCCCTTGGGCAGGACCAGATCGAGCAGCCCCTCGGTCGGGTCGCCGATGCCGGTTTGGGCCAGGATGGTCAGCGCCGCCTGGTGGATCTTCTGCATGTCCGCATCCGACAGCGGTCTGTAGCGGCCGCCGGGGATGCCTGCGTGGATGGCCTGCGAGGGCGCGGCCTGGGTGCGGGCGGCGGCGCGCGCTTCGCGTCCGCCGCTGCGGCGGCGGGTTCGGGTCTTGGTGACGTCAACCATATAGCGGTCTCCGGAAAGGTCAGCGCAGGCCGCAAAGGCGCGGCCTGCTTTCATTTTTGGGGTCTGAAGCGTTCAGATCATGCTGAAATAGCTGCGGTAGAAGCCGGGCAGGCTCCACTCCATCTCCGACAGCGGGCCGGGGACGAAACGGTGCGAATTCACCCCTTCCTGATTGTGGCGGATGATGCGTTCGTCATCGAGCGAGGTGACGTGCCACAGCCAGGTCAGCGCCTCTTTGCTGTAATCGCGGCCTTCCTCGGCGTCGCCGCGCACATACCAGGCGATCTGGATGTCGGTTTCCTGCAGGGAACGGGGGATGAAACGGTATCCCACCAGGTGGTCGGCATAGATCAGGAAATAGTTCAGCGTGCCGATCGCGAGATCGGTGGCGCCGCCGTCATGCCCCGTCAGCTGCCCCAGCGGCGGGGCCAGCGGCTCACCGTCCTTGCTGCCGGTCTGGTAACCGGGAAACAACGGGTAGCGCCGCCAGTAGACATCCGCGCCCAGAGCCATCGCATTCGGGCCGGTCAGATCAAGCTCCTCTGTTGGCAGTCCGGCGGAGGCGGAGCGGTCGCGCAAGTCTGCGCCGTATTTCTCCACATCCGCGGGATCCTTGAGCGAATGGCTGCGGGAATAGTCCTGATGCGAGGGCGCGCAATGGTAGCACTCCAGGTAATTCTCCAGCGCCAGTTTCCAGTTGGCGGGAACCGGATAGGAGGCCTCATGCGCGAGTTTCAGGTTGTCCAGCTGCATCGGTGCCGACAGCGGCGCAAGCCGGGCGAGGCTTTCCTCCAGCGGCGGCGGGTTTTCATCGGCACAGATGAAGATCAGGCCCTGGAATACCTGCACCTGAACCGGGAACAGCCCGTATTCGGAGGGGTCGAAATCCGGCCCCATGGCGCGGCCGCCGCGCAGACGCCCGTCCAGCCCGAAGGTCCAGGCGTGATAGGGGCAGGAGAACACCCGCGCGGTGCCCTGCTTTTCCAGGCACACGCGGGAGCCGCGGTGGCGGCAGATGTTCATATGGGCGCGCACCTCTCCTTCGCGGTCGCGCACCACGATCACCGATTCCGGGCCGTAGTCGAACAGGAAGTAGTTGCCGGGCTCGGCGATCTGGCTGACGTGGCCAACCCAAATCCAGTTTCGGTTCCAGACCCGTTGGATGTCGTGTTCATAGACCGCCTGGGAGGTGTAGAAATGGCGTTCGAGCGCAAAGCCTTCCTGGTGGCTTTCCATCAGCTCGCGCATCACTTGCAGGTCATCTTTGGGCATCAGCTGCCTCCCATATCGTTCAGAGAGATCAATTCACGGCGGAACCAGTCCGCGTCCGCCGCCGCCGGGTCGCGTTCGAAATTGCGGGCGGCCATGTGGCCGGCATAGACCGCATCGGCAATCAGCCCCGGGGATGCGGCATCGCCGATCAGCTCCAGCGTGGTGAAGCGGTGCGGGTGGTCTGCCTTCAGCTCCTCATAAAGGGCCGCGTCGCGCTGGCGGGCGGTCACCATCAGCAGGCTGGTGCAGGGCACGGTCCGCGGGCGGCCGGTGTAGGCGCAGCCCAGGGTGACGCCACCCGCATCGGCCGATTGCAGCAGATGCAGCGGGATGATCTCGACCCCGGCCTCGATCAGGCTGGCCTGCACCCGGGCCTGCTCCAGCGTCAGTTCGGTAAAGGCTGAGACCACGGCCCCGGGCGTGGCCAGGATCACCTTGCGGCCCGCCGCGGCCAGGTGGTACGCCACCACACCGCCGAGGTAGGCCTGATCGTCATCATAGATCATAACCGGGCCTTCCGCAGGGGGCATTTCGCCCGCCATGATGTCGTCGGGCGTGAAAACCGGCAGGCCCTCAACCGGCAGGGGCGCGTGGCTGGAGCGGCCGCTGCCGTCGCGCAGCCAGCGGCTGCCGGTGGCAATGAAGACATTGGGAATTTCCAGATCGGTCACTTCGGTGGCGCTCATCGGGCTGTCGGTGAACATGTGCACATTGGCGCGCTGCTGCAGCTGCCAGAGCCGGTTGTCGGCCACCCGTTTCCAAGCCGCCAGTCCCGACAGGCGGGATTCGCGCAGGACGCGGCCGCCGAACTCGGGCGCGGCTTCGGCCAGGGTCACGTCATAGCCGCGGTTCGACAATTGCAGTACGCATTCCAGGCCCGCCGGGCCGGAGCCGATCACCAAGGCATTGGTTTCATTGCGCTTGGGCGCGATCTTCTCAGGGTGCCAGCCGCGGCGCCATTCCTCGCCCATGGTGGGGTTCTGGGTGCAGCGGATCGGCACGCCCAGATTGTCAGCCGACACACAGATGTTGCAGCCGATGCATTCGCGGATTTCCTCAACGCGGCCGTCCCTGATCTTGTTCGGCAGAAACGGGTCGGCGATGGAGGGGCGGGCGGCGCCGATCAGGTCCAGCACGCCCTTGCTGACCAGCGAAGTCATCAGGTCCGGCGAGGTGAAGCGGCCGACCCCGACCACCGGCTTCGATGTCACCTGCTTGACGAAGTCGATATAAGGAACCTGGAAACCGTCCTGCGGCTGGAAGCGGGTGGTCTGGCTGTCATTGCTCCAGTCGGAGACGTTCACGTCCCACAGGTCCGGCAGCTCAGCCAGCATCTCGACCACAGCGCGGCCTTCCTCCTGCGCCTGCATCCCGTCCGCGCCCATCATCTGGTCGACCGCAAAGCGCAAGGCGACGGCGCAGTGCCCGTCCAGCTCCTCGCGGGTTTCCTCCAGAAGCTCCCGGGTCAGGCGGACGCGGTTTTCCAAAGAGCCGCCGTATTCGTCGCTGCGGCTGTTGAATTGCGGCAGCAGGAAGTGCTGGGGCAGGGTCATCTGGTGGCCGGCATAGACATAGACGATGTCGAACCCGGCCTCCTTGGCACGGCGGGCGGCAGCGCGGTGCCAGCGGCGCAGGTTGCGGATGTCCTCCTTGTCCATGGCGCGGGCCTGTTTCGGGAAAACCGTGTCGATCGGCCCGTCAGAGGGCGCCAGCACCGGGGCGCGGGTCAGATGGTTGGTGGCGTGGTGGCCGTTGTGGGCCAGCTGGATTGCCGCCAGCGCGCCGTGCTGATGCACTTTCTCGGTCATCAGCCGCAGGGCGGGAACGTCGTGTTCGTCCCACAGACGGTTTTCCGCATACGGGCCGAGGTCGGACGTGGGGTGGATTTCGGTTTCTTGAGTGGAGACCACGGCCCAGCCGCCTTCGGCCTTCATACCGCGCATGGCGGCTTCGGCCTGCGGACGCACATGCCCCATGCCGTTGCAATGGGGCACCTGGTAAAACCGGTTTCGCGCGGTGACGGGACCGATCTTCACCGGTTCAAACAGAATGGAATACCCATTTGCGCCTGACATATTGGCACATCCTTTTATTCACAGATTGTCGTTAAGGGGCAGGACGGCGGGCCGCATGGCCCGCCGCTTGCGGGGATCAGAAGCCTGCTTTG